>JAFTNJ010000050.1 GCA_017451915.1 Clostridia bacterium
AGAGCGCAAACAACAGTAAGCCTTCCCCAGTGGGGGAAGGTGGCAGCCGAAGGCTGCCGGATGAGGTGTTCTAATTCTAAAGTAACTCCTCATCCACCACCTACGGTGGTCCCCCTTCTCCCACAGGAGAAGGCTTATGTTACATTTGCTCCTAAAACAAGGGTAAAACCTTTGTCGCCCACCCGCATAGCGGGTGGTTGTCTGTTTCGCGTCAAGCGCTCCACTGCCTAAAGGCATTAAAACAAAGAATCCTTGCAAGCTCTTTGGGCCTGCAAGGATTTCTTCTGTTTCTTGGCACTATCCTTCTTGATTTAATGGTGGATTTTTATTATTCATCAAAGTTGTTTTATAAACGAAATATTACTCCGAATCTCCGAACTCCACGTGCATAATATAAGCGTATCTCGCATCTCCACGATCGGTTGTCTTGGAAATATCAAAACGGATATACACACTCGCGCCTTTCAAATTTTCAATACCATAAGTATAGACATCGGTAATCGTTGCATTATCAAGCGAGACAATCTCGCTGTAGGATCCGTTCACTTCTCTATAAAGATAAAAAGTAATAGGATCGGTTAATACAGTATTCGATTCTTCGTTTACAAGCTCTGATTTTTCGTCTAATGTAATGGTTGGAATCTTTCCCTCGGAAACCCAGCGACCAAGAACTTTTTCGGTTGACTGCAATATTAAAATCCCGTCGGCAACTGCACCGCCATTTACATGTGCGCAAACTAAAGATCCGAAGAGATCTTGTCTTTTCTCACCCAATTCTACCACAATTGAAGGAATCTCTGTTAATTCGTTTAAGATGACCATAGGATCTGTCGTGGTTTCCTCTGGTTGAGTTGGATTTGTTATGATTTCCTCTGTAGAAAATGAAGTTGTTGTTTCGTTAAGATTCGTGCTTGTTCCGCAAGCAAAGGCGGAAAACATAAATACGCAAAGCAAAACAAATGCTAAAAGTTTTTTCATAGAAAATCCTCCTTATACAATTGGGACTATTTCTTAAACATCACTCTCTCGCTGTTAAACAGCTTGGTCAGGACGAACACGAAAATCCCCGCCACCACGCAATTGACCACCATGGTGATAACGATATGTGCCGGCTGATAAGCAAGGGAGAAGATACCGCTGATGCACTGCACGCTGTTATATACGGGAATAAAGTATACCCAGGTGGAGGTGGCGGTGCCAAACATTCCCGAGAGCCCCACCAAGGTCACCAGAATCATCAGAGGCGAGATCATACTGCTGGCCTCCTTGACCGAAGCCGCCAGTGCCGAAAGAATCGAGATCAGGGAGACAAACACCAGAATGGTGGTCAGGATGACACCTAAGATCCAGGCGTAGTCGCTCATCCCGTAGATGTTGGCGTCGATCATACCGTCCATTTCCCCGCCCATCAGATTGGGCAGAGCAAAGAGCACGCCAAAGAAGCTGCAAAGGCCGCTCAACAGCGAAATGATGCTGAGGGCCGCGATCTTACCAATGGCAAGCTCACTGCGGCGAATGGGGGTGACCAAGAGGGTGGCAATGGTACCTCTTTCCTTTTCGCCCGCGATGGATTCGGGAGCCACCGCCATGCATCCCGAGAACATAAGCATGATCAAAAGCATGGGCATAAGCATGGAAAAGAGCATTCCCGTGGTATCCTCCGCCGAGGCCAGGTCGTAGGTCTTTCCAAGATCGGCATTGACGTCAAAGCGATTGGCCAGCATGGATTCATAGCCGTCCAAAAGCGATGTAAACAGGCTATACGCCGTGGAAGAGGTCATGGATGCGGAGTGATAATAGAGCTCCACTCCCGGAACCTCCAGGGCGGCAACCTTCGCGTCAAAATCGGCGGGAAAGACCACGTACAGATCCAGCTCCTGGTTGGCTACCGCCGTCATGGGATCCTCTACGGTCACGTAGGAAAATCCACCGCTGCTTGCGGTCAACAGCATTTCCACCGACTCCGGCAGCTCCTCGATCTGCACGGTGTAGGAGGTCTCCTCGTCGGGCATCAGCCCCGACATCATGGCATCGCCCATCAGGGTATAGATCAAATAGATCAGCACGCCGGGCAAAAAAATGGCCAGGAGCATACGCCGATCCCCAAAGAAGCGGAGCAGCTCCTTTTTCATCACGGTAAAGATATTGTTTTTCATTCTGCCGCACCTCCCCGTTGGGTCTCATTGGCAAGATACAGATCAAAAAAGCGATCCTCCAAAGACTTTCCGTCGCACACCGCCGCCAGGGCGTCGCAGGCCACCATTTTTCCGTCGATGATGATGCCCACCCGATCGCAAATCTTTTCCACCAGACTGAAAATATGGGTGGACACGATGACCGTCTTTCCCCGCTCCTTCAATTCCAGCAGGAAATCGGTCACCACCTTGGCGGTAAGCACGTCCAACCCGTTGGTGGGCTCGTCAAAGATGATAATATCGGGATCGTGGGCAACCGAGATCACCAAAGAGGCCTTTTGCTTCATTCCCGTAGAAAGGTTTGCCACCTTAACACCGGCAAATTTATCAATGCCAAACTGCTCAAAGAGCTGCTTTTTCCGCGCGGCGCGCAGCTTGGGATCCACGCCGTGAAGCTCGGAAAAGAAATCGTACAGATAGTCGGGGGTAAAGAAATCCTCCAGCTTGAGCTCACTGGTCAAAAAGCCAATGCGTCCACGGACTCCGCCGGGATCCTTTACTACGCTCAAGCCGTCCACGGTAATGTCGCCCTCGTCGGGACGGATCAGGGTGGCAATCATACGGAGAGTGGTGGTTTTTCCCGCCCCGTTCGGGCCCAAAAGCCCGAAGATCTCTCCGCGGTAGGCGTCAAAGGAAAGTCCGTTCACCGCTACCTTTTTCTTATTTTTCGTCTTTTCCAGCTTCTGCTGCTTGGCAGAAAGGGTAAAGGTCTTTTTCAAGCCCGTGGCTTGCAACGCCAACTCCATTACAGATCCTCCTAACAAAGATTCGGGAAGAAGCGTGTCGCTTCTTCCCGAAAATTATACCACAGTTCCCGGTGGTTGTCAACCAAGGTGAACCATTTTCTCAATCCAGCTTGGCAATTTCATGGTAGAGATCGGAATACCGACCGCCCAGAGCCAACAGCTCCTGATGATTGCCGCTTTCAATGATGTGTCCCCGCTCCAGAACCATAATGCGATCGGCCTTGCGCACCGTGGAAAGACGGTGGGCAATGACGAAGGTGGTGCGGTTCTCCATCAGGGCATCCATACCGATCTCAATGTTCCGCTCGGTTCGAGTATCCACCGAGCTGGTGGCCTCGTCGAGAACCAGGATCGGCGCGTGGCTGACGGCGGCTCTGGCAATGTTGAGAAGCTGTCTCTGTCCCTGGGAAAGATTGGCTCCGTCATGCTCCAGAAGGGTGTCGTAGCCTTTTTCCAGATGGATGATAAAATCGTGGGCAGATACGGCTTTGGCCGCCGCCTCCACCTCCTCGTCGGTGGCATCCAGACGTCCGTAGCGGATGTTTTCCCGCACCGTGCCCGTAAACAGGTGGATATCCTGCAAGACCATTGCCACGTGGGAGCGCAGCACGGGACGGGGAATCTGCTCAATGGGAATACCGTCGATGAAGATCTGCCCCTGTTCGATCTCGTAGAATCTGGAAAGCAGATTGGTCACGGTGGTTTTTCCCGCGCCCGTCGAGCCTACGAAGGCAATCTTTTGTCCCGGCTTTGCGGTCAGGGTAATGTCGTGAAGCACCGGCACGTCGGGAACATATCCAAAATGCACGTGCTCCAGCGTCACGTGACCCCTGAGCTCCTTAACGTTGGAAAGCCGGGCGGTCTCCACCTCCTCGTCGGCGTCCATCACCTCAAAGATGCGCTCTGCCCCCGCCAAGGCGGAAAAGACCACGTTGATCTGAGTGGAGATCTCGTTGATGGGCTGATTAAACTTTCGGGTGTAGTCCAAGGAGACCGTCAGGCCGCCGATGTCGAAGCCGTTGGTCACCACCATGATACCACCCACACAGGCGGTGATGGCGTAGGCAAAGTTGCAAATGTTGTGGTTGATGGGTCCCATGAGGATGGAGCGTGTTTGGGCACTGATCTGTGCCTTGCAGAGCTGTTGATTCAGATACTCAAACTCTTCCTCGGTGGCGTCCTCCCTGCCAAAGATCTTAACCACCTTCTGCCCCGAAATGACCTCCTCGGAAAATCCGTTCAGCGCCCCCAGCGCCCTTTGACGCTTGGAGAACAGCGGACGGCTCTTTTTAAGAATGGTCTTGCTGACAAAGGTCAACAAAGGGGTAAAGGCAATGGTGATCATTGCCAGCCAAAAGTTGGTAACGATCATGAGGATCACGGTTCCCACCAGAGTGATCACGCCCGAGATCATGGCCACCAAGGTGGTATTTACCATGTCACCAATGGTATCCACGTCGTTGGTAAAGCGGCTCATGAGGTCGCCCGTGGAGTGGGTATCAAAGTAGCGCACGGGAAGCTTTTGCAGCTTTTCGTACAGGTCCCGACGAAGTCGATTCAGGGACCTTTGAGAGGCGGTAAGCATCACACGCTTATGTATAAAATGCATGGTTCGCACACATACGTACAGAGTCAGCAAACCGATCACGCGGAGGGTCAACACCCGCATCCCCTCGTCAACGTTTCCAATGTATTGGGAGATTCCCTCATTAATGATAGGACGGAGCATATAGGTTGCCGCCAGGTTTCCCACGGTGGTGGCAAGCAAGCATACAAGAGCAACAATGATCAATGCCCATTCCCGGCTCAAATACCAAACCAGCTTTTTTACGGTCTGCTTGGTGTCCTTGGGCTTTCCCTGCGCCGCCATGGCACCCGCGCGTCCGCCGCCAATGCTGAATTCCTTTTTCGCGGGGGCTCTGGAAGAAAGACCCGCGTATTTTTGCTGTAATCGACGTTCTCTCTCTTCAGTCATTTGCCGTGTCTCCTTCCTTTTGTGTCATATAGATCTCACGGTACACGCGACAGGTTTCCATCAGCTCGGCGTGTGTGCCGTTTCCTACCAGCCGTCCGTTGTCCATAACCAGAATACGGTCGGCATCGATCACCGACGAAATGCGCTGGGCAATGATCAGGCAGGTAATGTCCTTGGCGCTCTCCCGCAGTGCCTTGCGGAATTTAGCGTCGGTTGCCGTATCCAAGGCGCTGGTGGAGTCGTCCAGAATCAAAATCTTGGGCTTGCGGAGCAGAGCTCGCGCGATGCAAAGACGCTGCTTTTGTCCGCCCGAGAGGTTGATGCCCCCCTGTCCCAGCTCGCTCTCATATCCATCCTTAAAAAAGGAAAGGAATTCCGCGGATTGGGAGATCCGGGAGGCCTCGTCAAAGTCCTCCTCGGTAGCGTCCTCGTCCCCCCAGTACAGGTTTTCCCGCACGGTACCCGAGAAGAGCATATTCTTTTGCAGAACCACCGCAATGCCGCGGCGCAAATGATCGAAGGAATAATCCCGCACGTTGACGCCGTCCACCAAAACCTCACCGCTATCCACGTCGTAAAGACGGGGAATCATGGAGATCAGCGTGCTCTTTCCGCTACCCGTAGAGCCGATAATGCCCACGGTCTGCCCCGCCTCCACACGGAAGCTGATGTGATCCAGCACCGCCTCGGAGCGGTTTTTAAAGTAACGGAAGGATACGTCACGGAACTCAATGCTGCCCGCTTCCACCCGACGTTCGGGACAGGCGACGCTTTCGTCGGTCATATCCAAAGGTTCCTCAAAGATCTCACGCACACGCGCCGCCGAAGCCCCTGCCCGTGACCAACGGACAAACACAATGGCCATAACCTTGAGGGAGGTGAGGATCTGGCTCAAATAGGTAATAAATGCGGTGAGGGTACCCAGCTCCATATTCCCAATCATGATCTGCCGTCCCGCGATCCAGACCGCCGCCAAGGTGGCAATATTGATGGAAATGGTACAAACCGGATCCACCCAGAGCATCACCTTCAAGGCGTGAATGCTCTTTTGGTAGAGGCGGTCATTCACCCCAAAGAACTTCTCTTTTTCAAACTCCTCACGCACAAAGGATTTGATCACGCGCTCGTTTTCGATGGATTCCCCGATCTGGGTGTTCAAGCAGTCCAACTGCTCCTGCATCTTGGTGTATCTGGGCAAGGAGTTGCGCACCAAAAGGAAGAGCGTTAGGGCAAGCAGGGGGATCATCACGCACAGCACGAAAGCAAGATTCAGATTCAGAGTAAACGCCATGAACATGGCGCCGATGAGCATGGTGGGCGCACGAAGCATCATACGCGTCAGATTTTGCACAAATTGCTGGATCTGGTTCACGTCGTTGGTAATACGGGTAATGAGCGAGCCCGTGGTGAGGTGGTCTAGATTGGAAAAGGAATATTTTTGCACCCTGGCGAAAATATCACGCCGCAGGTCTGCCGAGAATCTGGCGGCGGCGTTCACCGAGCAGATCGCGCCCATAACACTGCTCGCCATGGTCAAAACCGCGATCGCCATCATCAAAACACTCTGCCTTACGATGTAGGAAATATCCCCGTTGGCAATGCCGTTGTTAATGATATTTGCCGTCATGTTGGGCAAGGTGATCTCCAGGATGGCCGAGAGAATCACGAACATAGGACCAAACAGGAAGAATTTCCAATGTCTCTTAACGTAGGATAAATAGCGTGCCTTCATCTTTTTTCTTCTCCTTTCTCAGCGTTTTGTGCCTTGTTTTTTTCGCTCAGCGCCTCCAAGGAGGTCAAAAGCGTCCTTGAAAGAAAGGCGTAGCTTTCGTCTCTGGGCACACCGCCACGCAGCAAAAAGCCCTCGGAGGTCAGCGTAATAAAGCCGTACAGGGTGGAACGCAAAAACCGCATAAAATGGATCATATCGGCCTCATCCAGTTCAAATTGCTTCACAACACGGCGCAAGGGCTCGATGGAATAGAGGGCCGCCTTGCGGATCAGGGCCGCGTTTTCCTCATTCGCCCCGGCCAGACGGTAAAGAAGCTTGTAGAGCTCGGGATTTTCGGCGGCAAAGGCGCGGTATTCGGCAAGTCCTCTCAAAAAAGCCTGCTCCCGCAGAAGTCCTTCAACGGCCGCCTCCAAGCGGTGATGCATCTGCGTGGAGGCATCCAAGGCCACGGCCACGTTGATCTCTCCAATACCGCTGACGTGATTATACAAAGACGCCGGACGAACCCCCAGCTTTGCCGCCAGCTCACGCAAGGAAAAATTGGCGCATCCGTTCTCGGCGATCATCTCCGAGGCAACGCGCGTGATCTCCTCACTGCTCAACCCTTTTTTATGCATAAAAGACCTCCTGTTTTTGCAAACTAACAGTGTTCGCTTTTATTATAAACGAACACTGTTAGTTTGTCAATAGGTTTATCGAAACTTTTAAAAAAAGGAGAAGCGTATTGACTTTTTTCTCCGCATCGGCTATAATAAAGGCAATCAATTTTACGGAGGATCCCACCATGACTATACGCGCTTGCCTTTGGAGGGCGATTGCCCTTTTGTTGCTCCTGCCCCTACTGATCGCCTGCGACGCCCTGCCCGATCTGGGATTGGGAAGCCTGAATCCCCTTGCCTCCAAGGATTTTCCCAACGGGGAGGCCTATGTGATCTCCTACGTCTCCAACGGCGACGGCACCTGCTACGTGAATGCGATTCGCGTCAATCCCGCCGTGGAGGAATCCATTGATATCGTAATTCCCGCCACCTCTCCCGACGGGGATCGGGTGGTAACCGTCCGCGCCTCCCTGGCTCCCAATCTGCCCACGATGCTGGACGAAACCGCCTACCTTGCCCTTTCCGCAAAGCTGCAAGCCGCCACGGATGCCGGTCTGATCAATGACTTTGAACGAAACAAGATGACCGCCTACTTTGAAAAGAAAGGGGTTGACGACGGATTTATCAGTCTTGCCGACCTGGAGGCCCTTCGTCAGGAGTATCCTCTGGCCGAATTCGTAACCGTTTATATCCTCGCCAAGGACCTTAGCCCCGTGGAGATCCAATGGCTCTGCCGGACCCTCTCCACCATCGGCTATACCTCCGCAGATTGGGTGCGGGATTGCCAGGCTCTGCACGATGCAGCCCAAATAGTGGGCGGCCCCACCCGCGAGGCGGCTCTGGCCAGCCTTCCGGCACTCCCGCTTGCCGACGCCAGCACCGATAAGATTACCTCCATTCTCCTTCCGGACAGCGTAACATATGTTGATTTTGCCCTCTATACGCCCTGCACCTCCATCACCCAATGGAGTCTGCCCGCCTGCGTCCGTCAGATTCCCGAGAGTGCCTTCCCCGGCTTTACGGCACTGACCTCGGTTACCCTGCACGCCAACCTGACCGCCATAGAAGATCAGGCGTTCTTTGCTTGCTCCCAACTCACCGAGATTCATTTTGAAGGCAGCACAGAGCAATGGGAAGCCATCCAAAAGGGAAAGCAATGGAAGCCCTTGCAAGCAATCACCGTGCATTGCTCCGACGGAACCGTAACCGAATAAAAGAAAGCCCAGCCTCCTTTAAAGGCTGGGCTTTCTTTTATTCTTTCGTCCCGGAGCGACCGGGAATGGGGGGATGATCTTTTTGGGTGATAAAGGAGACCGTCTTTCCATCGCTGTAGCAAACCACGTCCCCGTGGAGATCGGTGCGATAAAGGGTAACCTCGGCGTCTCGCAGACGGGAAAGCACGCTCTCGGTGGGGTGGCCGTACTCGTTATCCTTTCCCACGGAGATTACGCCGTACGCAGGTGCCGCGGCGCGTAAAAACCGATAGGTGGAAGAGGAATTGCTCCCGTGATGCCCTACCTTGAGCACCGTGGAGCGCAATTCCACACCGCTCTCAAACAGATCCCGCTCGGCCTCCTGCTCCATGTCTCCGGTAAACAAAAAGGAGGTCTCTCCGTAAACAATACGGAGAACGATGGAGCTATTGTTCACATCGTCATAGGCCTGCACCGGCCCCAGGACCGTTACCAGCGCGCTACCCAAAAGGAAGGAATCCCCCGCCTTGGGCACCGTCAGGGACAAGCCCCTCGCCCGCACACGGTTGACAAAATTTTGAAAGGCGGCGGTTGGAAACGAAGTGACGGGACTGAGCACCACTCCGGCGTCGGCCGCGGTGAGTGCCCCCGCCAAGCCTCCAACGTGATCCTCATGGGGATGGGTACTGACCACGTAATCCAGATAGGTCACCCCCTGCTTTCGCAGATAGGAATAGATCAAATCGCTGTCGTCCCGATTTCCGCCATCGATCAGCATGGTGCGGCCATCACAAATGACCAAGGCGGCATCAGCCTGTCCCACGTCGATGAAATGCACCTCAAAAAAGCTGTTGGGAGAGGGCGTCCATGCGGCATCCGTGCTGCTCTGAACGCTACCGCCCACGCCTCCGCATCCCCAAAGAAGGGAAAGCAAAAGACAAAGAAGCAATGCCAAGGAGGGTATTCGTTTTGTCATCTCGTATCTCCAAACAATGAACCTCGGTGATCCGAGCCACGCCCCTATCACCGTTCTGCGTTTTGCAATGAGGGACTGACCCAACCGAGAGTTGAGTCAGTCCCTTTTCTGTATAAATTAGTCGATCTTATTCTCGGCAACAACCTTTGCGGTAATGTTGGCGGGAACCACATCATAGCCGGTTACGGCATAGGTAAAGAATCCGCGACCCTGGGTCATGGCACGGAGAACGATGGGATAATCCATCAGCTCGGCCTTGGGAGCCACTGCCTGTACCACGGTATAACCCTTCTTGGTGGCGGGCTCCATGCCCATCACGCTACCGCGACGCTTGTTCAGGTCGCCCATGACGTCACCCACCAGGGATTCGGGAACGGTAATGTTCAGGTCGCCCACCGGCTCCAGAAGCACGGGGCCGGCCATCTCCAAAGCCTTCTTGTAGGCCAGGGATGCGGCGGTCTTAAAGGAAAGCTCATCCGAGTCAACGGCGTGGTAAGAGCCGTCGTACAGGTCGGCTGCCAGGCAGGTCATGGGGAATCCGTAAGCACCCTTGCTCATGGAATCCTGAATTCCCTTTTCTACTGCGGGGTAGAAGTTCTTGGGAACGGTACCGCCAACCACCGAGATGGTAAAGGTGAGGCCGTCGGTATCGCCGGGGCCGAAGCGCATCTTAACGTGACCGTACTGACCCGATCCGCCGTTCTGCTTCTTATGCTTGCCTTCCACGTCCACACGCTTGGTGATCTTTTCGCGGTATGCCAGCTTGGGAACCTCAAAGCGAACGTTCAGACCAAAGCGGGTCTTGAGTCTTGCGGCAAGAACCGAAAGATGCATATCGCCAAGACCGTAGATCAGCAGCTGCTTGGTTTCGGCGTCATTTTCAAACTTGAGGGTGTAGTCCTCCTCGGTCATCTTGGTAATGCTCTGGGAGATCTTTCCTTCGTCGCCCTTGGATACGGGGATCATTACCTTGGAGAGGTAGGGGGTGGGATACTCGATACCCGCATAGGAGAACTCGTTGTTCCAGGTCAGGGTATCGTTGGTGTTGGTATTGGAGAGCTTTGCTACCATACCGATATCACCGCAGGCCAATTCGTCCACCTCGGTCTGCTTTTTGCCCTTCATGGTGTAGATGTGGGCCAGCTTCTCGGTGTCGCCGGTGGTATTGTTGCGGAGCAACAGATCTCTCTTTACGTTACCGTTCATAACCTTGAAGAAGGACATTTTTCCTACGAAGGGATCGGCAACGGTCTTGAATACGAAGATCGCGGGCTCGCCGTCGGGAGCAACCTCCATGGAGTCGCCATTGGCCAGCATTTCCTGCTTCTTTGCGGTGTGACGGGGGAAGGACTCGGTGATCTTATCCAGCATGGTCCATACGCCCCACAGCTTGGTGGCCGCGCCGCAGAACACGGGAACGATACCGCCGTGAATGATACCCTCGTGAACGGCGTTGATGGCCTCCATGTGGGTGATCTCCTCGCCCTCGAAGTACTTCATCATCAGATCCTCGTCGGTGCTGGCAACGGCTTCCATGAGCATATCACGGTACTTGGCAACCGCTTCCTTGGATTCCTCGGGGATCAGCTCTACACTGTGACGTCCGTTCTTATCAAACACGTGTGCGCTCTCGTCGATCAGGTCGATGGCACCAACCACCACGCCGTCCTTAACCATGGGAATGGTCAGGGGACATACGTTTTTACCAAAGGTGGTGTGCAGAGCGTCCAGGACCTTACCGAAGCGCGCTTCGTTATCGTCAAACTTATTAATGAAGAATGCGCGGGGCAGACCTGCCGCTACGGCATAATCCCACGCCAGCTCGGTACCAACCTCGATACCTGCCTTACCGTCTACGGTGATGATGGCGCTATCGGCAACGCGCAGGGCCTGCAGAACCTCACCGGAGAAATCCAGGTAACCGGGAGTGTCGATGACGTTGATCTTTACGTCCTTCCACATCATGGGCGCCAGGGATGCGGAGATAGAAATTTTTCTTGCGACCTCCTCGGGATCATAGTCGCATACGGTGTTACCGGTAGTGGTATTGCCCAAGCGATCGGTCTCACCCGTAATATAGAGCATTGCTTCTGCCAGGGAGGTCTTTCCCGAGCCGCCGTGACCAAGCAAAGCGATATTTCGAATATTTTTGGTTTCAATTTTAGCCATGGTGTGTTTCCTTTAAGTACCTTTCGTTTGTATTTCCGATAAAAGCCGTCCCAAAACATGACGGAAATTCAGAAGCATTCGCCGCAAAATTTTATCGGCTTTTATTTATTATACAATAAGAAAGAAATTTTTTCAAGTGGGTTTTTCAACTTTTTCACCGACGAAATGTAGAATTAAAACCATATTTTTTGGTCATCTTACACAAAATCAAAGAGAAAACAAATCTTTGGCGTTGGCAAAGGTCTGTTTGGCGGCCGCCTCGGGAGTCCCCTCCCAAAGCTCGGCCAGCACCTCCAGAGTGTAGTGCAAAAGACCCGAGTGATTGAGCCTTCCCCGCATGGGATGAGGGGCAAGATAGGGGCAATCGGTCTCCACCAGGAGCCGATCCTTTGGCACGGCAAGGGCCGCCTTGCGCACCTGCGTGGCGTTTTTGAAGGTCAGGGTACCGGAAAAGGAGATGTACCATCCCCGCTTGACCAGCTCGGTTGCCATTTCGGCACTGCCGCTATAACTGTGAAACACGCCTCGCACGCCGGGATGGCGCAGGACCGTCTCAAAGCAATCCCCATGCGCCTCCCGATCGTGAATGATCACGGGCAGGTCGTGTTTTTTTCCAAGCTCCATCTGCCCGTCAAAGAAATAGGCCTGGCGTTGCTTATCCATGGGGATATCCCCGTAAAAAGCAAAATGATAATCCAGACCGATCTCTCCCAGGGCTACCAGCTTGCGTTCTCGGCGGCTCCGTGCGTCTCCCAAAAGAGCGTCCAGCTCGGCCAGGGCATCGTCGGGATCCCCCAAATAGTGGCAATCCCCCGGGTGGATCCCCGCGGCGGCGTACATTCCCTCGTAGCGTGCCGCCTGCTCTATGGCAAGGCGGGAGGTAGTACAATCGGTCCCCACGTTGAGAATGTGGGAAACCTCTTGGGGGCAGATCGCCTGTAACAGCGCGTCTGCCCCTCCCTCGTATTCGGTTTCAAAACGCCGATCAAAATAATGGGCGTGACTGTCAAATACAAAATCCATAGCTTATCCGTTGTTAAAATTCGTTTTTCAGGCTTCTTTGGAAGAGGGCTTCGATCTCGGTGGAGGCGTCGCATCCCAGATACAATACGCGATAGACCCCCTCGCAAATCGGGAGATCTACTCCGTAGCTCTCGGCCAGGCGATGCAGTGCGGCAGCCGTATAGTAGCCCTCGGCCAGGGCCTCGTAACGCTCCCCCTTAACATAGCTCTCACCAAACTGACGGTTGTGGGAGAATTTGGAGAACACCGTGGCCTCGTAATCTCCCAAATGGCAAAGCCCGTAGGCCGAAAAGGGGTTGCCGCCCATGGAGCCGATCAGGCCGGCGATCTCGTGGGTTCCCCGACTCATCAGCGCCCCCTTCAGGGTGGAAAGTCCCAGACCGTCCAAAAAGCCCGCGGCAATACCGATGACGTTCTTGGCGGCGGCACCGATCTCGTTGCCGATCAGATCCTGCCCGTAATAGAAACGGATCAAGCTCCCCGAAAAGGCCTCCACCAGCCGCTGCTTGGTATCCTCGTGCCGACTGTCGATGACCATACAGTTGGGAACGCCGGCGTAAAACTCCTGCACGTGTCCCGGCCCCAGCCAGACCGCCACCCGGTTGGAGGGATCCAGGATCTCCTCCACGATCTCGGAAAGGCGTTTTCCGGTCTCAATCTCAATGCCCTTCATGCAAAGCACCAGGGTCTTGTTCTTCAGCCCCAGAGGCAGAAGCTCCTTTTCCAACAGGGCACGAAGCCCCTGGGAATTGACCGAGACAATGATCACCTCGGCCTCGGCTACCGACTCCAGGGAGGTGGAAAGCGCAACGCTTTGGGGAAGCCGCAACAGATCGTTGCAGCGTTTCTTTAAAAATTGCTTCATGTGAGGCGAGGTACTGCGCCCGTAGAGGGTGACCTCGTGTCCCTGCCGATCCAGATACCAGGTGATCAGGGATCCCCACCGTCCGCAACCGATAACTGTAATTTTCAAGCGATTTACTGACGGGAAGAGCCGCGCCGCAGCTCCTCCCGTTTTCCTTTCAAAAATATGAAAATAGTGGGTCTGTTCCAAGGGATCAGATATGCAGAACCACGCCGTTTTCCACCAGCTTCTTCTGCAATGCAGATACGTCCAACGTATCCAGGTCACCGCCCATGGCGGCGGCAATGCCGGCGGCCTCACCGGTCACGGCACAGCAAGGAATGACACGCGCAATATCCCACATGGCGTCGGTATTGGAAATGCATCTGCCCGCGGCGATAACGTTCTTCAGGTCACCGATCAAGGCTCGGTAAGGCACCTCGTAGATGGGGCCTCTCTTTCTCCAGTTGGAGATCATTCCAATACTGTCCTCAAAGAATTTGTGGTCGTCGGAGGTATCCAGCTCGTATTTCCCCACGGGACGGCGGGTCATGCGAACCTGAGGAATGGTGGGCATGGTGCAAAGGGCGTGCTCGGAAGTCAAATCGCCCCCCTGCAGGAAGGAAGCCAGCAGTTGATCGTGAGCGTTCTGCATCACGCCCGAAAGCTCCTTACCATCAAGCCCCAAAAAGCGGGCGCAATGACCGGAAAAGACGTCCTTGGAGATCTCCTTATCCTGCGCGTTCTTTTGTCTGCGCTTTTCCTTTTCCTCATCGGAAATATCGGCATATCCCAACATATGAAGCTTGATGCGTCCCTCTTCCAAGGAGTAATACCAAGCCGCCTGTACGTTGCCCTGCCCGAACTGGGCGCAATGTGCTCCCGCAAAATGGAAAATATCGGCGTCACCGGTGCAGTCAACGATGCTCTTTGCCAAAATCGCCTGTCTACCCGACTTGTTTTCAATGATCAGAGCGTCCACTCGGGAATGGTTGACAACGGTATCGCACACAGAGGTTCCGTAAAGGATCTCAACGCCCTCCTCACGCAACAGCTGCTCGGAAAGGATGGCAAAGATCTGGGCGTTAAAGCCTACCTGATAGCGCTTTTCCTTTTTCTCGTCGTCGTTGTCTCCCTGCCATGCCTCGTATCCGGCGGCGCGGCTTTCAATACCGTGCTTGACCGACAGCTTGATCAGCTCCTCACAAATGCCAAAGCTGACCTGACGGCCGTTTCCGTCGCAAAGAGGCAGATAAATGGTAACCAATCCCAGCGTGGCAAGACCGCCAAGCGCAAATTGCTTTTCGATCAAAAGCGTCTTTGCGCCCTGACGAGCCGCCGCCAGCGCCGCCGCGATACCCGCAACACCGCCACCTGCAACCACCACGTCATATTCTCCCGCTACGGGAATCTGCTTAGGGGATTCCTGAATGTATTTCATTGTTTTCGCTCCTTCCAAAGAAATGGTATTATCTGACACGCTCACCCAGAGGGGTATCCTTATCCAGGAAGACCACGCGAACCGTCTCCTCGCCCGAGGCCAGGATCATACCGTTGGACTCAATGCCGCAAAGGGTCGCGGGCTTGAGGTTTGCCACCACAATGATCTTCTTTCCGATCAGATCCTCGGGAGCATACCACTTGGCAATGCCCGATACCACCTGGCGTTGCTCATAGCCCAGGTCGATCTGCAGCTTGAGCAGTTTCTTTGCCTTGGGAACCTTCTCACATTCCAGGATCTTGGCGGTGCGGAGCTCCACACCCATAAAGTCCTCAATGCCGATGAGGGCACAGCCCTCGGGCTTTTCGGGAATGGCGTTGGCTTTTTCGGCCGCCTCGGCAGCGGCAATGGCGGCCTGACGCTCGGCCTCAAATTCGGCCAACACCTTGGCCTCGTCCATACGGGCAAAGAGCACCTTGGAATCCTTCACGGCAACGCCGGCTACCAGGGCACCAAACTTCTCGGCCGTACCAATGGAGGCGTAGCCCGTTGCGTCGGTGTTCAGCTCGGAGAGGATCTCCTCGGCGGTTGCGGGAATGAAGGGATGGAGCAGGACCGCGCCCCAACGAATGGCCTCCAGAAGGGTATACAGCACGGTACCCAAACGCTCCCGCTGGCTCTCGTCCTTGGCCAGGGTCCAGGGAGTGGTCTCGTCAATGTATTTGTTGGCACGGGAGAGCATGGTAAAGATCTCCTCCAGGGCATCGGCAATGCGGTAGGCGTCCATGTTCTCAATCACCTTATCGTAGGCCTTGACGCAGGCGGCAATCACCTCATCGTCCAATGCATCCTTGGCCGTGGGTGCCTGGATCACGCTGCCAAAGTATTTCTTCTGCATATCCAGAGTACGCTTGCACAGGTTGCCCAGATTGTTCACCAGGTCGGTGTTGAAGCGCTTGATCACGTTCTCGTAGGTAATGGAGCCGTCATTGGCATAGGGCATCTCGGCCAGGGCGTAGTAACGAACCCCGTCCACGGTGAATTTTTCAGCCAGCTTGTCGGCGTAGATCACGTTGCCGCGGGACTTGGACATCTTGTCCATGCCAAAGTTAAACCACGGGTGCGCAAACACCTTCTTGGGCAGAGGCAGATCCAGAGCCATCAGGAAGATGGGCCAGTAGATGGTATGGAAGCGCAGAATGTCCTTACCGATGATGTGCACGTCGGCAGGCCAGTACTTCTTGAATCGCTCGCTCTGCTCCTCATAGGTCTTATCGGGATCGTAGCCGATGGCGGTGATATAGTTGGTCAGCGCATCCAGCCAAACGTAGGTCACGTGCTTGGGATCAAAATCCACGGGAATGCCCCAGGTGAAGGAGGTACGGGACACGCAGAGATCCTGCAGACCGCCCTCTACCTTGAGGAAGTTGTTGATCATTTCCTTCTTTCTCGACTCGGGCTGAATGAACTCGGGGTTGGCCTCGATGTGGGCCAGGAGACGGTCGGCATACTTGCTCATGCAGAACTTGTAGGCTTCCTCGCTGGCCTTGTGTACGGGTCTGCCGCAATCGGGGCATTTGCCCTCCTCTACCTGGGTCTCGGTGAAGAAGGACTCGCAGGGCGTACAGTACCAGCCCTCGTATTTGTCCTTATAGATGTCGCCCTGCTCAAAGAAGCGCTTGAAGATCTTTTGAACGGCGGCCTCGTGATAATCGTCGGTGGTACGGATAAAGTAATCGTACTCCACGTTCATGCCGTCCCACAGATTCTTGATCTCCCCGGCAACGCCGTCCACGTAAGCCTTGGGGGTAATGCCGGACTCCCGTGCCAGATCCTCGATCTTCTGTCCGTGCTCATCGGTGCCGGTGCAGAAATAAACCTCGTAGCCACGCTCCTTGCGGTAGCGTGCCAGGGCATCGGTCATAATTGCCTCGTAGGTATTGCCAAAGTGCGGCTTTTTGGAAGCGTAGGCAATGGCAGTCGTCATATAAAATTTCTCACTCATGGTCGTTTTCCTCCAAACGGTATATTTCACTCATTTTTTTACATTCAACGGTATAGGTCAGACACATCATGGGGAGAGTATCTGCCAGAAGCAGGATTCCCAGCGTGCAGCATCCCAGCAGGATGCGAGGCAGAAAGCCTCCGAAAAAGCGGAACCCGCAAAGGGGAAAGGCGCGGCGCAGCTTGACCGCGGCAGCCCTTGCGCTCCGCCACGGCATTCGCCCATCCTCCACGGTACAGTAGAAGAGCGGAAAGAGCCCCACGCAAAGCCAAAAGCCCAAAAAGAGCTCTCCCAGGATCAGAACGGCACAGATCACCCCCGCCGCCAGGTTCCCCGCAAACAGGGTACTGACCAGGGAATAGGTGGCCGTCACCGCCATCACCGTCAGGGCCCCCCGCCAAAGAAGGGCAAAGGAGCTTCGCAAACAGCGGCGGTATCTCCGCGCCCCCGAAAAGGGACGGAAGATCAAGGACAGAGGAGCATCCTTCCCTTCCACCATGGCAAGGGAAAGCTCCAGAATTCCATGGAGCAGGGGGAGGGCAAGAAAGAGGATCACCGCGCCACCGGTAACGATCGACGCCAGGTCCACCCAGTCCAGCAGGACCCGCAGGCCGTGATCTCCCAGAGGAAGCTCAAACAACGCCAGCTTGCTTTGCGGCCAGGCAAGCTCCACCTGGGTCCACCAGCCAAGCACCAGGAACACTTCCCGAAAGAACAGGCAGAGAATGCAGGTCATGGCAAACAGCATCCACGCCAGGATCAGGGTCAGGCGGTTTCCTTCCGCCGCGATTCGCCCTTCCGCCTCCCGCAGAATGCCCGACAGGGGCGGTTGTTGCCGTTTTGCTTTCATGGTTCTCCTCCTTTCCAATAACATCTCCTTATAATTATACCAAAATCATCCTTATTTTACAATAGTTTTTTCGAATTTTCCGTAGCAAAAAGGCGCACAATTCATAAAAAAGCCTCCAAAGAAAGGAGAAATTGACGTGAAGCAAGAAAAAACTCCCGTGACTCCCGAGGAATCCTGCGCCAAATGGGGACTGCTGGCCCTGACGGGCGGGGTGCTTTACTATGGCTTGGAGCTACTGTATCGGGGACACTCCCACTGGAGCATGGTGCTCTGCGGAGCGCTGGGGCTCTGCACCATCTACGGACTGAACGAACGGCTTCCGCGCCTCTCCCTCCCTCTGCGTGCTCTGCTCGCGGCCCTTGCCATCACCGCCATGGAGCTGGTAGCGGGCTGTATTCTGAACCTCTGGCTGGGGCTTGGGGTCTGGGACTACAGCGGCCTTCCCTATTCCCTGGCGGGACAGATCTGCCTCCCCTTTACCGTGGTGTGGTTTTTGCTGGCCTTTCCCGCGCTCTGGCTCTGCGGCCTGATCCGCAAACGGATCTTTTTAGAGGATGCGTAATCCACGCGCTTCGCCAATCGCCGCGTCGCTTCGGCGGTGCGAGGAGCATCGGCAAATGGCGGCAAGAAGGCATTTTTTTGCCTACGCCTACCACGCCGTCACCGCCGCTCCCCTCTATCATCTGTGGCAATCGGTGCTGGCCTTCGTGCGTCGCTTTCGTCTCATTGCGTTTCTGCTTCGCCTGCTGGGAATTCTCATCGCGGCCCTGCAGACCGGTGCGCTGGTGCTTCTGACCACCGCCCTGTTTTTGATCATTCTTCCCCTTCTGCTTCTCCTGGGATTGGGAGTTCTGCTGACCGCCTTGGTGGATTCCCGCCGTGCCAACCGTCATTTTGGACGGGAGCTGAAGGGAAAAACCGTATACGTCCTCTTTCTTCACACGTCTTCGTCGGCCTTTTTGCAACAAAACGTGGCCGACCTTTCCCACCGCGGAGCGGTACTTTTGATCTCGGCGCATTGGCTGGCTCCCGACGGTTGGAGCAAGTCGGGCTTTTACTGCACGGCACGCAAGGAGGCAACCAATATCTACTGGATCCGAAAATACTACTTTTATCAGCTCCGACGGCACGTCCTGCGTCCCGAGGACACCGTACTGATCTACTAATCCAAAAAACGCCCGACGGAGCACCTCCGTCGGGCGAATGTGATTCGATTAAGAATACCGTTCCTTCTTTTTCGCGCGCAAATACGCAAGAAAATGCAAAAGCACGTTGGTAAAGACCGACACCAACACGATACCAACGGCAATGCCTGCGGTGATCTGCAGGGTTGCCGAAAGATGCTGCTGCATCAAGGCCTTTTCCCCCATAAGCAACGCGCTCATGGTGTAATACAAACGTCCGCCGGGCACGATGGAAACGCTTCCCAGGGTCAAAAAGACCATCACGGGAGCGCGGAAGACCCGGGCAGAGATCTCGGCGAACAGCGAGGTAAACAGGGTGGCAATAAAGGCCGCCAAAAAGGCCGAGCCGCCCTGAGAGCTAACCAAAATAAAAAGCAGGTAGGTTCCAAAGCCGCTCAAGGCCACCACCGGCATATAGCGAACCCGAGCGCGGAACATGAGCCCAAAGCCGATGGTTCCCAAAGCCGCCGCAATCAGTTGTACCCAAAGACCGTGCTCGTCCTCCAAAAATCCTCCGGTGGAACCGATCAGAGGCTCCAGGAAAAGAACCGATAAGGAGTATCCCGCGGCGATCAGCACCGCCGAGAGGCAGGATTGCACGGTTTTGAGGATCCCCGCCAGGAAATCCCCACAGAGAAGATCACGGACCGCACTGCCAAAGGCAAGTCCAGGAATGAGTAGCATGATGGTGCCGATCATGATCATATCCACCCGCTCCCCCAGTCCCGCCCAAACGCTGAGATAGGAAAGGAAGCCCGCCACAAAGGAGGTCAGCACCAGCTTTGCCATGGAATTAATGTAAGTGGAGTGGATCCTTCCAATCGCGGCCAACAAAAGACCGATCAGGGTTCCGGCAACGGCGTCCAAAAGACTGCCGCCAAAAAGAACGGTAAAAGCCCCCGCGCTCAAGCCCGAGCCGCAGTAAAAAAGCCACAAAGGATACTTTCTCTGCTCCTTGGCCCTGCGGATCATGTCGTCAACCTCCTCCAGGGAAGGCGTATTGGCACAGATGTAACGGGACACCCGGTTATAATTCTCCAGGGAGGACAGGTGATTTGCCGTATTATAGACCCGGCGGATCTGGGAGGAATAGCTGTTGTCCTCCATCCGCACCGAAGCAACGATCAGGGAGGTAATGGCAAAGACCTCCACGTGAATCGCACCGTAGGCCTTGCAAATGCGCTCAATGGTGTTCTCCACGCGGTGAATCTCGCCGCCTGCCTCCAGGATGCCCTCGCCAATGTCCAGGGCAAGGCAAAGAAGACGGTCGGCATAGGAGCCAAAGGTACTGCCTGCCGCCGACGGCAGATTGCGTTGATTTAATAGCATCGTTTTTCGTTCCTTATTTTCAAAAAGTTGAAGGGGGAATGAAAGAGATCCATGGGAAAGGATCACGGTACAAAGACCGACGGATCAATCCAGCACGGGCAGAACCACCAAAGCCTCCAAGCCCGTTGACGACAGAGCCGCGTCGGCATCGGCACGCCGCATGGGAGCGCTCACCACCGCAAAGCGGCCGCCCTCCAGCATCACGCATTCCTCGGTCTGCAAAGCCGCCTTGGCCTTGGCGGCGCAATGGGAGCAGCCCTCCATCAGGTAAGCGTGACGGCAGACAAAGGCCTCGGCAGGCGCGTAATCCTCCGCCTCGGCTACCCGCCATACGGGGAGCTTCCGCTCCTGGGTGCGGTGGGAAAGAACGTCAATAATATCGGCAACCACCGCGCTGGCCGTAGGAAGCTTTCCTGCCCCCGCGCCATAGAAGAGTGCCCGTCCCAGCATATTGGCCTCCACCAGAATTCCGTTGAAGACGCCGTCCACGTGACATACGGGATTGGCGGCAGGAACCAGGAAGGGGGTCACCAGAGCCAGGGTCTTGCCCTCGATCTGCTGAGTATGTCCAATGAGCTTGACCGCACCGCCCAACGCCTTGGCCATGGCAACGTGATCCGAAGTGATTCCGGTAATACCACGGGTAGAGATGGCGTTGGGATCCAGCAGAACGCCAAAGGCGAGAGCCGCCAGAATGACGATCTTGCGCGCGGCATCCAAGCCTTCCACGTCGGCGGTAGGATCGGCCTCGGCATAACCGTTGCGCTGTGCCTCCTTGAGAACGTCGTCAAAGGACGCGCCCTCGCGGATCATTTTGGTCAAAATAAAGTTGGTAGTACCGTTGAGGATACCGCTGACCGAAAGGATCTCGTTGGATGCCAGGTCGGTCTGCATGGGACGGATAATGGGGATTCCGCCGCCCACGCTGGCCTCAAACAGATAACTGACCTTATGCTTACGCGCCACCTCCAAAAGCTCGGCACCAAAGGTGGCAACCACCTCCTTGTTGGAGGTCACCACGCTCTTGCCGGCCTGCAGGGCCGCCAGGGTAAAATCGTAGGCAGGGTGTGCGCCACCCATCATTTCGGCCACCAGCACCACCTCGGGATCCTGCAGGATCACATCTATGCTGTGTACTACCCGATCTCCCAGGGGATGCTCCGGGAACTCCCGCAGATCCAAAATATATTTGATGTTCACCTCTTCGCCGCAACGGGCGGTGAGCAGCTGTTTATTCTCCTCCAGCACGGCCGCTGTACCGCTGCCGACCACGCCAAAGCCTAAAATTGCAATCTGAATCATAACAAAAACCTTTCTTGTCTTCCTGTGTCCTTGGATTTTGTTTCGAAAACCGCGGTGGCTTTTCGATTCTTTCTATATCATACCACAAATAAAGGCAAATTGCAAACAAAACTATTGAAAAAAATAAAAAAATATGCTATACTTGAGAAAATAGCTTGAAATTTTCCAAAAAGCAGAGAAAAACAGGGCAAAATCCGCCCTCCATCCCTCTTTTTGGAACCTACAAAGGAGAATCTCATGCCATCCTCACCCATCGGCAGTATGAATAACGTAAAGATCTTTGTGCTTTACCTCATGCGGAACATCAACTATCCCATGGATTTTGTTACCATCAATGACATTGTTATGCAAACCGACTACATCATGTACCTGGATTTTGCCGTAGCCTTTCACGAAATGCTGGACGGCGAGCTGATCTACGTGAACGGTCAGGATGAAAAGGGCGAGCCCCTCTATTCGGTAACCGCCAAGGGTGCGATGGTGGCCGAGCAGCTGCGTTGCGATATCCTCCCCTCCATTCTGGATCAGAGCTTGAGCTGTGCCCTGCGCTATCTGGACTTCAAGCGTCGCAAGATCACCGTGGACTGTGAGTCCGAGCGTCTGCGTGACCAGACCTTTAACGTGACCGTGACCCTGTACGAGGAAAAAAAGGTCATTCTTCGTACCACGGTGAACGTGGACTCGGAATATCGGGCACGGCAGATGCGCAAGACCTTCCGGGAGCGTCCCGAGGTCATCTACCGTGGCATCATTGCCCTTTTGTGCGGAAACGTAGACTTTTTGCTGGGTCCCACCGATTTGCGGCCGTAAATTTTGGATTTTGTAACATTTTCGAGAATAAAAATCAACAATCTTTTCACTGCGCATATGTGCAGAATGTATAAAAACCGCTTTTGAATTTGTAAGAATTGGTTAGATTTTTGGTCGTCTTTTTAGTCAAAACCACCCGTTTCTGTGCAAATGTACAAAAATATAGGGGGTTTTTGTGCAAAGATTCTATTGACAAGTAACAAAAAAAGTGATACAATAGGGACGATAGGGTAATTCTATCGAGAAACGCACGTGTGCGCCAAACGTATCAGGAAGGTCTTTGGGGACAGGAATATGGAGAACAAAACCAAAGAGATGGATTCCGCGCTGGCTACGCTGATCCTGAATGCAAAGCAGGAGCAGCCGGGAGCCTTTGAGGAGCTGTTGGAGCGCTATACTCCCCTGATCGAATCCATGACCGCACAGTTCGCACCCTCCTCCTGCCCGGTGCAGGATCGGGAGGATCTGCGGCAGGAGGCGGTGCTGGGTTTCTATCGCGCGTTGCAAGACTTTGATCTTGACCAACGGGAGGTGCAGTTTGGCCTTTATGCCAAATTGTGCATTCGCAATCGGTTGATCTCCTATCTTCGCACCCTCAAGCGGCACGCCGTGGTCAGTCTGCCCGAGGAGGAGGCCGAGATTCGGGAGGACAGTGAGCAGGATCCTGCCAACCGTGTGATGGAAAACGAGGCCTACATGGCACTGTATGAACGTATTCGCAACGCCCTTTCCCCGTACGAAAACCGCGTTTGGTGGTTGTATATGTCGGGGCGCACCGCCGGCGAGATCGCCGCAAAGGTGGGGCGGGAGGAGCGTTCGGTGCAAAACGCCATCTATCGGATCCGTCGCAAGCTGCGTTCGATCATTCCCTACTCCTAATTGTCCGCATAGCTCAACGAGAGCGTCGATTATCGAAGACGGCGGTTGAAATCCGCCACGGACGAAAAACCATTTTTACATCAAAGAGAGGTTACCACACATGTTGCAAGAAGAAAACTACGCTGCAGTAGAACAAGAGTATGTCGATGAGACGCTGGTTTGCAAGGACTGCGGAAACGAATTCGTATTCACCGCCGGTGAGCAGAGATTCTATGCTGAAAAAGGCTTTTTGAACAAGCCCAAGGCATGCAAGACTTGCCGCGACGCAAAGAAGAACGCCGGCAGAGCTCCTCGTGAATACTTCACGGCTGTATGTGCAGATTGCGGCGGAGAGGCAAAGATCACCTTCCAGCCCTCCAATGACAGACCTGTATATTGCAGTGCGTGCTTCGAGCTGAGAAAGAAGGCTCAGGACTGATTCTATCTGTATCGTAAGTGAATAGATTAGAACCGTAAAAAAAGACGCCTCACGGCGTCTTTTTTTACGTTCATTTTTCCCCTCGTCCCGCCAAAGTGCAATATTCTTCGTAGCTGCAAAGCAGCCGAAGTGCGGCAAGAAAAGCGTTGGGGGTCATGTCGGGAGGAAGGCCCAGCCTTTGCGCCAGGGCGTTTCGCTTTTCCCGGCTGTTCTCCCCACCCGTAAAGCCGTCGGTGTAAAGATCGGTCTTGGAAAGGGGATTTTCCCTTCTGCGCCGATCCACCGCACCGGTGTCGGCGTAGGGTGCGAGCAAACGGTAAAGAAGCTCCCGCTCCATGCCCTCCACCCCAAGGGTGCCTTCGGCAGAGGGAGCGTCTTTTCTTTTTTCCTTACCCTCGATGCGGGGAATATACAAATGGATCAACCGCTCCCTCGGAATCATTCCGCTGATGTGGGAGCGGATCAGCTTTCCCGCCCCGTCGCTGTCGGTCAAAACGATGATCGGGGTGCTTTTGGCCAATGCCCGAAAGAGCATGGCTTTTTCTTTTTTGTTGAACACGCCAAAGCCGTCGGTGGTCAGGATCTGCCCCTCCATCACCGATTCCAGGCGCAATTTATCGTACCGTCCCTCCACAATCACGGGGTACGGGATCTTTAAGCGTTCTTCCATTGCCGTTTACCGAAGGAGTCCGAGAACCAGCACCAGAACGCCCAGCACGATGCGATAGACGCCAAAGGGTGCAAAGCTATGCTTCTTGACAAAGTCCATGAGGAAGCGGATCGCAACCATGGAAACCACAAAGGACACCAGGCATCCCACCGTCAGAACGATCCACGCATCCACGGGAATGGCAACCTCGGTCTCCATCACCCATTTTCCAAAGCCCAAAATCTTGATGCCGCTGGCTCCCACCATGGCGGGGATAGCCATAAAGAAGGAGAACTCGGCCCCTGCGGTACGGGAGAGTCCCAGGAGCATGGAGCCCAGAATGGTAGAGCCCGAGCGCGAGGTTCCGGGAACGATGGAAAGGGCCTGAAACGCACCGATCCAAAGGGCGGTGCGGCAGGAAATGGCACTCACGTCATCCACCAAAGGAAGTCTTCCCCGACGGAAGCGCTCGATGAGCAAGAAAGCGATGCCGTACACGATGAGCGCCACCGAAACCACCACCGAGTTGTACAACCAACCGTCGATATCCTTGGAGGTCAGCGCCTCCAGAATCTCGTCCAGCACGATTCCCACAAAGGCCGCGGGAAGGCTGGCGATGAGCACCTTTCCCCAAAGAGACCAGGTGCCGCGCTTTGCTTCCCGGTTCTTTCCCTTTCCAAAGGGCCAGAGCTTACCCCAAAAGAGGATGACCACCGCAAGGATAGCTCCCAGCTGAATGACCACCTCAAACATTTCCCAAAATTCGGAAAGGAAGGCTTGGTCGGCAGTAAAGGCAAAGGGGATCCAATCCTCCAGCAGGATCAGGTGCCCCGTGGAGCTGACGGGCAACCACTCGGTAATGCCCTCCACAATGCCGTAGAGAATGGCCTTTAAGCATTCGATGATCAGCATATCAGCAATCTCCTTTCAAACGATCCTTGGCTCGCTTCTCCAAACCCTTGCCCGAGGATGCCCGCATGATGTCCCCCACGTAGATCGCAAAGGGCACGCGGCACCAGTAGATCATGGAGGGATGGGGCGTGGAGGGAATGGCCTCGCCTTCGGGAGAATAGAGCTCCTCTACGTCAAAGCCCACGCCGATCTTGCCGGGAGAAATGACCTCCGCTCCCTCCCCCGCGCTCACCTTGTTGCGCTGGATGAAGCGATAGAGTCTGCCCTTTTCGGTTTCCATGGGGATCCCCGCCGAGATCAGAGCGTGAGCCTCGGTTTCATCATATTCAATGGCGGTGGAATAATATGCCTTTTCCCGCAGATAGCCACATTCACTGACCAGCTGGGGATTTTTCATGGGATCGTCAAAGTAAAAGCCGGTGCCGTATTCCCGATGGGAAACGCTTTCCAGCTCCTCCAGCCAGGCAGGATCAAAGCGATAGGACGCAGGATCCTTTGCATAAGTATCCATAGCCATACGGTAGGCGTTGGTCACCACGGCGGTGTAGTAGGCACTCTTCATGCGCCCCTCGATCTTGAAGGAAGCGATACCGCTCTCCATCAATTCGGGGATATGCTCGATCATGCACATGTCCTTGGAGGACATGATAAAGGTTCCCACGTTTTCCTGCTGCTCGATGGGAAAAGGCATGTCAAGCCGCTTTTCCTCTACCAGGGCATAGTTCCAACGGCAGGGCTGAGAGCAGGTGCCGCGGTTGCCGTCCCGCCCGTTGAAGGCGTTGGCCAGCAGACAGCGTCCGCTGTAGGACACGCACATGGAGCCGTGAATGAAGGCCTCCAGCTCGACGCTATCGTCAAGCTCGGCACGAATGGCCTTGATCTCCTCCATGGTCAGCTCTCTTGCCAGCACCAGCCGCTTGGCTCCCATGGCCGCGTAGGCCTTGGCCGCGGCAGGGCTGACGATGCTGGTTTGGGTAGAAATATGGATCTCCATTTCGGGAAGGATCTCCCGAACGGTGGTAAGCACGCCCATATCGGCCACGATCATGGCGTCGATGCCCGCATCCTTGACGTCGTTCAAGAACCGGCGAAGCAGAGGATATTCGTTGACGTGAGGCATGGTATTGACGGTGAGATAGAGCTTTTTGCCGTGGGCGTGAACGAATTTCACCGCCTCGTACAACTCCTCCACCGTAAAGTTTGCCGCCGCGCTTCGCATACCAAACATCTGCCCGGCGCAGTAGACCGCGTCGGCACCGTATAAGATCGCCGCCCGCAGCTTTTCAAAATTCCCCGCAGGGGATAACAATTCAGGCATAAGCACCTCTTGTGTGTATTTTTTTCGCGGGGAAGGAGCTTTTTTGAAAAAAAGCTCCTTCCCCGCACCCCATCCTCAAAAAACTTGCAAAATAATTTTTCCGACAACAGCCGTTCATGATGGGAAAGTTTTGGTCAAGCTTTTTCAAAAGCTTGCGAGGTCAAGTGGCGCAAAATCCCTTCGGGATTGGGAACTCGTGCAAGCACGAGATTCCCCGCCCTTGTCGCAGTATGCGAAGCATACGGGAAGTTGCTTGCAACTTCTTCCTCCTGCAGAGCGCGAAACTCTCCCAACGGCGTTTCTCTTTTGATCACCGGCAATCGCTTGCGATTGCGGCGGAGCTTGCGGAGCCTGTTCTCATTTGCGCCTTTTGCGTCAAAGAGAAAAGTGGCTAACAAATTCTACTGACGAAACCGTCTGTCGTTCTTTTGAGGAACCGATTCTCTTTTATTCTTCGCTCTTCGCTTCCTCGATCACGGAAATGCCAAGCACGTCCAGATCGGCCGCGGAAACGGGAGCGGGACACTGGGACATGAGCTCGCTGGCGTTCTGTACCTTGGGGAATGCAACCACGTCACGCAAAGAGTCGGCTTCGGTCATGACCATGGCAAGACGGTCCAGACCCATACCGCTACCGCCGTGAGGAGGCGCGCCGTACTTGTAGGCGTCTACCAGGAAGCCGAACTTGCGTTCAATATCCTCGCTGGTAAGACCCAGAGCGCGGAACATGCGCTCCTGCAGCTGCCAGTCGGTGATACGGATGGAGCCCGAAAGCAGCTCCACGCCGTTGAGTACCATATCGTAGCATTGGGCGCGTACCGAGCCGGGATCGCTCTCCAGAGAATCCAGGCACTCGGGCAGAGGCATGGTAAAGGGATGGTGCATTGCATCCCAGGCACCGGTCTCCTCGTTCCATTCGAAGAAGGGGAACTCCACCACCCACAGGAAGTTGAACTTGCCCGCGGGAATGAGATCCAGCTTTTTGCCCAGCAGCGAGCGCAGAGCGCCCAGCACGGGCAGAACCACCTTGGTCTTATCGGCAACGATGAGCATCACGTCGCCCTTCTCCATGCCGCCGGCGGCCAGAATGGCCTCCAGCTCCTCGGGAGAGAGGAACTTGGCAAAGGAGCAGTTGGGAGCGTCGTCCACCCAGCGGATGTAAGCCAGACCCTTGGCGCCAATGCCTCTGGCGTGCTCGGTGAGCTTATCGATCTCTTTTCGGGTCAGGGTTGCAGCGGCGTTCTTGGCAACGATGCAACGCACCGAGCCACCGTTTTCAATGGCAGAGGTGAACACACCAAAGCCGCAGTTCTTTACGGTATCGCTCAGATCCTGAATTTCCATGCCAAAACGGGTATCGGGCTTATCCGAGCCGTAGCGGTTCATGGCGTCGGCAAAGGTGATGCGAGGCAGAGGCGTTTCGATCTCCACGTCCAGCACTTCCTTAAACACGCGCTTGATAAAGCCCTCGTTCATGGCCATGATGTCCTCCTGGGTCGCAAAGGACATCTCCAGGTCGATCTGGGTAAATTCGGGCTGACGGTCGGCACGCAGATCCTCGTCGCGGAAGCAACGGGCCAGCTGAATGTAGCGATCAAAGCCCGAAAGCATGAGCAGCTGCTTATAGATCTGAGGCGACTGCGGCAGCGCGTAGAAGCTTCCCTTGTGCACGCGGCTGGGAACCAGGTAGTCCCGCGCCCCCTCGGGAGTGGACTTGATCATCATGGGCGTTTCGATCTCATAGAAGCCGTTCTCGTAGTAATACTCCCGTGCCACGCGGGCAATATCGTGACGCATTTTGATGTTGCGCTGGAGGGAGGGGCGGCGAAGATCCAGGTAGCGATACTTCAGAGCCGTTTCATCCTTGACCTTCTTGGCGTCGGACACCTCAAAGGGAGGGGTCTGGGCGGCGGAAAGGATCTTCAGTTCCTTAACGAAGATCTCTACCATACCCGTGGGAAGATTGGGATTGGTTGCCCCTTCGCCGCGGGCGCGGACGGTTCCGTGAACGGCGAGGACGTACTCGGCGCGAATGCCGAAGGCCTTGTCAAAGATCTCCTTGTCGGTCTCGCTGTCAAAGGCCAGCTGAACGATGCCCGTGCGGTCACGCAGGTCAATGAAGATCAGGGCGCCCAGGTCGCGTTGCCGCTGTACCCAACCCATCACACAGACGTCATTTCCAATATCCGATTCTCTTACGGTACCGCAGTAATGGGTACGCTTGTCATTTGCACTCAATAATTCAGCCATTTTTATAACTCCTTTCCGTTCTTGTCAAACAACGGTAATTTTTCCAAATAGATCAGATCGTCGCGGCTTGCGGCATCGCCCTCGGCCAGAATGGTCATACGGCCGCAGATCTCGCCGCCCGCTTGGGTAACCAGATGCTCCAGGGCGCGCATGGAATCGCCCAGGGAGACCACGTCGTCCACGATCAGAATGCGCTTGCCCTGCATCAGGGCGGCGTCGGCGGTGTCCAGATAGAGCTTTTGCTCCTTGGCGGTGGTGATGGACTTGACCGTCACCTCCATAACGCCGGTCATGTAAAGCTTGGGCGCCTTGCGCGCCAGGAAGTACTTTTGATTGCCCGCCAGCCGTGCCATTTCGTGTACCAGGGGAATGCCCTTGGACTCGGCGGTGATCATGTAATCGTAGTCGGGAGCCCGACGCAGAAGCTCCTCGGCACAGGCGGTGGTGAGCTCGGGATCTCCAAAGATCACAAATCCCGCGATCATCAGATCCTCATTCAGGGGACACAGGGGCAGGTCACGCTCCAGCCCCGCAATGGTCATGTGATGGTATTTTTGTTCCATAATTCGATCCTCCTTGCATTAAAACTCGGTGCGGATATGCTCAACGTACGCGCCGTCAAGGGCTTCCTTGACCAGGGCGTCAAAATCCAATTTTTGTTCCTGCTCCAAAACCTTGGCAAGCTCGGGGCGGGTGCGGGGATGCTTGGGGGTAAAGACGGTACAACAATCCTCGTAGGGCTGAATGGAGGTCTCAAAGGTGCCAATCTTGCGGGCCACCTGTATGATCTCTTCCTTGTCCATGCCAATGCAGGGACGGAATACGGGATGGGTAGCCAGGGGATCGGTCACGCCAATGGCCTGCATGGTTTGGGAGGCGACCTGTCCCAGGCTCTCCCCGGTGATCAAACCGCCACACCCCAGACGGGTGGCCAGCTGATCGGCAATGGCCATCATATAGCGACGCAGGAGCAAGGTGAAGTAGTCCTCGTCGCAAGCCTTGACCAGCGCCTCCTGGATCTTGGTCAGGGATACAACGTGAACGTTGAAGGAGCCGGCGTATTGCGCCACCTCCCGCGCCAGCTGAAAGACCTTCTCTCTTGCCAACTCGCTGGTGTAGGGGAAGGACTCAAAGTGTACCGCCTCCAGCTGAACGCCGCGCTTGGCGATCATGTAGCCCGCCACGGGGGAATCAATGCCACCCGAGAGCAGAAGCAGAGCCTTGCCGTTGGTGCCCACGGGCATACCGCCCGCGCCCTTGAACTGCCCCGCATGGATGAAGGCGGAGAACTCGCGGATCTCCACGTGAACCACCACCTCGGGGTGACGCACGTCCACCTTCAGGTGCGGCATGGCGGACAAAATGTAGCCTCCCACCTCGGCGCAGATCTTCATGGAGTCCAAGGGGAATCGCTTGTCCGAGCGCTTGGCCTCCACCTTAAAGGTCTTTTTGCCCTCCAGGAACTGGGGAACATATTCCTTTACCGTTGCCTCAATGGCGGCCATATCCTTTTCGCAAACCGCGCAACGGCTGATGCCAACGATGCCAAAGACCTTGGAGGCCGTCTCGAACATGCCGTCGATGTCGGCAAACTCGTCCAGAGGCTCAATCACAAGGGTGCTTTGACTACGGTCAATTTTAAAGTTGCCAAAATGCTTGGCGCGGAATCGGAGCGTCTTGCAAAGACTGTCCTCAAAGTAACGGCGGTTGGCCCCCTTGAGGACGATCTCGCCGTATTTGCAAAGTAAGATCTCTTTCATAACATTCGCACCTCTCATTTGCGATCGCAGGTCAAGCGATCCAATATCTGTTCCTTGATCTGCTTCATTCCCAAAATCGTGGGATGTCCGCTTTTCTTATCAATATCCTGCAACGCGATGACCTCCGCGCCGTAATGCTCACAGGCGGCAACAAAGCCATCGGCAATTTCAGGCTTTAATTTGGTATTGAGCACACAAAGCAGTCTCGTTTCGGGCAGGTGCCGGGTAAGCCGATGAAACAGGTAGCCAATGGCCGGCAGAACCCTATACAGATCCTCTTTTTTCCAATCGGAGTACATCATTTCGCCCAGGGGAGATTTTGCCCAGGTATCGTTGGTGCCGCCAAACACGATCAGCGTATCCACCCGATGGTCACGAAAATAGCCCTCTTCAATGCGCTGATCCAACCGCGCGATGAAGGATTTATTGCTGGCATCCACGCCGTCGTATCCCGTGTTGCACACGGTGGTTCCCGACCAACTGCAGTTTTGCAACAGATCGGCGTCGGTTTCATTGATCAATTGATGCCACCACGTTTGCTCCACCGCAAAAACGTCGGTCGCGGGATCCAACGCTTCCCCGCCCTTTTCCAAATAGTAGGGGCCTTCGTTCTTGTAATACGTTGCGTACCCTTGAGGAATGTGCCCTTGAAAGGTGGAATAGCTGTCACCCAAAACGAATAGATTTCCAATGCCCGTTACCATTCACGTCTCTCCTTGTCAGTCCTCGTAGTAGTTGGGGAAGAGCTTTTCCCAGACCTTGGCACAACCGATGGTATCGGCAATGGAGGTATGGGCCACGCCCTCCCAGGAAATGTCCAGGCGCTCCATGGCGTCGCTCAGGGACGCGTGCACCTGCTCGGGATAATGCTCGGACTGGAACCGCACGAATTCATTCGCGGCACAGCGGGTCTTTTTGTGCAGGGCCTCCCGCTCGGCCTCGGTATCGTAGATGTACTTGATGTGGCTGTAGTCGGTGGAAACCCCGTAGGCAATGAGATTCTCGGCCTTGGCAAAGAGCTCCTTGAGGGTGGGGGTCACCTCCTCCAGAGTAGGCGCATCCACCACCATGTCGGGGGTGATGCCGTGGATCTTCTCGGTGCGCTTCCACTTCTTTTTGTGAATGGGGCGGATCAGGGTATCCATGATCACCCGACCCGTGCCGTCCACGATGGAGATCGAAAGGATCTCGTCGTGATTGTAAACGCCGGTCAGCTCCAGGTCAAAGAAGAGAACCTCCTCCCGCTTCATGTGGAAATGGGTGGCACGGTGAAGATCGCCCTCGGCGCGGCGAATGGCCAGATCGGCCTCAAAGCAAGCCTTGCAAAGCTTGCGGCGGTACCGCACCTCCTTGCCGCACTCCACGCACATCAGGGGGCGGCGAACGGCGGTCTTCTTATCGTAGAAGTAGATAACGCTCTTGTCATTCCGCAGGGTATAGGCCACGGGCTCCTCGATGACGTCATAGTTCATCTGGGACAGACGCTCCTTGGTGTAGAAGCCGCAGGAGGCGGCCCGCTTGGTGCTCATGCGAACGATCTCCGTACCGTTCTCCAGGGTCTGGGTCTCGGTCTTTTGTGCCGGAGCGTACCAAAGCTCCGGAGGGGCCTCTACCACGCGGCAGGGATCAAAGAAGTAGGTGATGCTGCCGTCGGGATTCTCATCGTAGGCAATGGGATCCCCTGCGGGCATCAGATGCATCATATTCAAGACGTTGCGGGTCAGATAGCTCTTTTGCTCTGCCTCCGCAGGGGTCACGCGAGAAATGGTTGCGCCGGAGCGCAGCTTCATGGTTTGTTTCAACGTATCCTCCTTACCGACCGGACCTTTTGCATACACGCCTGCGAAGGGGCCCCCTGCAGCGGATGCCGGTTTCCAATATCGGTTTTGCTCTTTTCTTGTGAGCCGATTTTTTACTTCCAAAACGGAAAAAGCACACAACAATATATTATATCACATATAATTTATAGTTTCAATAGGTCTTTCCCATTTTTTTCGAAAAAACTCCCCGTTTCGGGCTACTTCTTCAACTTCCCACCCATCCCCGTTGTTTTTTAATCCTGTTTCTCTGCCTTTTTCTTTAAATTTTTAGAACGAGTATTGTTCTTATTCTTGTTTTTAGGGTGTTTTACCGCTCCGGACGCGGCCATTTCACGCAGGACGGCAAGGGCGCGATCCAGGCCTCCCACCTCATCCAGGATCCCGTATTCCACCGCCTCCCTGCCCTCAATGATCGAGCCGCAATCGGTGGCGATCTGGTCGGGACGCATCATCAGGGCGTGGATCTGCTCGGGCTCTGCCCTGGAATGATCGCAGATAAAGGTCACGATCCGCTTTTGCATTTCGCTCATATAGCGAAAGGATTGGGGCACCCCCACCACCATACCGCTGACACGAACGGGATGCAGGGTCATGGTGGCACTGGGAACAATGAGCGAATACTTTGCCGCCGTAGCCAGGGGAACCCCAATGGAATGTCCCCCGCCCAGCACCAGAGATACGGTGGGCTTGGTCATGGAGGCGATCATCTCGGCCAGAGCCAGTCCCGCCTCCACGTCGCCCCCCATGGTGTTCAGGATCATCAAGATCCCGTCCACCGCCTCGTCCTCCTCCAGCGATACCAGCAGGGGGAGGATCTGCTCGTACTTGGTGGCCTTCTGCCCCTCGGGCAGAAAATAGTGGCCCTCGATCTGCCCAATGATGGGAATGCAGTGAAAGCGTTCTCCCGACTTCTCGGCGCACACACCGCCCCCCTCCTCCAGATTTTCCAGGAGCAGCTGCTGGTTCTCTCGGGAAAGCTTTTGCGCCTTTTGACGGTCTGCGTCGCGTTCTTTCATAAAAATTCTGCCTCCTTTGGGTTTGATTTTCGTTTTCTTTGTTATTGTGAACAAGAAAAACCCGTCCTATGTGGATTTATTTTTAAAAAAGGGACTTTACAACCGACGAAGAATATGATATAATAAATAAGAATGGAGAAAAATGTCTTCTCTCCTATTTTCAAAAGAATTCTAACAAAGAAAGGTTTTAAACACATGGAAAACAAAATCTTGGTTGAAACCTCCGCAAGACACATCCACTTGACCGCTGAGGCCGTGGAGACCCTGTACGGTAAGGGCGCGGAGCTCACCGTAAAGAAGATGCTGAGCCAGCCCGGCCAGTATGCCGCTGACAATGCAAAGATCACTCTGGTTGGTCCCAAGGGCACCCTCGCAGTAAGCGTTCTGGGTCCCGTTCGTCCCGCAAACCAGGTGGAGCTCTCCTACTCCGACGCACGCGCGCTGGGTCTTTCCGGTGTTCCGGTTCGTGAGAGCGGCGACGTTGCAGGCACCCCCGGCTTGAAGATGGTTGGCCCCGCAGGTGAGGTCGAGATCAGCGAGGGCGTGATCGTTGCAAAGCGTCACATTCATATGACTCCTGCCGATGCAGAAGGCCTTGGTGTTGTAGATAAGCAGATCGTTCAGGTAAAGATCCCCTCCAACGGTCGTACCGTAATTTTTGACGACGTTGTTTGCCGCGTACATCCCAACTTTGCTCTGGCTATGCACATCGACACCGACGAGTGCAACGCTGCCGGCGCGTTTGGCACGGTTTACGGCGAGATCGTAAAATAATCACCCCGAAAAACTATGAGAATTGTTTTTCAAGGGGATAGCATCACCGATGCAAAGCGTGATAAGCGCAACTATCACGATATGGGACAGGGCTACCCTAAGTACGCCGTGGAGTTGATCCGGGAAGCGTTTCCCGATGCGGACATCGAATTCATCAATCAAGGCATCAGCGGCAACCGCACCGATCAGCTCTTTGACCGTCTGTACCCCGACGCCATTGCCTTTGAACCCGACATCATTTCGATCCTGATCGGAATCAACGACGTTTGGCACCGCCACGGCGCCGGAAAGATCGAAACCACCGACGAGCAGATCGCCGTGAACTACCGCGCGATCCTGGAGCGTCTGAAAAAGCAGACGGGCGCCAAGATCGTAATGCTTGCTCCCTTCCTGCTGGACAGCGAGGACAAGGAGGACTGGCGTCCCGAGGTGGAACGGGTGATCAACATCGTCCGCGGTCTTGCCGAGGAATACGCCGATGCCTACGTTCCGCTGAACGAGCTCTTTGCAGAGGCGCTGAAAACCCAGCCCGAGCCCCAGTTCTATTCCGGCGACGGCGTGCATCCCAACGATAACGGAAGAGCCTTTATCGGCAAGCATTACTTTGAAGCCATTGCTCCTCTCATCAAGAGCATGCTTTAATACGTTTATTATTTAATAAAGGAGATACAAAACATGAGTAACGTAAGTGAATGCCCTTACGCACAGAGCCTTGAGGTTCAGAACATGTGCGTGGTAAAAAAGGGCTGTGACCACGGTCCTGCTCCCCTGCCCGAAGAAGGCAAGTGGATCCAGGCAAAGCAGATCACCGATATTTCCGCATACACCCACGGTGTGGGCTGGTGCGCACCTCAGCAGGGAGCCTGCAAGCTCTCTCTGAACGTGAAGAACGGTATTATCGAAGAGGCCCTGGTTGAGACCATCGGCTGCTCCGGTATGACCCACTCCGCCGCTATGGCTGCCGAGATCCTTCCCGGCAAGACCCTTCTGGAGGCTCTGAACACCGACCTGGTGTGCGACGCCATCAACACCGCTATGAGAGAGCTCTTCCTGCAGATCGTTTACGGTCGCAGCCAGTCCGCATTCTCCGAGGGTGGTCTGGTCATCGGCGCAGGTATGGAAGACCTGGGCAAGGGTGAGAGATCCATGGTTGGTACCATGTACGGCACCAAGGCCAAGGGCGTTCGTTACCTGGAGATGACCGAGGGCTACTGCACTCGCATGGCTCTGGACGAAAACAACGAGGTTATTGGCTACGAGTTCGTTTCCCTGGGCAAGATGACCGACTTCATTAAGAAGGGCATGGAACCCAACGAAGCTTACGAGAAGTCCAAAGGCACATACGGTAGATTCAATGATGCTGCAAAGTACATTGACCCCCGTAAGGAATAATCAAGGAGGGAATGTATCATGGCAAAATTTGAAGGTTACGAAAGACGCGAGGCGAAGATCCTCGCTACTCTGAAGGAATACGGAATCAACTCCATCGACGAGTGCCAGGAGATCTGCGCCGCTAAGGGCATTGATCCCTACAAGATCGTTGAGGAGACCCAGCCCATCTGCTTTGAGAACGCAAAGTGGGCATACGTTGTAGGCGCTGCCATCGCAATTAAGAAGGGCTGCACCAAGGCTGCGGACGCCGCTGCCGCAATCGGTATCGGTCTGCAGAGCTTCTGCATCCCCGGCTCGGTTGCCGAGAACCGTAAGGTTGGTTTGGGCCACGGAAACCTTGGTAAGATGCTCCTCTCCGAGGAGACCGAGTGCTTCTGCTTCCTGGCAGGTCACGAGTCCTTCGCAGCTGCAGAAGGCGCAATCAAGATCGCTCTGAACGCAAACAAGGTTCGCGTAAAGCCCCTTCGCGTTATCCTGAACGGTCTGGGTAAGGATGCTGCTTACATCATTTCCCGTATCAACGGCTTTACCTATGTAAAGACCGCGTTTGATCCCTACTCCGAGACGGTTACCGTTCTTGAGGAGAAGCCCTTCTCCAAGGGTCCCAGAGCCGATGTTAAGTGCTACGGCTCCGATAACGTTCCCGAGGGCGTTGCTATCATGAAGCTGGAGAACGTTGGCGTTTCCATTACCGGTAACTCCACCAACCCCACTCGCTTCCAGCACCCCGTTGCAGGTACCTACAAGAAGTGGTGCCAGGAGAACGGCGTAGGCTACTTCTCCGTAGCATCCGGCGGTGGTACCGGCCGTACCCTGCATCCCGATAACATGGCTGCTGGTCCTTCCTCTTACGGTATGACCGACACCATGGGTCGTATGCACTCCGACGCACAGTTCGCAGGCTCCTCCTCCGTGCCCGCTCACGTAGAGATGATGGGTCTGATCGGTGCAGGTAACAACCCCATGGTTGGTATGACCGTAGCCGTTGCAGTTGCTATCGAAGAGGCAAGCAAGTCTTGATTTATAAGTAGGGGCGACCATTGGTCGTCCGCGGACGTGCAATGCACGCCCCTACAAAATCAACCATAAAAAGTTGGACACATCCTTGGAGAAATCCAGGTGATGTGTCCAATATTTTTCAGTTTTCAAACAACAACGCACACAACGCTCCGTTGTGTGCTTCTTTCTGTTTATTTTATTTACTTTCGAAACTTTTTGTGATATAATGGAAACAAGATGCTTTGGAGGTGCGAAATGGCAATATCGGATAAGATAAAGGAATACAGAGGAAAACGCGGAATGACGCAGGCACAGCTTGCCGAACAGCTCGGCGTAACCCCACAGGCGATCTCAAAATGGGAAAAGGGGACGGGATATCCCGATCTCTCCGCGATCTGTCCGTTGGCCGATGCGCTGAGCATTACAACCGACGAGCTGCTTGAGCATAAGAATCCATTCGAGGAATTGAATAAAAAATGGTATCGCCTCATGAGAAAATGCGATCTGTGGCAAGCACCTCTGGAGGATCTGATTGCCCTCGATAACGATGCCCTTTCCCAATATCCAAATGATCATTTGTTTCTTTGGCGCCGTGTCAGTGATGAATTAAAGCTCGCGCGTCGCAAAACCAACGCCGAGGAAAAGCAACCGTGGCTTGCCCGCGCAGAGAAACATTGTGCCGAGCTGATAGCGAACGATCCCGATTGGGAGAACCCCAAGCACAAGATGGTTGAAATACTGATGGAGGGAGGCCGCACCGACGAAGCCATTGCTTGGGCGCACAAGTGCAAATCCCCCGACGAAGCTATGAAAAACGTGCTTCGGGGAGATGATCTGCGCCGCCACCGTCAGCAAATCGTTGACCGTATGCTCCGCGATCTGCTTGGCGAAATGAGATGCAACGACCTCGATTTCCTGCAGGCATCGGAGGACATCATCCGTGCGGTTTTTCCCGACGAAAATTATCAGTATTATTACGATTCCCTGATGATGATCGAATACACCCGCGCAAAATATTATGCCGCACTCGGCGACGCGCCAAAAACGATGGAGTATCTCTACCGCGCGCTGGACGTGGCAAAGGAAAAGTTCATCAAAGGAAAGGGCAAATTCACCATCCCCATGTTTGATGAGCTTCCGCCCGAAGGCGATGAAATGAGCCTGATCGAGCAATTATACGGCCTTTTGCAGCACCGTGAAGGCCTCGAAACGGTCTTTTTCACAGATGCGTATCAAACGCTTTTGGAGCATATGAAAGGTTTGATATAATCGCTCAACCTGCTGTAGGGGCAACCATTGGTCGTCCGCGGACGTGCAATGCACGCCCCTACAAAATCAAACATAAAAAATGGGACACATCATTTTGAGAAATCCAAATGATGTGTCCAATATTTTATACCAAAAGTGGAGACAATGAACGATATCGAATCACAACTCACAAGATTCATTTTTATGATTTTATCCCAAATGTTTTCTTTTCCCCATTTATAATGAGCTCCGCATATTGTACAATATTGTTTTTTCTTTTCACCTCTATAATTTGTTCAATAGCCTCATAATTCAGATTGCCATATAATCCTCTGCAAAGAAGGTATTTTTGATTACTATCAAATTCTGAACAGCCGTAGCATTCATGACAGTCTCTGGCGGAATAATCTCTCCGATACACATCACCTGCTATGAAATAGGTGATCTCACCAGGTTTGGCGTATCTACATTTTTTGACATAGGGATGCCCCGTTCTATCGTGAAATATTTCTTTCCATTCCCCAAGCCACCACTTGGCATATATTTCTTTTGCTTTGGGAGAATATATAAGTTGGGTTTTTGTTCCCCGTTCAATCGCATTACGAACAGTACTTTCATTGAAGTCATTCACCATATAACTTAAATCAATTTCGATAGTGCGAAGATTGTGATTATAGAGCTTCCACTTTTTTGAAAAATCGACCTCGTGAGTAACCTTTATTTCCACATTTAAAATAATATTGCCGCTTTCCAATAATACATCACAGCGAATTTCCGATGCAATAGACTTTTCTATATAGGCACTCTCAAATTTATAACATTTCCCATTCGTTTTTTTATCGTATATGTTGCTCGGTGCATTAGGAATATAAACCGTTTTCGTGTTAGCAATTATGCTTTTAGCCATTATATGCAGTGCGCTTTCCGAACCGTGTTCGCAATCCGTGACATTATAATGCTTAAAATGGTGCCGGTTCTTTTCGCCTTGATGCGCCTCAAGTTTTCCACCACAGGACGGGCAGGTGCAACCGCAAGAAAGTCCATTAGAAACCGTATCTATATGTACTAAACAACCATCTTTAAGACCGTATTGCAACAATTGCATTAAAACACCTCCCATATTACCGAGATTATTATACCACACGTTTTCTCTTTGGTAAACAGTATTTCATAAATTGTAACATATTTTCTTTCACAATCCTTCTGCAAACCCTTTCTTCTCCCTTATTCGCACGCACATTAAAATGCGGTATAATAATCTAAAATGATGTGTCCGATTTTTTGATCTCTACTTTACTTTCCGCCAAAACTATGCTATAATAGACACAGAACATCAGCGGAGGACAACAAGCATGAAAATTGGAATTACCGACGACGCGATCCACGGCGAGGCAACCTATTTGCGGATGAAGGCCAGTGGATTTGCGTATTGCGATTTTAATATGGCAGATACCGACAAGCCCCCCTACAATCTTGATGACGCGGGCTTTGAGGAATATTTAAAAAATGAAAAAAAATTCGCCGATCAGGCCGGCGTCACGATCTGGCAGGTGCACGGTCCCTGGCGGCATCCCGTTCACGACGGAACCCCCGAGGAGCGCGCCGAGAGATTGGAAAAGATGAAGCGCTCCATTCACGGTGCCACCATCCTGGGGGCAAACTATTGGGTGGTGCATCCCATCATGCCCTACGGCTTGCAGGATGCGGGCACCGAGGACGCTCCCAAAACGAAAGCCCTCAATCTGGAATTTATGCGGGAGCTGTTGGTGACCGCCAAGCAGGAGGGCGTTACCATCTGCTTGGAAAATATGCCCTTCCCCGATTTTTCCCTCTCTACCCCCACGGCCATCATGGAGATCGTTCGGGAAATTGACGATCCCAATTTTGCCATGTGCCTGGACACCGGCCACACCAACGTGTGCAAGGAATGGCCCAAGCCTGCGCAGGTGATAAGAGAATACGCGCCCTATATCAAGGTGCTTCACGTACACGACAATCGCAAGCGCCGCGACGAGCATCTTCCCCCCTTCTATGGAAATATTGACTGGAAGGATTTTTACATGGCTCTTTGTGAGGTCGGCTTTGACGGTGTTCTCTCCTTGGAGTGCGCCCCTTCCAAAAAGCTTCCCGCAGATATTGTGGAGGATCTCTATCCCATCTATTTCCGAATCGCCAAGGCAATTTGCGGGGAGTAATACGAATTTACCGTTAGAACATTGAACCCAAATGAACCCAAAATACGTATGGGCGCACTGCGTGCGCCCACGGGCGTTCAAAGAACGCCCCTACCAGTTTATGGACGTTTCAAGGTTCTTATTGATAATTCGTATAAGAAGTCATTTTATCAACAATGGAGGTTCGATATGTCAAAAATCTGCAAGCAATGCGGTGTTAAGTATAGCAACAGCACAAAAAAATGCACCATGTGCGGCACTGAGTTTCAGGACACCCACGTCTACGAAAAGCGAAAGAAATACCTGATTTTGGGAGTGATTGCCCTCCTTCTCGTGGCGGCGGCGGTAACGCTGATCCTGATGTTCACGGGGCCCAAGGGCGCCGTCCGACGCATCATGATCGCGCAAAAGCAGGGCGACGTGGATGCGATTATTGCCTTTTACCCCGACTTCCTTCTCGAAACGGACAAAATCAACTGGACAGAATACCGGCTGGGCCTGGAACGCTCCGCGGAGAATTCCGCCAAGTACATCTTCTCCTACAACATAGAGAAAGCAGAGACCCCAAATACCCGGGAGTGCGAGGAGATGATCGAGATCTTCCGTTACTATGCCGGGGAGGATTTTGATGAGACCAAGGTAACGGAATTTAAGATGATATGGGTCAATTACAAGAGCAATGTTCAAGGCTTTTGGCCCTCCCACGCCACCCGATTCATCATGTTCAAATACGAGGGCCGCTGGTGCTGGTGGCCAAGTAACGTGAATCGATAATTCAATCCCCTTCCCAAGGATATAAAAAATCCCCCTGCAGACCTCTGCAGGGGGATCAAACGTTTATTTATCTAAATTCAACGGTTACGCCGGCATTTTTTAAGGTTGGATGCTGTCCTTCCTCAAAATTCCAAACCGCACCGTCCCACCCCAGGGTGCTAATGTGGAAATTTACAGATTGCAGGGTTGCCATATCGGTTTTTATACCGGTGGTAGTGACCTTTTTGCTTGCCCCCGATGCGGTAAGGGTCTGTTCGCCGCAACGGTAAGAATTGGTGGGTTCTATTGCGGTATAGCATCCAACCGTGGCGGACGCCGATCCGTTTGCGGTAGCAAAGGCGTCTCCGGTGGCGTAACAGTTGGTCAGCGTACCACCGCCAAAGGCGTACGCACTTGCCGACTTACTTTTGTTTGTGGCAGACGTGGTGGCACTCACGGTTCCGGTGGCATAGCAATTCGTTTTTCCGCTGCTGCCAAATCCATACGCCGACGCATTCCCCGTATTGGAAATAGCCGTTACGTTTCCGGTGGCGTAACAATCGGTACAAAGCTCAGACTGAGCAAACCCAAAGGCCCGTGCAGCACCGCTGCCGGTGATTGCCGTTACGTTTCCGGTAGCATAACTGGAATGAACAGGACCGTTTGAGCTTGGATAAGAATATCCAATCAGACCGCCCGCATAGGCTGCTCCGGAGGTTCCTTCGGGCCCTGCAGTAGCGCATACATTTGCGTTGGAGAAGGAATTTGCAATCGTTTTGGAGTTTTCACCTACCAATCCGCCGGCATGAGCCCCGCCTACACCGGTAGTGGCAATCACCTCCCCTTGAGAGAAGGAGTTACGGATCTCACCGTAATTTCCTCCTACCAATCCGCCAACGTAAACGGAGGAGAAACTGTTTGTTGAAAGCGAAGTACCGCGGATCTGCCCGATGGAATAACAATCGGTCACCGTTCCGTACAAACGTCCCACCAGCGCACCGCCGTAGATGGACTCGGTTGTATTTAAGGCCGTTACGGTTACATCAATGGTATAATTTTCAATCCCCAGGTTTTTAATATCTCCCATAACATGACCAAAGAGACCGATTCCAGAATAATATTGAGTAATTTTAAAGTTGGAGATCACGTAGCCGTCGCCGTCAAAGACGCCGGTGAACTTTGTTTCGAAGGTTCCAAGAGGAGTCCATTCCATGCCACCCAGATCGATGTCACAAAGCAGAATATACATGCCGTCCATGGCAATGTTTTTCAGCTCCTCGGCGGTGGAAATTCCCGTATAGGTGCAATTTTGGCATACCCCGTTTACAAACGCGTGTTGCAGGGCAGGAATCTCAACCCGGGTGCTGTACGTACAGTAAAGACAGGTAATGTATGCATCCCAACCGATTCGACTACAGGTGGGTGCCTTTGCCTCGTGATATACCTCGTAATGTGCCTTGGGGAGAATTTCCGTAAAGGTGGAGTAATCGCACTCGGAGCAGGTGGTATAAGCGTACCATCCGCTCTCGGCACAACTGGGCTCCTTTGCCTCGTGGTGCGTCAAAATATGTCCCCATCGAGGTGCATAAGTGGTATATCCGCACTTATTACAGGCCTCGTAGGCGTCCCAGCCAAGCTCCTCACAGGTCGGCGTTTTGGCTTCATAGAATACGATATCGTGTCCGATTTTTTCCTGATAGGTAGTGTAGGAGCATCGACCGCACGTAACGTAAGCATCCCACCCAACCGTCTCGCAGGTGGCCTCCTTGGCATCATGCCATACCTCGTCATGCCCCAATGCCAGAATTTCCGCATACGTATTATGACTGCAAGCCGAACAAACCTCGTATGCCTCCCAACCTGCCAAGGTACAGGTTGCCGCCTGTGCGGCATAATAAGTAAGGGTGTGACCAAGCGCATCAACAACGTTCTGGGCAATCAACACTTCGCCACATACCGAACAATGACTGCCCTCGGTCAATCCGCTGACCGTACACGTGGGCGCAACGGCGGGATCGGTTTCCTCGGTGTGGCCCAGAGCATCAACAACGTTCTGCGCAATTAACACCCCACCACACACCGAACAATGACTGCCCTCGGTTAATCCGCCGGTCGTACACGTGGGCGCTACGGCGGGATCGGTCTCCTCGGTGTGGCCCAAAGCATCAACGATGATCTGCACAACCAACACCTCACCGCACACCGAACAATGACTGCCCTCGGTCAATCCGCTGACCGTACACGTGGGCGCAACGGCGGGATCGGTCTCCTCGGTATGTCCAAGCGCATCAACAACGGTCTGTGCAATCAAAACCTCACCACACACCGAACAATGACTGCCCTCGGTTAATCCGCTGACCGTACACGTGGGTGCCACGGCAGGATCCGTCTCCTCGGTGTGGCCCAGAGCATCAACAACGGTCTGTGCAATCAAAACCTCACCGCATACCGAACAATGCTTACCCTCGGTCCAGCCGGCAAC
>JAFTNJ010000051.1 GCA_017451915.1 Clostridia bacterium
CATTTCCGCCACCGCTTTTGCGGCAGCTCGAATATTATACCACTTTCTAACGCGTTTGTCAAGCCCTTTTTGAAAAGTTTTTTCAACTTTTTTCAGGTTTTTTCATTCGCTTTCGCGGTAACCGTCCTTCTTGCGGACAGCTTGAATATTATACCATTATTGTTTCCATTTGTCAACACCTTTTTTCAATTTTTTATCAATTTGGAGCTTTTTACAACTTTTATATGACAAAATCCGCGACATTACAAAAAGATGCACAAACAAGCGGCAAAATTAGTGCGCAAGAGCGAAAAAAAGATGTAAAATTGCAGGTTGCCTCCTTCTTTTTGCATTTCATAAAAAAACCCTTGACCGCGCGAGGAAAAAGGCTTATACTAAAGCCAATCAAGGAGGTGGCTTATGAAAATCACGATTCAAGAAAACAGCAATGCCCGGGAAACCGAGATCATTGTTGTTTGCAAGGAGCTGACAAGCGAATTGGAGGAGATCATTTCGAGCATTGCCCTATCCACCCACACCATTGCTGGGAGTGCCGATGGGGAAATCTATTTTCTTCCTTTAAAAGATATCTACTATTTTGAAGCGGTGGAGAACAAGATTTTCTTTTACACCAAGGACAGAACCTTTGAATCCAACATTCGGCTTTATCAATTGGAAGAAAAATTACAGAGCACAACCTTTGCGCGGGTGTCCAAATCTGCCATTGTCAATCTCAAAAAAATCAAGAGCATTCGTCCCGACGAAAACAGCCGACTGATCGCTACCTTATTAAGTAATGAAAAGATCATGGTCTCGCGGAGCTTCGTGCACGAGATCAAGAAGAAATTGGGGGTGTGAGTGATGTTGAAAAATATTTATAACAACGCTATCCACGGCATTGGTTTGGTTTGCCTGATGTGGATCGCAGTATGCAATTGGATTCCCGATGCAAAAAAAATGCCTATTTTATATGCAATGGTTGTTTTTCTTTTCTTTTTTTGCACCTTAGAAAATCTTTTGTTTTATCAAGTCCGTTTGAATTATCGACAATGTTGGATCCGACGCACGATCTTGACGGGAGCTTCTGCCCTTGTAGTAGAGACCCTTTTTATCTTGTTTGGGGTATATTCCAATCTTTCTGTACAAAAAATCATCATCAATTATATCATAGTGATCATTATAGAGTTTGCAGTGATGTTTACTTGGTATTTCCTTGCAGATCAAAACCAAAAAAGAGCTTTGGAGAAGATCAACGAGAAGTTGAAAAAAAATACAGATAAATAAAGATAAATAGCGTAGCTGTGAAAATCAATTTCTCGGCTACGCTATTTCATTGAAATTATAGAAATTTGTAGGGGCGACGTCCTCGACGCCCCGAAAATAATCGTTTTTTCTCTAATAGGCGTGTGATCCTTATTCCATGTAGGGGCGCGCATCGCGCGTCCGCCTTAAAAAATCCATACTTCATAAACGGGGCGTCGAGGACGGCGCCCCCTACAATTGTTAACATGAGAAGCTTTTTTCAGCACAATCAACACGTTGATTCAATCGTCACAAAAATCCCCCATACCGTACAAACCGTTGGGCTTGGCAAGAATCCATTCAGCCACGTTAATGGCTCCGTCCGCAAACGGTTCTCTCGACATGACCTGATGTTTATATGTAACAATTTCGTCACGATTATTGGCAAAGATGACCTCGTGTTCTCCAAAAATCTTCCCCACACGAACACTGCAAATGGAAATACGGTCCGCAGACAAATTGGGATTTGCGCTGATCAAAGCATCACGGATCATCAATGCGGTTCCGCTCGGAGCATCCAATTTTTGATTGTGATGAGATTCCACAATTTGCACATCGGTATCATCACTCATTCGCTTCACCGCAAACTTCAATGTTTCTATAAAGTTATGCAACGTAACGCTAAAATTTCCTGACATAAAAACAGGAATTTTGGTAGACAAAAGCTTGATCCGCTTCACATCGTCCTGACTGAAAGCCGTTGTTGCCAAAACGAGAGGAATTCCCATTTTCTCATATTTGGCATAGCCGTTGTTCATAAAGGCATCCGCGTTGGTACAGTCTATAAATACATCGCAGTCAACAGCAAGCTCTATGTCATCTATGATTTTTAAATCGCATTTGTCGTTGACAAGCTCCGAAACACTTTTTCCAACAAATTGATTTCCGCGTCTGGCAATGGCGTAACGCAGCTCGACATCACCGATGTCCAAAATCCGTTTCAAAATCGTTTTTCCCAGTTTTCCGGTGCATCCGACAAGCGCAATTTTGATCATTTTTCTGTCTCCGTTTTCACCTAATGTAGTTATACTTCCCTTCTGCCTTCCAACGCTCTGAACAGCGTGATCTCGTCGGCATATTCCAGGTCGCCGCCCACGGGGACGCCGTAGGCAAGTCGGGTCACGGGAACGCCCAGGGGACGGAGCAGCTTGGAAAGATACATCGCCGTTGCCTCGCCCTCCACGGTGGGATTGGTGGCAACGATGACCTCGGCCACCTCGCCCTCGCCTACGCGGGTCAACAGCTCCTTGATCTTGAGCTGATCGGGCGTGACGCCGTTCATGGGAGAGATCAACCCATGCAAAACGTGGTAAACGCCCCGATACTCCCGCACCTTTTCCATCGCCAGCACGGCGCGGGCATCGGTAACCACGCAGATGAGGGTCTTGTCGCGGTTTGGGTCGGCGCAAATGGGACAGATCTCCCGGTCGGTCAGATTCTGACAGATGGGACAAAGATGGATCTTCTCCCGCGCGTCCACGATAGCCGCGGCGAAGTCGCACGCCTCCTCGGGATCCATATCCAGCACCGAGAACGCCATGCGAAAGGCGGTCTTTTTTCCCACGCCCTCCAGGGACGCGAATTTCTCGGCCAGGCGGCTGAGGGATTCAATGTATTCCGCCATAAGATCAGAACAATCCGGGCAGGTTCATGGGGCCGGTGATCTTATTCAGCTCGGCGTTGTTGGTGTCGTCTACCCGCTTGATGGCCTCGTTGACTGCGGCAACCAGAATATCGGACAGGGTCTCAATATCGTCGGGATCCACGATCTCGGGCTCCAAGTCAATGGAAAGGATCTCGCGCTTACCGTTGATCTTTACGTTGACCACGCCGCCGCCTGCGGAAATATCATATTCACGGGCATTCAGCTCCTCCTGCTTTGCCGCCATATCCTCCTGCATCTTTTGCGCCTGGCGGAGCATTGCCTGCATGCTTTGAGGGCCGCCACCCATTCCCTTTGGAACATTCGCTTTCATTTCTAAATCCTCCTTAAATATAATAGATGGTAATAAAGTTTATTCATCACTGTCCGATGCCGCCAGGATCTCGTCGATCACCGAGGCGTTTTCCTTCTTTCCGGCAACCTCCATAAGCAGCATACGGTCACCAACCTCTCGGCGAAGCACCGCAGAGACAGCCATGCGCAAGCGGTCACGGGCATCGTCGTCTTCCATCATGCGCAAAGAAAAATCGGTTTCAAATTGCACCAGCACCCGCTCGTCCTCCAGAGTAAATCCTCGGGAGGTCTTTACAAAGCTGGCACGCATGGGATCGCTTCGGCTGATCTTTTCCACTACCTCCATCCAGGCACGGATGGGACGAAGGATCCGCTTGCCCCCCTCGGACATGGGAGCCGACGACGGTGTAGGAGGCATCTTTCGCTCGGTGGAAACCGGAATAGGCTCCTTGGGAGCCGCTTCCGTCACGCGCGGAGCCGCAGGTGACGCCTCGACACGGGCAGGTGCTGGAGTGCTTTGTTGAACAAAGCGTCCCGAAAGCAACTGCTCCTCCAGCTGGGCAACACGGCTCTGCAACGCCTCTACCGAGGTATCCAGGGCCTCGTCGCACATACGAACCAGGGTCATTTCTGCCACGATCCGCTTTACGGCGTTGGCCTTTTGCATAGCAAAAAAGGCATCCTCCAGCAGCTTGCAATGATAAAACAGGGTCTCCTTGCGGAATCGCTTGGCCGCTTGCTGCAATTTTTCGGCCTCGTGATCGGTGAGATCCAGATAGGAGGCCGCGTTTTGGGTGGTCTTAACCACCAGCATATCCCGATAGACCGAGAGCAGATCCTGCCAAAAGACCGAAATGTCCTTGGAGGAACGAACCACCTCGTCGATCCGGGAAAACAAAAGATCGTAATTCTTATCCGCCACAGCCTGCACCGTGGAGAGCATGGCGTCGTTCCCCGTCAGACCAATGGCATCCTCCACCACGGCGGGGGTCACCTCGCGGTCGCCGCCGGAGCAGAGCTCCAACAGACTAATGGCATCACGCATACCGCCCTGGGCCAGTTTGGCCAGCATCCGCGCGGCGTCGGGATCCAAGGCAATGGATTCCTGCGCGGCAATGAACTGCAACCGTGCCATGAGGACCTCGGTGGAAATGCGCCGGAAATCAAATCTCTGGCAACGGGAAATAATGGTGGCCGGCAGCTTGTGAAGCTCGGTGGTTGCCAGAATGAACACCACGTGCTCGGGGGGCTCCTCCAGGGTCTTAAGAAGTGCGTTGAAGGCACTCACCGAGAGCATATGCACCTCGTCGATGATATACACGCGGTAACGCAACGTGGAGGGGGCGTACACCACCTCGTCGCGAATGTCACGAATATTGTCTACGCCGTTGTTGGAGGCGGCGTCCATTTCCAGAACGTCGGTAGCCGCGCCGCTTTCAATGGCCAGACAGGCGGCGCACTTGCCGCAGGGGTTGCCGTTGACGTGACTTTCACAGTTGACTACCTTTGCCAGAATTTTGGCACAGGTGGTTTTTCCGGTTCCGCGGGAACCGCAGAACAGATAGGCGTGGCTAAAGGCGCGGTTTTGCGCCTCATACCGCAAAATAGAGGTAATATGCTCCTGCCCGCATACGTCGTCAAAGGTCTGCGGACGCCATTTTCGGTATAACGCTTGGTGCATATCAAATACCTCCATTCCTTGGGTTGCTTTCCAAAGCACACATATATATTATTATACATCTTTTAAAGAACAATGTCAAGGGCTTGCGGGGAGATTTCGGTAGCGGCAATGTTGTGTTACAATAGAAGTGAGACTGAAAGTAAAAAAAGAATAGAAAAAGTGATTGAGTTCTGTTAAAATAAAGTCACCACAACTCAAACCTAACAGAAAGGACTCAATCACTTCATGAAACATTATACCACAAATAA
>JAFTNJ010000052.1 GCA_017451915.1 Clostridia bacterium
CATTATGAAGCAGATCACGGGCTACGTTCCGGTCTGCATTGCCTGCGGAGGGAAGGAGCTGGACGCGATTGACGATATTTTATCCAAAAAGGTTTTGCGCAAGCTGGAGGCGCAGAATCCCGTATACGTAAAGAGCATGGTGCCCGGACTTTGCGGGTATCTTGACGAGCTCTTTGGAACCGACCGTATGCCGCTGTGCAAGGAGTATTTGCGGCGGCTGGAAAGGAGCGCGTAAGATGAATAAGCAAAAATCCAAGCTGTACGTAATTGGTTGCTCGGTCATCGGCGTTGCCGCTTTGTTGTTGGTCTATTTCATTCTGGTGGCCACGGGTCTGGCCCACGCAACCCAAAACAAGCTGATCTTTACCTCCGGGAGCGGAGAAAAGATCTACGATGGCTCTCCCCTGACCTGCGGGGAATGGCGCTTCAGCGAGGGGCGTCTCCAGGCAGGACACCACGCCGAGGTGCGGGTGGAGGGAAGCCTCACCCTGCCCGGGGAGGTACAAAACACCCTGTTCGTCAAGATCGTAGACGACCAGGGCTTGGACGTGACCGGGGAATACGAGATCGAGTGCCGTCCCGGCACCCTGAAGGTCCTTGGCCTGCCCCTGGTGTTTGAATCGGGCTCGGCGGAGAAGCCCTACGATGGGACGCCCCTGTCCTCGGACGCCTGCGTGCTGGTCACCGGCAGCCTTCTGGAGGGGCATACCTTTGAGGCCATTGCCATTGGCATGATCACCGAGGTGGGCTCGGTATCCAACCTGATCCAGGTGCGGATCTACGACGAGGCCACGGGCAAGGACGTTTCCTATTACTATGACGTGGAATGTCGCCACGGAACCCTGACGATTTACGGAGAAGGGAACAGCAGCGGAAGCGGTGGCGGAAACGGTGGCGGCGGAGCCGCGGGAAGCGTGACCGGGGACATCAACGATTCCAATAAGAATCCCCAGGACACGGGCGTCCTTTTTGAGGTTTATACCAAAACCGCCGCAAAGCTGCTGCTTCGGCAGATGGTCTACGGCGATTATCTGGGCAACGGCTGGGGCAAGGCTCCCGTATGGAACTCTGCCGAGGCCGGTGTGGAGATCGATCCCGACTTTTTTGCCGCTTACATTTTAAAGGAGTCGGGGTTTCCCCAGGGTTCCGTATCCTTCTCCTTTCAACAAAATTGCGGCTATATGGCTCCTTATTACTATCTTGGAGGGGAGCTGGATCAGCTTCCCGAGGGATTTCGACAGAACCGCATCTATGTGGGCAGCTACATTCCGTTTTCTTACGAGAGTGAAAGCTACGGCACCCTTTCGGTTGCCTATGCCAACGAGGAGGCTATTTATCGGAGCTACGTTTACAGTACCTATCTCTCCCTGCCTCAAACCACGGCCAATGCCATGCTTGCCATTGCAAGGGAGCAGGGGCTGGACGGGATCCTTGATCCCGGGCAGCAGATCCGTGCCGTGGCCAAATATATTCGCGGCGCGGCCAAATACAATATGAATTATGCTCCCTACCCCGAGGGGGTGGATACGGCGGTCTATTTTCTGACCGATGCCAAGGAGGGCGTGTGCCGTCATTACGCCACCTCTGCCGTGGCCATGTACCGCGCTCTGGGGATCCCCGCACGCTATGCCGTGGGTTATTCGGTACAGACCACGGGGGATGGCTGGGTCCAGGTGGAGGGTAAGAACGGCCACGCCTGGGTCGAGGTCTACGTCAACGGCCTTGGCTGGGTCAGCGTTGATCCCACCGGCAGTGCCGGTGCGGGCGGCGGTGAAGGCGGCGGAGGCGGCGAAGGTGGCGGCTCTGAGGGCGGCACCGGCGGCGCGTTTGCTCCCGAGGAGACCGGCGACCTCAACCAGAACGGCGGAGGCGGCGCAGCCGGTGGCGGAGATTCCGTGATCTTCGCCTTCACCTCCACCGTTGGGGGAAGGATCCTGTTCCGTCAGCGCAGCTACGGCGACTACCTGGGTAGCGGCTGGGGCGCGAGCTCCTCTTATCGGGATGCCTCGCTGATCACCAATCCTCTCAAGGCCACCACCCTGACGCTATCGGAGTCGGAGTATTCTTCGGCCACGGTGAAGATCAATCCCTACACGAACATGACCTTTGTGGCTCCCTATTATCTTTATGATGCTGCCATTGGACTTGGCGGAAAAGACGGCGACGTATTTATAAATTACCCTATGAGGGTTGGATACGCCTACCGTCATACTTACATTCTCTACGATTATCTGGAGGATCCCGGATTGGCATCCCCCGGAGTCAGCTGGTCGTCTTGCTCCTCGGCATACGAGGCCTTCGTTCAGCAGGAATACCTCTCTTTGCCCGACGAGACCCGGGCGGCCCTGGAGGCCATTGCCAAGGAACAGGGCTTTTACGAGATTCAAAGTCAAAAGCAGTTGATCCTTGCCGTGCGCGACTATATCCGCGGCGCGGCGACCTACAACAAGGCGTTTGCCTCCTATCCCGAGGGCGTGGACACGGCGGTTTATTTCCTGACCGAGTCCCGGGAGGGCGTTTGCCGTCAGTTTGCCACGGCGGCTACCGCCATGTACCGTGCCCTGGGCATTCCCGCCCGCTATACGGTGGGCTATGCCTCCACCGGAGTGGCAGGAAAGAGTGTGGAAGTGGTCTCCGACGACGGTCATGCCTGGGTAGAGATCTACCTGAACGGCATTGGTTGGGTTGCCATTGATCCCACCCCCGGCTCCACCGCCGGTGAGGACAATACCTTGACCCTTGCCCCCGAGCCGATCGAAAAGATCTACGACGGCACGCCTCTGTCTGCCGCCGGTGTCAAGGTCGTTCTGCAGGGCGGTACCCTGCAAAAGGGACACACCGTTGTGGCAACTGTGATCGGAGAGCAGACCCAAGTGGGCAAGGGCATTTCCCGAATCATCGGGTTCCATATCCTTGACGAGAACGGACGGGACGTGACCGCGCTGTATCCCATTCGATTGAAGGTCGGAACCGTCACCGTCAAGCCTATTCCCCTAACGGTGGCCACCTCCGGCGGAAGCAAGAGCTACGACGGTATCCCGCTGACGGGTGCCGGCTGGAGGCTGACCTCGGGAACCCTCCTGGAGGGACACACCCTGGTGGGACAGACCACGGGATCCCTGACCAAGGTGGGAGCCTGCTACAATTTCTTTCGCGGTGACGTGATCGACGCCAACGGCAATTCTGTGCGAGGTTACTACGAAATCACCGTGGAGTGTGGCCAGCTGACGGTGACCCCTGCCGCGCTGAAGGTGACGGCCGAGAGCACCACGCAAACCTACACGCCGCCCACGGGAGAGCCGTATCCGGGTTGGGATTCCTTCTCCTTTGCCGAGTACCGTTGGGAGGGGGATCTTCCCGAAGGACACACCCTGACCGTCGATTTTTTGAACATTCCCTATGGCGTAGGTCTGTTTGACAACGTGATCCTGGGAGTGACCGTGTACAATGAACAGCACGAGGACGTGACCTCCTGCTTTACCATTACCTACGTCAACGGACAGATCATCATTCTACCGCCCTCGTAACCACAGTTTTTCATTTCTTAGAAAGGAGGAATATCGCCGTGAATTATCAAGCGTATGAGGAAAAGATGCAACGCATTGCCCAAAGGATCCAATGGGTACGCAGATACCGCTATCTGCTGCTGGCCGGCGGTATTGCTCTGTTGGCGCTTTGCGCCACGCTGCTCCTTCTCCAGGGCGCGCTCCTGTCGGATGCCTCGGCACCCGAGGAGCCCTTGGTCTACGGCTCTCCCACATCCTTCCGCGCCAATGCCTTCCTGGGCAGGGTTACCTTCGAGTACCGCGTCGCGGGGGAAGGGGAGGCCTGGAGCACCGAGCTCCCCCGTTTGCCCGGCAACTACCTGGCACGGGCGGTCAGCCATCGCACCTTTGGCCGCGTGACCTACGGTGCCGAGCTTGCCTTCTCTATTCTTCCCGCCCCCTTGGAGGTGCGTGCCGAGGATCGGGTGGTCTACGGCGATACGCCCAAGGGCGTGGCCAACGGCCTGCAATACGGCGACCGCCTGGAGACCTGCAGCGTTCTCCTTGGAGAGGAGCATGACATGCGGATCCCCACCGACGTGGATCTCGCCTCGGTGCGCGTGGTCAACGCGCAGGGCGAGGACGTGACCTCCGCTTACGCAATCACCGTTGCCTCGCAAAGCGTAACGGTTCTGCCCCGTCCCATCACCATTACCATGGCCAGTGCCGAAAAGGTTTATGACGGCAAAGCGTTGACCGCCATGGGACATCAGATCACGGCGGGAAGCCTGACGAATGGCGATACCGTAAAGCTGACCGTGGAAGTCTCCCTGACCAACGTGGTGGCGGGAGGCGTTGAAAACGCTCCCACCTCGGTGCGCATTCGTTCCTCCCGCGGAGAGGATTATACCTCCCGCTACGAGATCACCGTTGTGGCCGGACGCTTGACGGTGCTGCCACGTCCCATTACGATTGCGACGGGGAGCGCGGAAAAGATCTATGACGGCATCGAGCTTACCTCCTTAGAGTATACCTTGGTGGAGGGCAGCCTGGTGGCGGGACATATCGAGTATATGGTCGAGATTTGCACCCTACTGACGGCAGGGAGCATGGAGAACCGTCCCGTGTTCGAGATCATAACCACCGGCGGCGGTATCGACCGCACCTCCAACTATGAGATCACTTATCAATGCGGTACCTTGACCGTCCACCCCCGTCCCGTGCGTATCCGCGCCTCCAGCTACACCTGGTTCTACGACGGGAATCTGCATCAGGGTGACCACCTTTCCCCCAAGTTTACCCTGGAGTGGGGCGACGGCTTTTATACGCTGGCTACGGGGGACACCCTGACCTGTGACGCCACCTCCGGCCTGGATCTGGTGAGCGAGGTCCACAACCGCCTCTCCAATCCTCGGGTGACCAATGGGGCGGGGCAGGACGTAACCTCCTCCTATACCTTTACTCTGGAGGACGGTCTGCTCAAGGTGGTTCCTTGTCCCATTACCGTTGCGGCCCCCAATAAGCAATGGGAATACACCGGGCAGACCGAGGCCGCGAGCGGCGAGGTCTTTCCCGTCTTCGGGTATCCCGACGGCAGTCTTCCCAAGCTGGAGAACGGCGACGTGACCGATACGCAGGCAAGCAATCTTCCGCAGGTGGTTCTTGGCACCTTCCGCGCCCTTTATAAGCCCTCCACCTTCCCTGTGGATGTGGGCGCTTATTCCTACACGCCCGTGAATATTCAGATCCAGAATCTGAACCTGCAAAACAAGGACGTGACCTCGTATTTTGAGATCTATACCAAGGACGGCACCTTTACGGTGCAGCCGCGGAATATTCTTATCACCACCGCCTCCACCAGCTTCGTTTACGACGGGCAGGCCCACTACGATCCCAACTATACCGTGGTCCATCTCAAATCCGGAAACCAAAAACCCGACGGAACCTGGTCTACCGATACCACCGTGTCGGCTCTCTGCGTAGCACACAGCCTGGAGCTGATCAATTACGTAAGCATTACCGATGCGGGAAAGATCGAAAACCGCCCCTCCCAAGCAATTATCACCGATCACACCGGGCGGGACGTGACCTTTAATTATAATATCCTTTACGAGTGCGGAGAGATTTGGGTGGTGCCGCGTCCCTTGTACCTGGAGCCCTGTGACGTATCCCTGATCTATAACGGAAGCACCCAGCATCCCAGCTCGGCCGAAGGCTATTACCGCATCGTTGACATGGATAACGGATCCGGCGGCGTAGCGCGGGCGATTTCCTTCAACGGTCTGGTGCTGGATCACCGCATTTCCAAGGTGTCCACCCGCGGCAGCCTTCTGAATGTGGGCGAATGCGATTTTTCTCTGTTAAATGCTACCGTATGTGACGGTAACGGCAGGGACGTGACTCACAACTACGACGTTACGTTTGTCAACAACATTGCCGTCCTGACCATCCTTCCCCGACCCATTACCATTACTACCGAGAGCGACGAAAAATTCTTCGACGGTGATATGCTCTGCGGGGAGACCTTCTGGGTCAGCCAAGGTTCGTTGGCAACCGGACATACCCTGGACGGCAAAGCCTGGGGCGAGCAGTTGGGCATTGGCAACACCCACACCCGCTTGGAGTGGTATGAGATCTACGATGCCGTCGGTACCCAAGTGACTTACAACTACGACGTCACCGTGGTGGCGGGAGAGCTGTTGGTTAAGGAGCGTCCCGACAGGCCCTTGGTGGAGATTCGTCCCTATCATATTCAAAAGACCTATACCGGAGAGCTGGTCTCCTGTGGAAATACGGAGTTTTGGATCGCGGAGGGCAGAGAATTCCTTCCCGAGGGATATCGAATCGAAACCGAGATCCGAGGTAGCTATTGGGATATCGGCAACTGGGATACCGCCCTGCTTTGGATCCGAATCTACGATGGCGACGGCAACGATATTACCGCCCAATTCAACGTCAAGGCCCCCTACGGAACCATTTCCATCGTGCCGATCCGTTTGGTGGTCAGCTCCAAGTCGGCGGAAAAGATCTTTGACGGAACCCCGCTGACCAATCCGGAGTATCTTATCACCTTTGGTCGGTTGTTGGAGGGACATTCCCTTCAGGTGCAGGTATCGGGCGAGCAAACCGAGGTGGGAAGCTCGCAAAACGGATTCCTGGTCACCGGAATTGTGGACGCCAACGGCAACGACGTGACCCAATATTACGATGTTGAGCTCAAGCCCGGCACCCTGACCGTGCTGAGCGATCCCAACGCAGACCCGAACGTAGAGATTGTTATCCCCGAGTATCCCAACCTCCCCTGGTTGGACGCGGACGTTGACGATCTTGGAACCGACTATCCCACTCTGGAGGACGATCCGATCCTCGAGGAGGATGCGGACGACGTGACCACAACCATACCCGATTCTACCGTTGACGAACCCGTCACCGAAGAATAAATAAGCAAAAAACAATGAATAGGAGGATCTCTTATGAAAACACAAAACGCATTGAACCATTTGAAGAATGATGCCAAGTATAAGCAGGGACGTTACGCCCTCTTGCTGATCGCCATCTTCTCCATCGTCAACCTCTTTTCGGTGGTGCTTACCGAAACCTATTATCTCTTCTCGTCCTACATCACCCAGTTCCTGGCCATTTTGGGCTACACCCTTTACGTGGAGACCGGTGCCATCGTTTGGGTCATCGTCTTTGGCCTTTTGGGCCTGATCAGCGTGGTGCCCTACCTGGTTTGCTACTTCCTTTCCAAAAAGAAGGTGGGCTGGATGATCGCATCCCTGGTGCTCTTCTCCCTGGATTCCCTGATCTTCTGCGTTCTGGAGCTGCCCTACTTTGACGTGTCCATGCTGTTGGACGTTGTCATTCGCGTCTGGGCGCTGGTATCCCTGGCTTTGGGCGTAAAGTACGGCGTTGCCCTGAAGGATGCTCCCGAGAGCGAGGAGCCCACGCTGCTGAACACCGACGAGACCGCCGAGGCCGCCGATGACGGGCAGGACGAACTGTCCTTTGTGGAGCGTCGCATCACCTTGACCCGCGCCAAGTCCTTTGTGGGCTGTGCCATTGCCCTGAGCTGTATTGTGGACGGCAAGGTTGTGGAAACGATCAAGAACGGAGAGACCAAGACCATTCGCATCAACGGTAAGGCCTGCGAGTTTGTTGTAATGTCGCCCAACGGTGACGCCAGCGAGATCATGCAGATCCCCGCGGGCTATGAGAGCCGTGCCTACACCGTGCGCTGCAAGACCGGAATGACCTCCTTCCGCGTGATCCTGGAGGAGACGAAGGAAGCGTAAAATTCTGTTCTATCATGCTATCAAAAAGCCGTTTTTCGCACTACGGTGTGCAAAAACGGCTTTTTTGCGTCCTTTTGGTCGGTTCAGGGGTGGCGAGGAGGCGATTTTCCACACCTGTCCTGCAAATTGCCTTTTTCAAAGGCCAAAAAAGCATCACGTATAAGAAACTTGGCCAATTTTGCACAGGTGTGCGTTTTTTTCAGCCTCTTGCCTCTGTAAAACAGCCTCTTTTTTGGAAAAAACGAAAAAAATTTTGCAAAACGCCCCCAAAAATGGAGGGATTTGTATTGACATTATTTTTTCGTTATGTTATAATAAATCAGGTTGTAGTTTCTTCCAAGGGAAGAAGGTACATCAAAGACCTGCCAATTTTTAGGAAGGAAGGGTTGAATTGCGATGAAAAATCAACAAAACGCAATCAAAACGCGCAAGCTGTCGCTCCTGGCCGTTGCTCTGGTAACGCTGGCACTGCTGCTTTGCTCGTTCACTATGATGGTGTCCGCCGCAGCGGGGGATATTACCATCGGTCTGGAGGACGTGAAGATCGATCTGGATCAGGACGTTTCCGGAAAATACACCAAGGTGTTTGATAACACCACCAACGTCACGGTGACGCTGACCGCCTCCAATGAGGATCTCGGCATTGCCGCCGGTGACGACGTTACGGTCGTGGTCAACGCCGCTTACAACAGCGCAAACGTTGCCGATGCCACGCACATTACCGTGACCTTTGCCCTGGAGGGTGCCGATGCCGCAAAGTATCAGACCCCCGCAGGCTTTACTGTTGGTGCGTCCATCACGCCCAAGGCACTGACCTGGGCAGATAAGGCCACCTCCAAGCTGACCTACAAGGTGGGACAGTCGGCCTACACCGCCGAGTTCTCCCTGCCTGCGCTGAACGGCGTGGTTGCCGGCTCCGAGCTCCCCTTTAAGACCGACGCCAAGCACAGCCTGACCCTGCAGGCCACCAAGGTGGGTACCTACACCGAGCTTTACAACCCCAACGTGGGCACCAACTACCAGGTAGCCCCCCTCACGGTTGAGGTTACCATTGATCCCGTAACCGTTACCGAGATCAAGTGGGCCAACGAATATGAGTTCACCTACGGTGATGCCGCCGCCAAGGAGCTGGTGGTAGAGGCCGTTGGTTCCGACGGTGCCACCTATCAACTGGTTGTAACCTATCCCGCCGCCTACGGCTCTGCCGGCTGGCACGAGATCAGCGTTTCCTCTCCCGATGCCGGCATCGTTCTCGGCACCGATCTGATTACCTCCAAAAAGGTAAACATCAAGCCCATCACCCTTGCCGTGTTTATGAATTCCGCAAGCTTTGTTGGCAATGCCGACACCGCGCAGAATCCTTCGGTTTATCAGCTGGTGGTTTCGGGCGATCTTCCCGCAGAGCTGCGTGAGAAGATCCAGTACACCGTGGACGGCAAGGCCTTTGCCGGTACCTCGGCGTACGGCATTTACACCGTGGTTGCAAAGCTTCCCGCAGATAGCAACTACGTATTCGTGGATGGCGACGGCAAGGAAGTAACCGAGCTGACCGCTACCCTCACCGTCAACCGTGCCGCCGCGGCCTTCGGTACTCCCGAGGCTCCCTACCAGGTGGTTTTGACCGGCACCAACGGCGTTGCCGCCAACATTCAGGCAACGGTTTCGATTCCCCAGGCTCTGAATAAGAAGGCTCTGGGCGATCTGACGACCTACAAGGCCTACGTGGTTGCCATCGCCAACGCCGGCGAGGAAAGTTACCAGATCCTGATTCCCATTTCCGATACTCTGGTTCATCCTTCCCTGAACCTGATCACCGCCGACGATCTTTACATCTATGATGCCGTAGGCGGTACCATGGTCAAGGCCACCCAGGCCGGCTACCAGGTAGCCGTTACCGACGGTTACTTTACCGTTTCGGGTCTGGTGGGTGACATTTCCCTGACCTTTGTTCTGGCTCCTTCCGTTGCCGATAGCACCAGCTTCTGGTTCACCGCTCCCGGCATTGCCATTCTGATCCTGCTTGTGATCATTCTGATTCTCCTGATCATCCTGATCGTACGTGAGAAGAACCGCAAGGATGAGCCCGTGGAAGAGCCTGCCGAGGAAGAGCTTCCCACCGATGAGGAATTCCTGGAGGAGCTTGCCGAAGAGGTTGCCGAAGAGCTTGCCGAGGAGGTTGCTGCTGAGGAGCCTGCCGAAGCCGAGGCCGAGAACGTTGAGGAAACCGTGGAAGAGACCATGGAAGAGCTCAACGAGGCGCCTGCCGAGGAGGACAACACGGTTGCCGAGGAGATCGCCGACCAGGTTGCCGAAACTCTGGAAGAAGAAGTGGTTGTGGAAGAGGCCGAGGCCGAAGCCACCGAGGAAGATCTGCAGAACGCTGTTTCCTCTGCTATGGAAGAGACCCTTGCCTCCGATGAGAGCGTAGAGGCCTTTGCCGAGGTAGATGATGACGACGACAAGGATGACGAAGGCGATTCCTTCGGTGCCTTTGCCGGAATGGATCTCAACTTTATTGACGTTAAGGAACAGCCTGAGGAATACGCCGCACTCCTGGAGCAGGAGAAGAACGGCGAGGTTCAGCTGGTTACCCGTTACCGCAGAAGCTATCAGTCCCGCCTGATCCAGTCTCAGGGCAACGTTCAGGATTACTACACCATCCTCAAGAACGCACTCCTTTCCTACAAGGGTGTTAAGAGCCGTATCAGCTGGAACTACGAGGCGTTCAATAAGGGCAGAGCCCACGTGGCAAAGCTCAACGCCAAGACCAAGACCCTGTACCTCTACCTGGCCCTCAATCCCGAGGAGCTGGTGGATACCAAGTACGGCATCGTGGACGTTTCTTCCAAGAAGAAGTACGCGTCGGTTCCCGTGCTTATGAAGATCAAGGGCGACCGCAAGTTCAAGTATGCTCTGGAGCTCATTGATAAGCTCTGCGCCGAGCAGATGGAGCTGCCCAAGAAGGCAAACGCCGAGGAAGTGGATTACCACATGCCTTACCAGACCCTGGAGGAGATGGTAGAGAGCGGCGTTGTAAAGATGCTGGTTGCCGGTGTACCCCTCACCCAAACCGAGGACGAGGCAGTTGCAGACACCGCCGTGGAGACCGAAAGCGATGCAAATGTATCCTTTGTTGCTCCCGCCGATGCTCCTGCCGTGGTAGCCGCCGCTGAGGAAGTGGCCGCCGAGGAGGAAGCCGTAGAGGTTGCCGCCGAGGCCGAGGCTCCCGCCGCTGACGCCGAGGAAACCACCGAGGCATAATTTAAAACCAAACTTGGAGCTGCGTCATTGACGCAGCCCCTTTTTTCATGCTTTGTGATATCTCGGCGTTTTTTCAAAAAGCTATTTACAAATGAGGGAAAGTCGTGTATAATATATAGTAGAATGGCGGAGTGTACCTCTGCCAAACCCAGCCCACACCCAAAGGGAGGACCAGTCCATGAGCGCAAAGCTGAGATTGATCAAAATTGTAAGAAAAAACACCGATGCCGCGGAGCCTGCCTGGAAGCAGGAGATCCGTGAGATCGTTCAGACCGTAAAGGAACGCGACCCCGCCGCGCGGAGCACGGCAGAGGTTCTGCTTCTGTATTCCGGCGTACACGCGATCCTGTTGCATCGCGTTGCCCATCACTTGTACCAAAAGGAACACTTTTTCGCCGCCCGTGCCATCAGCCAGCTGGGCCGCTCGGTCACCGGCATTGAGATCCATCCCGGTGCCACCATCGGCAAGGGCTTTTTCATCGACCACGGCATGGGTGTTGTGATTGGCGAGACCGCCGAGATCGGCGATAACTGCACCATCTACCAAGGGGTGACTCTGGGCGGTACGGGAAAGGACGTGGGCAAGCGTCATCCCACCCTTCACGATAACGTCATGGTGGGGGCCGGTGCCAAGGTGCTGGGTCCCGTAGAGGTGGGCTCCAACTCCAAGATCGCCGCCAACGCGGTGGTTCTGCGTCCCGTGCCCGAAAACAGCACGGCGGTGGGCATTCCCGCCAAGGTGGTCAAAAAGGACGGCGTGCGGGTGCAGGTCGACTTGGACCAGGTGCATATTCCCGACCCCGTTGCCCAGGAATTGAACCGACTGAACGAAAAGCTGAACGAGGTCTCCCGTGCCCTGGAGGCGTTGGAGGCAAAGCAGGCCGCCAAAAAGACGGCAACAAGAAAGAGAAAAGGAACCCAGGAACATGACAACGAAGAATGATCTGCCCGGACGCTTTATCGTCTTTGAGGGCATTGACGGCGCGGGAAAGTCCACCCAGATCCGCTTGCTGCAGGAGGCCCTGCAGAGAGAGGGACGGCGGGTGTATTGCACCGCTGAACCCACCGAGTCGGTTTCGGGAGGGCTGTTGCGGGACGCCCTGGGAGGCGTTTCCATGCGCACCACCTGCGAGTTGGCGGCCATGTTCGTCCTGGACCGCATCTTTCACAACGTCAATCCCGTCCATGGCATTGAAAAGATGCTGGCCGAGGGGGTGGACGTGATCTGCGATCGCTATTATTATTCTTCCATGGCGTACCAGGGCAGCGACACCGACGCAGAGTGGGTCAAGAGCATGAACCTCAACTGCCCAGAGATCCGCAAGCCCGACCTTTGTATTTTCCTGGATCTGACCCCCGAGCAGAGCATGGCGCGCATTGAGGGCGGACGGGTAACCAAGGAGATCTACGAAACCAACGAGCGCCTGACGCGGGTACGCAATCAGTTTTATCGCGTGTTCGAGGAGCTGAAGGGAAGGGACCGCATTGAGATCGTGGACGCGTCGAGAAGCATTGAGGAGATTCATGAGGAGATCGTGGGATTGTTGCAATAAAACGGAATAAAACAGACAAGGAGGAAAACACTATGAAAAAATTATTAGTGCTTTTGATTTGCCTATCTTTATGTACGTCTATTTTTTTGAGTTGTAACGCCAAGGAGCCCCCTGCGGAAGACCCCGCCGTGTCCGTTGAGGATGCCATGGCAGGGATCGCTCAATTTTTCGTGAATGAAGGTCTTGTTCCCGGACTTTCGGACAAGAATCTGCTGTTGGAAGTGGATAAGTATTCCTATGAAGGAAAGAAAATATCCGAAATCGTTTCGGCTTATTACGTCTGCGGTGATACCGTGGATCGTTTGGAGGCAAACGGTGAGCTATTTGGTTATGGCAACAGGAGATCGCAAGACACGGGGATCGTGGATGACACAACCTCTTTTTACAGCAAGGTTCCCTTGGATGGCTTGACATTGCCTCTTGAAATTGCGTTTGGAGATTCCTTGGAAACCGTTTGTAAGAAAATGGGACTTTCCGAGGAATCCAACCAAGGGCTTGTGTCGGGCGAAAAGAAAACCTTGTATCAAAACGGACAAGTAACCGTTACGCTTCTTTATCATGAAGAAGTGAAAGAGGGCGCGTCTGTTCAGCTTGATGTGAGATATTCTTACGTACTGCAATACCAAAAGGTGTATGAGAGCACAAGCACCAACGGAAAGCCGGTAACCGTGACCGAAACCATGAAATTCAGCTTTGTGGGAGAAGGAGATCACCTTGCTTGCTTTTACGTTGCAGTAAACGAAAATTATGAACCATAAAAACAACGGGCGGTTCGAGGAACCGCCCGTTGCTTTTGTTATGCTTTCATTTTTCAACTCAGGGGCATTCTTTGAACGCCCGCGGGCGAACACAGTTCGCCCCTACAATAAAACAACAAAACCCTTTTTTATTTTTTGTGTCATCCTGAGCGCAGGCTCGCTTGCGAGCCTGCGCTCAGGATGACACGTTTATCGTTACAAGATTCCGTCACGCTTTGCGTGCCGCCCTCCCTATGGTCGGGTTCGGGCGAGCTTGCGAGCCTGCTCAGAGATGACACGTAGCCGGTAGGGGAATGCGGTCATCCCCTACACGCGATTGCGTACACTTTTTAAAGAAAACGCCAACCCGATGGTTTGTTCGAGTTGGCGTTTTATCATGATTGTTTTCTATATTTTATTCCTCATCCACAAAAACCTTTTTAATGGCCTCCAGGTATCCGTAGCCGTAAATGTCGTCGGGCTGGAGGTAGCTGGTTTCGGTCCATTCGTTCCAGCTGTTCACCGTAATCAGGGGAGCCTTCAGCTCTTTGTGGGTGTCCACGTACTCCTTGGCTTGGCGGAAGGCGATCTCCACGTTTTCGGGGGTGTTGTTTTTGCAGATGTTTCCGCGGAAGATGTTGTATCTGGGGTTGGAGTCCCAGCCCACCGATACGTGGGGATAGTAGGGCATGGTAAAGGATTTGGCAACAAACGCCTGCTCCTTTTTCACGTCCTCCAGGATCTTCAGGTAATCGTTGGCCATGGAGGGAACCATATGCACGTACTGGTAATGGGTGGCGCTGTCAAAGCCCAGGGCGTTGACGGCGGTAACGGCGTCGCCCTCGTATACGGGGTCGATACCCGTGGTGTTGAGCTTGTGGCTGCTGCGCAGGGCTACCTGGAGCTCCAGACCCGGGAAGCCTGCTTTTACCGTTTCCTCACGGAAGTATTCCAACGCCCGGCGGGCATTGTCAATGCCTCCCAATCCCACGATCAGATTGTAAAAATCATAGATCATATAGACCGGCTTTCCGTCGATCTTGTAGTAAGAGGGATGGGGAAAGTAGTTTTGGATGGTGCGCTTGACCACGGTTTGGAACTGCTCAAAGTTTACCTCACCGTTCCAGATGGGGTAGTTCATCTCGGCGGTGCGCTTGTCCCAAATGGAGGTGGCGGTGTGGTTGGCCCACATCAGGTAGAATTTGACCTTATGGTTGTTCCGCGCCTTGAGATAGCCGTTGTTCAGGCACTGCTCCAGGAAGGGGCGGTTGTCGTACCAGTACCAATCGTAGATAAAGACGTTGACGCCGTGAGAGGCGGCGGCTTCGATCTCCATTTCCATCACAAAGGGATCGGCCTCGTTCACGTATCCCCAAAGGGGCTTGCGGGGCCACTCGTGTCCCTGGAACATGGGCTTCATAGATTTGACGGTCTGCCATTCGCCGTAGCCCTCGGGCCAAAAGATGCGGGTGCGGGGCTCGTCGCCGGTGTAAGCGGGCCATATGTAGGCGGCAATATCGTATTTTTGCATAGGGAGCACCTCTCCAAAGTTTTTTATCATTTTACCACATTCCGGAATCGTTGTCAATACGAAAAAAAGGCTTTGAAAAAAACAGACAGGTTTCATCGATTTATCGAATTTTTTGATCATCCTTTTTCAAAGGATTGCGCGGATGCTCTTTTGATTTGACATAAAAAACAGCAAGGACATGGGAACGTATCCTTGCTGTTTTAATGTATGGTACGGAATCAGTGCAGGTGCTTCAGGTATGCCTTTGTGCCTTCATACATGGTGTTGAAGAGCTCTTCCTGATCGGATTCCTTCAGGCTCTGTACCAGGTGATCCTGCTTAAATGCCGCCAGGGCGGTCTTGAGGTCACCCGAGAAGGAGGCGTCCACGGCACGGTCGTTCTCGGCGGCAATGCGGCTGACGTAGGGGTAGATTGCCTCGGGAATTTCTCCGGCGTATACGGGAATCACGGTGTTGGCACGAACAATGGCGTTGGTCTCCACAATGGTGCCCAAGGGGAGATTGGGGATCTGTCCCATGTTGGGGAAGTTGACGTTGGTAATCTTATCCTCCAGACCCAGGAGCGCGCGGATCAGGTCAACGCCCTCTTCGCCGGTCTCCTTGAGGGTGAACTTCTTTTCTCCCGAAACGAGCTGACGGCTTTCCTCCTCGCGCTTGGCCTGCTTCTCTCTGCGGTAATCCACCGTGGTCAAACCAAACTTCCAGCTCTTAACGGTTTCGGGATCGGCCAGGTAGTCGCCGGCATCCATAAACTCGGCCAGATGGCGGTCGCCTGCGGCGGCGATGTAACCAAAGCGACGGAAGAGGTCAAAGCGAACGCGGAAGGCACCGCGGAAGGGATCGGTCTCCCAGCCCTCGCCCTTGCCCTTTTCGTAGCCCGACTCGTAGTAGCGGTCTACAAACGCTTCGTAGGTCTTAAAGAGATCCAGATTGCGGTACTGTGCCTTGGTGAACCAGGTAAAGTGGTTAACACCCACCACGTTTACGGCAATGTCCTTGTGGTGAACGTTTTCAATGCCCTCGATCTCGGCCAGAGCGTGAGAGAGGAGCTTTTGGGTGCCAAAGACCTCGTGGCAGCAACCAATGGCCTTAATGGCGGGGAACTCCTTATAGAGGGCCTTCAGGCAGTTGGCCATGGGGTTGGTGTAGTTGATGACCCAGGCGTTGTGGCAGTAGGTGCGCACGTTGCGGGCAATGTCCTGCATCATGGGAACCGTGCGCAGGGTGCGGAAGAATCCGCCGGGGCCGGTGGTATCGCCCACCGATTGATAGATCCCGTACTTCTCGCAGGAGTGTACGTCTACCTGCATCTCGTCAAAGGTTGCGGGAAGGATCGAAACAATTACGATCTGGGCGGCAATGAGTGCCTCGCCAATGTGATGGGCAACGTGATAACGCCAGTTGGAGTTCTCAATGGAGTTGCCGATAATTTCGTTTTTATCTGCCGCGGGAAAGTCAATGTCGTAAAGAAAAACGTCGCCCGACAGATCCTTGGCCTTAGCCAGATCGTTCATCAGCGTCCAGGCCCAGCCGCGGGATCCGCCGCCAATATACGCGATTTTCAGATCCGGTACGGTGTTATTTTCGTAGTGCATAAAATGTCGCCTCCTTTTTTCTCTATCATAACACAACATTGCACAAATTCATATAAGAATGTTGCCTTTTTGCACCTATTTTTGAATTTTCTTGCTCTTTTTTTGTCCAAAGCTCTTGCTTTTTGAAAAAGAATTCTCTATAATATAGGAGAGGATGAGCACTTTGGATATTTCGGGAAGGGAAGGTGGCACTGTGGACGATAGCAAATACTCCGGTACACGGGATTTTACGATTTTGAAGGATACCTTCAAGACCCCCATGACCGCCATGCACTACCACAACTCCTTTGAGCTTTACTATCTGGTCAACGGAGAACGGGAATATTTTATTGAGGATCGGTTTGTGAAGGTGCACGCGGGGGATTACGTTCTGATTCCCCCCAATATGCTGCACCGCACCGACGGAAAAGGTGCCACGCGCGTGCTTTGCTTCTTTACCGAGACCTTTTTGGCACGCTTTTTTTCCAAGGACATGATCGGAATGCTGGCCGACCGCACCACTCCCAAGGTCTTTCGTCCCAATGCGGGGGAGGCCGAGCGGTTGGAGGGCGTGGTGTCCACCCTGCTCCAGGAGTTTCAAAACCTGAAATCGGAGGAGGAATCGGGGGTCGATTGGTATCACCTGGCCTTTCACCTCTTTGATCTTTTGTTCCATCTTTCCACCGGAGCCAACCACTATATGCAGCAACGCTACATTGATCAGCGCATGAGCCGGATCGTGCAGTACATCAACGAGAATTACAATCACATTGATTCCATTGAGGACATTGCCGACCATTTTTATATTTCCAAGTATTATTTGTGCCGCCTGTTTGCCAAGGAGCTGGGGGTCTCGTTGATCTCCTACCTCAACGTGGTCAAGATCCGCACGGCCTGCGCGCTGATCGTGGAGGACGCCTTGAGCATGACCGAGATCGCCCTGAAGTGCGGCTTTAACTCCTCCTCGTATTTTTGCAAGGTGTTCCGCGCCGAGATGGGCGTCTCTCCCAGCGTGTACCGTGCCGAGCAGCTGGCGCAAAAGCGGGATACCGAGGCGGAATGACCGAATGCCTCCGTAAAACAAGCAGAGCAAGCATCCAAGGGATCCATTCCCGGTATGCTTGCTCTGCTTATTCTTTTCTTCGTTTTTTATCCCATGGGGGTTGCGGGGGCGGTGAAGATCTGGTAGTTGCCGTACATCCGCAGCTCCAGCTCCTCCCGCAGAGCGGTTTGACGGTCGCTCAACAGGGGACGCATGGCGTATTGAGTCAGGAAATAGTCGTATTGACGGAGCAGGTCGGCGGGGGCAACGGGGAGGCCGTTGGCTTCCACGTCGCTGTGGCTGAGGTCGAGTGCCAGGAAATCGCAAATCGTCAACAGCTGTCCCAGGATCTCCCAGCCCGTTTCCGAGGCGGCGATCTCCGGGGGAACGGCAACACCCACGGCACCAAGGGAGGAGGTCCCCTGCTTTACCGCCTCTACGTAGGAAAGGATCTCGTTCAGAGGCCGCGTGTCAAAGGGCAGATCCAGCAGGAGCACGTCGCGGGCTCCCGCTTGCAAAAATTCCCGCACCAGGGCCACGTCGCCCGCCGTGGCGGCATAGCGCAGAGGTTCGTACTCATAGGCGAAGGCCGAGGGATAAAAGACACCGCTGATATAGGCGGTCTGTTGGCTCACCGCCTGCATCTGCTCGGTCAGGGAGACCGATTCCTTGCAGGGGAGGTGCAGATATTCGGCCACCGCCGAGGTGTAGAGCATCTCGCCCTCGGGGGTGTTGAGAGAGATCGAAAGGGCAGGGACCTTCCGCGCGTCGGCGGGATCATCGCCCAGCGCGAAGGGATAGGCGTTGATGTTGGGGACCGATACGCGGACGGGCTCCGAGACGGGAGGCGTCTGCGCGGTTCCTTGGGTCAGTTTTTGATAGGTTTCGTCATCCAACCAGCGGCGCAGGAGAGCGCCTGTCACCAAGGTCAGGATCACCGCCACCACAAGACAGACCCCCAGGATCACCCAAGGGGTGTATTGTCCGGGACGCTGTCCGTAGCGTCGATAGCGTCGTTTCATAAAAGCCATAGCCAACTCCTGAAAAAAGAATGGGGTTGCTTATTGAATGGTCAAAAGATCGATGGACTTTCCGTACTCGTTGAGCTCCAGCGTGATCTTGGCACGGAATTCCTCCACCACGGCCTCGGTCTTGGCCCATTGGTAGGAGGTGAGCAGGGTGGGGAGCTGAAGCATCAGCTTGTCGGTAGAGGACTCCATACGCACCAGCACGTAGTAGCCGTTTTCGGTCTCCACCACCGAGGAAACGTCGCCGTCAAAGCGCAATGCCAGGGCGGCCTTCTCAATGGCGGGGTCGTAGACGTCGCGCACCAGATAGTAGGGGGAGAGATTGGCGGTGTCCTCGTTGTATTTGCTGTTGCCGATGAAGTCGGCAATGTTGGCACCGTTGCGGAGCTTTTCGGCCACCTCCTCGGCTTTGGCGCGGTTGGTCGCGGGGTCATCCCCGGGATCGTTGCGCAGGAAGATGTGCTGAACGTAGGCGTAGTTGCCCTCCTCCAGCCACTCCAGGAACTTGCCCTGGTCCTTATGCACCTTGCCAAGATCCTGCAAAACGTAGCAGAGCTCGTTTTCCAGCTCGGCAACACTCAGGCAAAAGCGGGTAAAGTGCTCGGTCATATACATTTCCTCTACGGCGGCGCGGAAGGTTTTTTTGCTGCCGTAGTATTCAATCATTTCGTCGATCTGCCCGTCCACCGCCGCGGTAATGGCGTCGCTTTCCAGATCGTCCTTGCCCAGGCCGTGGTAGGCACAGGCGGCCAGCACGGCGTAGTTATTCAGCATCATGTCCCACACGGTCTCTTCCAGCTCGGCGCGGTAGCGCTCGGCACTCTCGGCCGTGGCCCAGATATCCTCGCCGTAGGTGGAGGCAAACATATCCTTGTAGGAGAGGGTGACGTAGCGAAGCTCCTCGTAGAGGACGTCGTAGCCGGCACAGCTGCCGATCACCTTTTCTCCCTCTTTCTCCCATTGGCTCTTGCAGGAGAGCAGGCCGGTGGTCAGCAGGGCAATGAGCAGGATCCCGCTCAGGATTCGCAGTGCAATTTTCATGGTAGATCCCCTTTGCATACAGTTCTTGTTAAGTATTATACAAGATACTTGTGTCTTTTTTATGAATATGTGAAAAAAAGCCCATGAAATTTTCAAAAAGGTATTTTCAACCGAGGAGTTTTGTGATAAAATAGAGATATCTAACCGTATGAGAATAGGGGGACAGAATCATGAAAGAGGTATATAAGATCCCGCTGGCAAAGCTGACCGAGGATTTTCATTTTGAGATCTTGGTCAGACCCGAGTGCTTTGAGGAGGTCCAGGTCATTACGCCCGAGGTCAACCGCCCGGGGCTGACCCTGGCAGGCTTCCACGAGGTCTTCGAGCCCGACCGCATCCAGCTGATCGGTAAGGCCGAGTGCCGCTATCTTCAGTCTCTGGATCCCGCCACCCTGCGTTTGCGCTTGGAAAGCTTTGTGGACGCCGGTCCCGTGGCCATTCTGTATACCACCGGTCTGGAGCCTCACGAGCCCCTCTTGGAGCGGGCGCGGGAGAAGAAGATTCCCGTGCTTCGCACCGCGGCCAAGACCAGCCATATTATGGCGGCGTTGATCTCTACCCTCAATACCTATCTGGCTCCCCGCATTACCCGTCACGGGGGATTGGTGGAGGTCTACGGCGAGGGTCTGTTGCTTCTGGGCGATAGCGGCGTGGGTAAGAGTGAGACTGCCATTGAGCTGGTCAAGCGCGGCCACCGCCTGATTGCCGACGATGCCGTGGAAATCAAGCGGGTATCCGACCGTACCCTGGTGGGCTCGGCACCCGAGATCATTCGCCATTACGTGGAGCTGCGCGGCATTGGCATCGTGGACGTGCGCCGCCTGTTTGGTATGGGCGCGGTCAAGGAGACCGAGCGCGTGGATCTGGTGATCCAGCTGGAGAATTGGGTAGAGGGCAAGGTGTACGACCGCTTGGGAATGGAGGAGGAGAAGATCAATATTCTCGGTATCGAGATTCCTTGCATTACCGTTCCCGTGCGTCCCGGACGAAACCTGGCCATTATTCTGGAGATCGCCGCTATGAACAACCGCCAAAAGCGCATGGGCTACAACACGGCGGCAGAGTTCAATAAAAAGCTGATGCGCCAGATGGGCATTGAGGAGTAAAGAGAGGTTCCTTTTGGCATGAGTAAAGAGAAGAAAACAGAGGCCACCCTCGACGAGGCCACGCTGGACTTTCTGAAAAACAGCGAGATCCGCAACGGAGAGCTGATTCGCTATTACGGAAAGCAAAGCGAGGTGGTGATCCCCGACGAGATTTCCACGGTTGGGGAGGGTGCCTTTTGCGATAATACCTATTTGACCGACGTGGTGCTGGGGAGCGGGGTGCGGGTGATCCGCGACAACGCCTTCCGCGGTTGTACCCAGCTGCGCAGTCTTTGTCTGCCCGCAGGCTTGCGGGAGATCGGAGACGACGCGTTTCGCGGATGTGAGAGCCTGGCATCCATGATCCTGCCACGGGAGACGGTGTCTCTGGGCAAGGGCGCCTTTCGCAAATGCCGCTCCCTGCGGCACGTCATCCTTTCTGCGGGATTGGAGCGGGTGGGAGCCTTCTGCTTTGCCGATTGCGAAAGCATTGAGGAGATCGAGCTCCCCGCTGATATTGACGTTATTCGTCACGGAATGTTCTTCCACTGCACCTCGTTGCGTTCGGTGCGGATCCTGGGGCCTTTGCGCCGAGTGGGGCAGGTGGCCTTTGCCCGCTGTCACGCCCTGGAGGAGATCACTCTGTCGGACGACGTGACCTTCCTTGGCAACGGCGCCTTCAGCGAGTGCGCCTCCCTGACCTCCTTCCGTGTGCCGGCCAATTTGCAGTTTATTGCCGACCTGGCCTTTCACGGATGCGAGTCCCTGGAGCAGATCGAGATCCCCGAAGGGGTGAATTATATTGGACTCCATTCCTTTGCCAACTGTCGGCGGCTGAAGGCGATCCGCTTGCCTTCCACCCTGACCAGGATCGCCCAGGCGGCGTTTCTGCATTGCGACGGGCTGGAGGAGATTGCCATTCCCGAAAGCGTCACCGTGCTTGCCAAGCAGGCCTTTGCCTTTTGCTCCTCCCTTACCGGGGTGGAGATCCGCGGACGGATCGGAACGCTGGAGCCCGAAACCTTCCACAGCTGCTTTGCTTTGCGTTCGATCTCCCTGCCGGATAGCATCAGGACCATTGGAGAAAAAGCCTTTTACCGTTGCACAGGGCTGTCGTCCATTCGTATGCCGCGGCATTTGACCGCCATTGGCAAGCAGGCGTTTTCGGAGTGCCATGCTCTGCATTCGGTCAGCCTTCCGGTTACCCTGCAGCGTATTGGTGAGCATGCCTTCTCCAATTGCAAGAGCCTGCAGACCATGCTGTTCCCCGACAACCGGATCTCGGCGGGCTACGGAGTGCTGGCGGGATGTGACGCCCTGGAGGTTTTGGTACTGCAGGGAATGCCCCTGTTTTACCGTCGCCGCCTGGAGCATTGGGCGGTGACGCACAACGCACAGATCATTCTGTATAGCGACCTGCGCCTGGCCCACCTGTTTGCCGAATTTACGGCACCCGACACCACCGCCGAGCGCAAGGAGTTGATTCGCAAGGAGATTGGACGTTACCTGGACCGTATGCGTCGGCGTAACCGCTTGAAATCCAACGATCCCTTGCATCAAAATCTGCGGCGCGTTACCCAGGCCATCCGTGTGGATGCCAAGCCGGGGGATGCGGATTCCGCGTCGGACGTGTTGACGGAAGAGGCTGCGGAGGATCCTGCGGAGAACTGAGTTTTCCATTTTAAAATCAGATCATAAACCATCCTCTCTGCCGAGGGCAGAGAAAAACAGAGAAAGAGAGGTACAAGATATGCCGGGACCCGGTGGAGGCTCCAGAGGGGGCGGATTTGGAGGAGGATCAAGAGGAGGCGGCTTTGGCGGCGGTTCCCGCGGAGGCGGCTTCGGAGGAGGCTCGCGCGGCGGCGGATTTGGCGGCGGCTTTGGAGGCCACGGCCCGCACCGTCCCCCCTTCCATCATCACCATCATCACCACGGCGGCTGGTGGTTCTTTGGTCCCCGTTACTATTACGGAGGAGGCGGTGGATGCCTTGGCGGTCTTGTGGGAATGCTTATGCTTCCCATCATTATGCTGATGGTCGTAGGCGTTCTGCTTTTTGCTACCGTTGGCAGTGCTGTATCCTCGGTGGCCAACGGCGGCGTGGTGCGCTACGACGAGGCGGTCTTCCAGGAATACACCAACAACCGTTATTACGAGGAATTTGCCGATTCCCAGGCCTTTGAGGATCACGTTCTCATCGTCTTTTTGACCGAGGAGGATGCCGACGGCTACTATGCCATTGCCTGGGTGGGCGATAATTTGCGCGGTGAGGTAAACGATCTGTTTGGTGCCGAGGGCACCGCCTTTGGCAGAGCCATGAACGCGTCGATCAACGATTACCACGCCTATTCCTTGAGTGCCAACCTGGCGGCAGTCATGGAGCGCATGACAAGAGAGGTCAACAGCCTGGGATTGGATTCGCCCTTCCGCAAGGCGGGGGATCCCTCGGGCATCGAGCCTCATCTCTCCAATTACAGCGAATTGAACGTTTCCTCGTCCACGGTGAACGCGGCTCTGGAGGAGTTTGAAGAGGAAACCGGCATTTGTGCCGTGATCGTGGTGGACAGCATGGAGAACGTCTTTGGCAAGAGCGTTCCCGCCACCGATTGGTTTACCATTCTGATATTGCTGGTGATCGGCGGCGTGGCCATTTATATGATCGTGCAAACGGTTCGGGCCAACAAAAAGAAGGAGGGCTCCGAGGAGGAGTCGGCCGAGGACAAGGAAAGCAAGTATAATCGATACGAATAACCAAAACAAAAGGCCCCCGCAACGCCATGCGTTGCGGGGGCGGTTGTTTGAAACGACGTTTGTTCTACAGGTAAATCAAAACCACCGGTTCAACCGGTGGTTTGCACAGCCCCTGTAAGGGGCTATTACCTGCTTACCCCCTCAAAGGGGCACCGAATTATATCATCGCATCACACGCACTGCACCCCGTAAACGGGTTTTATCAGAAAGGCTCTCCCTTTGGGAGAGCTCCCGCGTCAGCGGGTGAGAGGGGCTCTTTCCCTCTCCGTCTTGCTCCGCAATCCACCTCTCCCTAAGGGAGAGGCTTTCTTTGGGGCTTGCTTATAGCTCGCCTATCTTGTTCATCGCTCCGCTCGTTTCCCGCTCCCCTGGTAGAACCAGGGGTTTATTTGAATACCAAACAAAAAAATCCAACTCTTGCGAGTTGGATTTTTGGAGCTGGTAATCAGAATCGAACTGATGACCTCGTCATTACCAATGACGTGCTCTACCGACTGAGCCATACCAGCATCCTGCGACTTTGATATTATAGCAAACTTTTTCCCCTTTGTCAATAGCTTTTTGAAAAATATTTTTTATTTTTCGGCTTTTTTTCAAAAAATCCTCCCTTTTTACACTTTCAAAGCGAAAAAACTTGGGCTTTGGTGTTGACAATCGGAAAAAACTGTGATATACTTTCTGTAAACGCGATGAAAAAGAGGAGTAGATCCTTTGGAACTCTCAGAGAGGGGGCGGTTGGTGCGAGCCCTTGAGGAAAGAAGATCGAAGTCGCTTTGGAGCGGTGCCGGGGAAGGGAAGCCACGGGCTTTTTGGTAGTTGGCAACGGGGATTCGCCGTCAAAGAAGAAAGGGCGCACGGAGAGCGATCTGCGTGCGAAATCAGGTGGTACCGCGCGCTTACGCGTCCTGATCCGTTGGGATTGGGAGGCGTTTTTCTTTTTGTCGGAACTTGTTTTGAGGAATGGGATTTGAACAAAAATGTTTGGACCGTTTGAGTGTGAAAGATCCTTCGTCGCTTTTCTTTTTGACACGATAGGCGCAAAAAGAAAAGCTTGCAAAAGAAAAACGCCGATTAGGGCCTTTCGACCTCTGCGGAGGTCGAGGAGGGCTACGCGCCCTCCACCGCGCAAACTTTTGAAAAAGTTTGATCAAAACCTTCACACGAGGGTTGTGCGAACATGGAGTTAAAAAATAAATTCTATATAAAATTATTGGAGGTTCATAATGAATCAGTACAACGAGCTGCCCAAAACCTACGCCCCGGGCGAGTTTGAGGACAGAATTTACGAGAATTGGTGTAAGAAGGGCTACTTTACCCCCGACGTGACCAACGACGCCCAGCATTTCTCGGTGGTCATTCCCCCTCCCAACGTTACGGGACAGCTGCACATGGGTCACGCTCTGGACGAGACCCTGCAGGACATTTTGGTTCGCTACAAGCGTATGCAGGGCTACAATACCCTGTGGATCCCCGGCACCGACCACGCCGGCATTGCCACCCAGATCAAGGTAGAGGAGCGTCTGCGCGTGGAGGAGGGTCTTTCCCGCTACGACCTGGGACGGGAGAAGTTCCTGGAGCGTGTATGGCAGTGGAAGGATAAATACGAGGCCCGCATCACGGGTCAGCTGAAGAAGCTGGGTGCCTCCTGTGACTGGAGCCGTCAGCGTTTCACCTTCGACGAGGGTTGCTCCCGCGCCGTGCGCGAGGTCTTTGTCAGCCTTTATGAAAAGGGCCTGATCTACCGCGGCTACCGTATCATCAACTGGTGTCCCAGATGTCTGACCGCTCTGTCGGACGCCGAGGTTGAGTATAAGGATCAGCCCGGCCATTTCTGGCATATCAAATATCCCATCAAGGGAGAGGAAGGCTTTGTTGAGGTGGCTACCACCCGTCCCGAGACCATGTTCGGTGATACCGCCGTGGCCGTCAACCCCGAGGACGAGGATATGAAGCACCTCATCGGCAAGACTCTGATCCTGCCCGCGGTTGGCCGTGAGATCCCCGTGATTGCCGACGACTACGTAGAGATCGGCTTTGGTACCGGTTGTGTAAAGATCACCCCCGCCCACGACCCCAACGACTTCTTGGTAGGTCAGCGTCATAACCTGGAGCAGATCAAGGTTATGAACGACGACGCCACCATGAATTCCTACGCCGGCAAGTACGAGGGTATGGATCGCTATGCCTGCCGCAAGGCCCTGGTGGCCGATCTGGAGGCCGAGGGATATCTTGTTAAGGTGGTTCCTCACGATCACAACGTGGGTGTTTGCTACCGTTGCGGCACCACCGTGGAGCCCATGACCTCGGATCAGTGGTTTGTAAAGATGAAGCCCCTGGCCGAGCCTGCCATCAAGGCGGTAGAGGAGAAGGAGATCAACTTTGTTCCCGAGCGTTTCTCCAAGAACTATTTCAACTGGATGAACAACATTCTGGACTGGTGCATTTCCCGTCAGCTCTGGTGGGGTCATCGAATTCCCGCCTTCTACTGTGACACCTGCGGTGAGATGACCGTCTCCCGCGAGGATATTACCGCCTGTCCCAAGTGCGGTGCCGCCGTTCGTCAGGACAATGACGTACTGGACACCTGGTTCTCGTCGGCCCTCTGGCCCTTCTCTACCATGGGCTGGCCCGAGGAAACCGCGGATCTTAAGAAGTACTATCCCACCAGCGTTCTGGTGACGGGCTACGATATTATCACCTTCTGGGTATCCCGTATGATCGTTTCGGGTCTGGAGCACATGGGTGAGAAGCCCTTTAGCACCGTGTTCATTCACGGTCTGGTGCGTGACGCCCAGGGACGCAAGATGTCCAAGTCCCTCGGCAACGGCATCGATCCCCTGGAGATCATTGAGAAATACGGCGCCGACGCTTTGCGCTTCGCCCTTTCCACCGGTAACTCTCCCGGAAACGATATGCGCTTCTCCGACGAGAAGATGGAGGCCGCCCGGAACTTCGCCAACAAGCTCTGGAACGCGTCCCGTTTTGTGCGCATGAATCTGACCATTGATCAGGTGGAGCTTCCCGCCGCCGATCGCCTGGCTACCGAGGACAAGTGGATCTTGACCCAGTACAACAAGACGGTTGCAACCGTTACCAACGCGCTGGATCACTTTGAGGTCGGCGTGGCTCTGGCCGCGATCTACGACTTTACTTGGGACGTCTTCTGCGATTGGTACATTGAGCTGACCAAGAGCCGCCTTGCCGAAAAGGACACCGAGGGCAATACCGTAGCGCAGAACGTGCTTTGCTACGTGCTTACCGGCACCCTCAAGATGCTGCATCCCTTTATGCCCTTCATTACCGAGGAGATCTACCAGGCACTGCCCCACGACGGCGATGCCGAGAGCATTGTGATCGCATCCTATCCCAAGGCCGACGAGGCCCTGGAGTTTGCCGCCGAGTCTCTGGAGTTTGCCCGCGTAATCGCCGCCATCAAGGCCATCCGTCTGCGCCGCAACGAGATGAACGTGGTTCCCTCCCGCAAGGCAAAGGTTTACATTGCTACCAAGTATCCCGCATCCTTTGGCCCCTCCACCCATCCCTTCTTTACCCGTCTGGCCTCGGCCTCCGAGGTAGAGGTAGCCGATGCCTTTGGAGAGGACGTGGTTTCGGCCGACAACGCCGTGCAGATCATCACCGATTCGGCCACCATCTATCTGCCCCTGTCGGATCTGGTAGACACCGAGAAGGAGCGTGCCCGTTTGGAGGGAGAGCGGAAGAAGCTGACCGACGAGATTGACCGCGTGAACAAGAAGCTGGCCAATGAGAGCTTTGTAGCCAAGGCTCCCGCCGCCGTAGTAGACGCCGAGAGAGCTAAGCTGGAAAAATACACCGAGAATCTCAAGGGCGTAGAAGCCGCTCTGGCAAAGCTGAAATAAATAAAAGATAACAGAAACAAAAAGCATAGCCGAAGAAATTCGGCTATGCTTTTTTATGGTTTTGTTTGATGCAAATTACTTCGCCTCGTTGTTTTGAGGCTCCTCCTGCGTGGCATCGGGGTCGCTTGCGGGGGCGTTATCCGCAGGGGCGTCGGTGGCTTCTTCGGCTTTTTTCGTTGCCTTGGCGCGTGCCTCCTTGGCGGCACGGATTTTTTCGTTCCAGTCGTCCACTTCCTTCTTGGCCGCCTCAACCACCTTCATGGACTTGGCCACCTCCTCTACGGAGCTGTCCTTACTGAAGAAATGCAGGTAGGCTACTTTTCCCAGGGCGGTGTAGGCGTCCTCCAGCTTGCGCTCGGCACCTGCCAGCTTGATCTGCATGGAGGCTACGTCTGCGGTGTGATTAATGGCGTCCGCCGCTTTTCCCGTTGCTCTTTTTACACTTTTACAAAATTGATCCCAGGACATTTTATTTCTCCTTTTCGGTTTTTTCGTAATTTAAGTATATACCAAAAATGGAATCTTGTCAACCGTATAGAGCAAATTTTTGTGTGAAATACTATGGGTGGGGAGATCTTGCTCCCGTGGAGGGACTGTTATGAATATGGATAAAAAGACCTATCAAAAATACGCCGATGCACGGGCACCGCGCTCACCCATGGGAAAGAACTGCCTGAACGCCTTTTGGATTGGCGGCAGCATTTGTCTTTTGGGGCAGCTGCTTCACGATCTGTATGAAAAGCTCTGCCATATGAGTGACGAGGATGCGGGGACCCTGGTATCGGTATCCCTGATCTTCCTGGCGGTGCTCCTGACCGCGTTGGGCGTCTTTGATAAGATCGCCAAGGTTGCAGGTGCGGGGACGTTGGTTCCCATCACCGGCTTTGCCAACGCGGTGGTTTCTCCCGCCATTGATAGCCACGCCGAGGGGCTGATCCTGGGCGTTGGTGCCAAAATTTTTACCGTCGCCGGCCCCGTCCTCTTGTACGGAACGCTTGCAGGAACGGCCTGGGGAATCCTTTATTGGATCGCAACGCTGCTTTAGAGCGTTCTGCGAAAGGCGCGCAGGGCGGCGTCGGGATCGTTGCAAACGTACAGCAGTACCAGCGTTCCCCGCACCGTCACGCCCGCCCTTTCCAGCAAGGCGACCGAGGCGTCGTCCGTCCAATAATGCTTTAGCGTGTCCAGACGTTGCAGGCACATCTTCGCCACGTCTTCCGTTCCGTCGGCGGTCTTGCAGTAAAACACCGCAAGCTCACAGGGCGAGGCGTAGGAAAGAAAAAACGCCGCGTCCTCCACCAGATCCAGGGCAATGGGCATTCGTCCGTTGCCAAAGAGTGCCGAGAGCAAGGTGTCCGAGGGGTGGGCTGCATCGTCTGTCGGGGCCGAAAGTACATAGATCTGCCCCGCCGGAAGGGAGGCCTGGCTTTGGCAAAGCGCCTCCATTGCCGCGGCGGCGTCCGGGGGCTTTGCCCCGCATCCCGCAAGGAGCAAGGGCAGGCAAAGCAGCACTAAAAACAAGCGTTTTGGCTTCATACGTTCCTCGTTTTTAAGAAAATTTACCGTCGTTTGGACGGAATGAAATGTTAAAAGAATGTGAATATTCGGGCAGGGGGTAGACAATTTCTCTTTCCTATGATATAATAATCTATGCTATTTTTCCGTTTTATATGCTTTCCTTTGGAAAAAACGAATCAGGAGGAGCTTGCAATGCCGTATTTTGATATGCACAGCCATATGCTCTGTGGAGTGGATGACGGCGCAAAAACCCCGGAGGAGATGTTTTCCATGCTGGAAATGGCCTATGAGGACGGAACTCGGGCCCTTTGCCTAACGCCGCATTATTCTCCTTACCTTTTTGGTGATACGTACGAAAAGTCGTTGCGCGCCTTTGAGCAGCTGCAACGCTACGTAGCCGAAAAGCATCCGGATATGCGGCTTTTTCTCGGCCATGAATTGGGATACCACCACGGGTGCCTGGAGGCCCTGGAGAACGGAAGCTGCCGTACCCTGGCAGGGAGCCGTTACGTGCTGGTGGATTTTCCCGAGGGCGTGGATTTCTTTGAGATCCAGGCCGCCATGGATCGGCTCATGGGCGCGGGCTATACGCCGATTTTGGCGCATACCGAGCGGTACCGCAGTCTGTTCAAGCGAATCGATTGGATCGAGGAGTTTATGGATCGGGGCGGCGTGGTTCAGATGAACGCGTCCTCGGTGCAGGGCTCCTGGGGTCTGGCGGTCAAGCGGCAGTGGAAAAAGCTGTTCCGTCTGGGGTTGGTACATATCCTCTCCACCGACGGGCACAATCTGACTACCCGTCCGCCCAAAATGTCGGCCTGCGCGGAGTATTTAAAAAAGCACTGTTCTCCCGAGGGCATTCGTATGCTCACCTGGGAAAACGCCTGCCGCGTGATGCGGAATGAGCGGATCTGATTCCATGACCAAGGAGAAAGGATCATTTAAGAAAGGATTATCAAACACTATGGAAGAACAAACCAAAGAAATTGAATTTCGATTTGAAGACTTTTGGGACACGTTTAAGCGTTGCTGGATCGTAATGCTGGTGGCTTTGATTGTGGTTGCGGTGGGGCTTTACATCCTCCTGTCGGCCATTCATACCGATCGCTACGAGGCAAAGGTCACCATTTATATCCTGCGTAATTTTGAGCAGGGCGAAGGTGGCGACAACTACTCGATGGTACAGAGCATCTCCATCGCAAACGCTTTGATCGATGACTGTAAGGTTTTGATGGTCAGCCGTGACCAGGTACTCAACCCCGTCCTGGCCGAGACGCCCTCGTTGGTAGGCACCGACTGGGAGGATCTGAAGGATATGATCAAGATTGAGAACAACGGCGAGAACCGTATCATCACCCTCTCGGTAACCACCGGGGACAGTGAGATGAGCGCCGAGCTGGCCAACAAGGTGGCAACTCACGCTTGCGAGTACTTCAACGAGAAATATCAGCAGCCCATCGCCTCCGTGGTGGACTTTGCCGAGGTTCCTCAGGAGATCTGCAACCCGGTTTCCAAAATGCTGGTGCTTTTGGTAGCCATGGGCGTTGCTATTTTGATCTACCTGATCCATTTTGTGGTTTACCTGATGGACGACAAGATCAACTCCGCCGAGGATGTGGAAAAGTACCTGGGCATGAGTATGCTGGGTATGATCCCCAACCGCAACGATTCGGTTCGTCGCAAGTCCAAGTACGGATATTACTACTACCGTAGCAGCTCTTATTACGGCTCCTCCGAGCAGGGCAACCGCCCCGCAGAGAAGCGCTGAGAACGGAGGGAATCATGAGAACTATCGAAATCATCCTTGACGACAAGAATAACTATTTCGTTCGTGAGGCCTTCAATACTCTGCGAACCAATATCCTCTTTTCGGGAAAAGAGGTCAAGTCCATTGTTGTAACCAGTTGCTTTGCCCACGAGGGTAAATCCACCATCTCCTTTGAGACCGCCCGCAGTCTTGCGGAGAGCGGCAAGAAGGTGCTGCTGGTGGATGCCGACCTTCGTAAGTCGGTGTTGGTCAGCCGCATCACCAAGGAGCGCGGCATTGTGGGCCTCAGCCAGTTGCTTTCCGGACAGGTGGAAATGGACGATGCCATTTATCACACCCAGTTCCCCGGCTTTGATATTATTTTTGCAGGTCCCTATCCTCCCAACCCCACCGAGCTGGTTGGCAGCAAGGCCTTTAAGGATCTGATCCGTACCAAGCGTCAGGAATACGACTATATCCTGGTGGACGCGGCTCCCCTGGGTCTGGTTATTGACGCGGCGGTAATGGCAAGCGTTTGCGACGGTGCCATTATGGTGGTGAATCTGGGACACGTAAAATACCGCATGGCCCAGAACGTAAAGGAGCAGCTGGAAAAGAGCGGATGCCGCGTGCTTGGCGTGGTGCTCAACCAGGTGGACCGCAAGAAGGGCAACGCTTCTACCGATGCCTACTATAAGTCCAGATACGATACGGGCTATTACGGCTATCATCCGTCGGCGGCGCAAAAGCCTGCCGCTCCCGGTGCCCAGCGTCCCGCCTCCCAGGGCGGTACCCAGACCGGTGCCCGTCCCGCGCCTCGGACACCCCATTCCAATCCCAATACCAACAAGAAATAATTATGCATACAGGGTGGCGCCAAGGGTGCCACCCCATTGCCTTTTCTACGGAACCATCAAGAAACAGGAGGATCTATGAAGGAACAGCTTTTACAGCGACTGAAAACCACCTTTGGGTGGAACCGCATGCTTTGTCGCCTGATTGCCGCGTGGAGCTTGTTTGCCGCCGGAGTGGTGCTCCAAAACCGGGGCTTTGTTTATCTTTCCTTTATGCAGGAGGACGAGCTTTCCATGGCCACGCTGGGGCTGGTGGTGCTCTGCGTTTTCGTGCTTTATACGCTCCTGGCCTTTTTGGTGGGGAAATGGCATTTTGATTCCTGGATGCTCCTTTTGGGAGCCACGATCTGCGTGGCCTGCTGGCTTTCGGAATACGTGAGCAGTGTCAACGAGAGCCTCTTTACCCTGGCGGTGACACTGGCGTACGCGTTGTTTCTCATCTACGTGGTGCGCCGCAACCGTCGATTGCTGGAAAAATTCCGTCCGGGAAATCGGTTTACCCTGATTTGCGCCATCGTTTTTGGTCTGCTTTCGGCGGGAATGATTGCGGCAATTACCTGCTTGCGCTATCTCACCTTTTCGGCCCCCAACTTTGATTTTGGCATCTTTTGTAATATGTTTTACAATATGAAGGAGACCGGAATTCCCATGGTGAGCTGTGAAAGAGATCAGCTGCTTTCCCATTTTGCCGTGCATCTGTCCCCCATCTACTATCTGCTACTGCCGTTTTATTATTTGTTTCCCTCGCCCTTGACCCTGCAGATCGGGCAGGCGGTGATCCTGGGCGCGGGAGTGATCCCCGTGTATTTCCTGTGCCGTCATTTTCAGTTGCCCGGGAAGGTGACCCTGGTGGTGACCGCCCTGTACGCTTTTTATCCTGCCATCAGCACGGGATGCTTTTACGACCTTCACGAGAACTGCTTTTTGACCTTCTTCCTTCTTTGGACCTTCTATTTCTTTGAGCGGATGCGCTACGTTCCCATGTATTTGTCCGCGCTTTGCGTCCTGATGGTCAAGGAGGACGCCGCCGTGTATCTGATGCTCTTTGCCATCTATCTGATCCTCTCCCGACGGAGCCGTCTCCACGGCGCGGGCGTGCTGGCCCTCTCCTGCGGCTGTTTCGCCTTTGCCGCCTTTTATTTGGAGAAGTACGGCCTGGGAATGATGGTCAACCGCTTTACCAACCTGATTTATGACGATAACGAGGGGCTGTTCGGCGCCATTCGTACCGCCCTGTATAACCCCGGTTACTTGCTGGTTCAGCTCTTTACCACCAGTACGGGAACCTGGGATAAGATCGTGTATTTTTTGCAAATGCTCCTGCCCTTGGGGATGCTGCCCTTCTGCTCCAAGCGTCCTGCCCGTTGGCTGCTGCTGACCCCCATTCTGTTCAATCTCCTAACCATGTATCCCTACCAGTATCAGCTGGGCTTCCAGTACCATTTCGGCATTACGGCGTTCCTCTTTTACGCCGTGATCCAAAATCTGCCCGAGCTGCAGGTCCCCACGCGGCGCACCCTGTTGAGCATTGCCGCGGCGGCCTCCTGTTGTCTCTATCTCTCTATGGTGACGCCTACCTTCTCTTATTATAATGCGGAGTGGCAGGCGCGAAAGGACGATTACGCCAAGATGGAGGCGATCCTGGAGACCATTCCTGCCGATGCTTCGGTATGCGCGTCCACCTTCCTGCTGCCCCACATCAGCGAGCGGGAGGAAATTTACGAGGTGGCATACCACGACGGTATTGCCGACGTGGAGTACGTGGCCCTGGATCTGCGCTACGAGAGCAGTCAGACCTATGAGCGACAGTATCGGATGCTGGGCTATGTCCCCTACGCCGAGGAGGAGGGATTGGTCCGGATCCTGGTGGCGGTGGATGATTGAGGGATTTTAAAAAATAAAAAAGGTTTTCGATAGAAGTGTCTGTCGAAAACCTTTTTTATTTTTGGGGAGGTATCTCCGGGGTCCGGCCCAAAAGATAGTCAATCGAAACATTAAAGTAGTCTGCAAACTTAATCAATGTTTCATAGTCTGCTTCCCGCTCCATTGTCTCATATCTACTAATACTGTTTTGGTTCATATTTAAGTCCATGGCAAGCTTTAATTGTGAAATTTTTCGTTGCTTTCTTAATTTTTTTAAACGAAATTCCATTTTTCCTCTTTTTTTTACAAAAAAAATAAAAAAAGTTATTGACACAATTATACCATTTTGGTATAATATATATATCCCGATTTGGTATATTGTTTGATATTGAACAAGAAGGGACAATTTTAACGTTGAAAACAAGGGGGATTGTTGACATTGTTAGACAATGAAAGAAATTTAATGAATCTTTCCTATGTGCTACAGCGGTTCATCACACCTGAAAAAGCACTGGAAAGGGTACAGAAGTCGGTTGCCGATCTTGCGACAAGAGCAAGCGCAGAATTTAAATCGACTCTGCAAAAGGCAACTGTGAACGAGTTGAGTCCTGTTGTAAAGTATTTACCGGTTTATCATTTGAATACTTCTGGATCCTATGAGTGGAGCGAAACATCCTATCACACCGCGGGGAACGCCTTGATCGGTGACGTATTATTTACCACCGAGCAAACCAAGAGCAAAAACGCCAGCTCCAGTTTTATTGTGGATAAAAGCTCGTCCTACGGTATTTTTGTAAACGCGCAATCCTATAAAGAGGATAACAGAAAAATTTTTAGTAAGATAGAAAATGAACAGGCTTTGAATTTGCCGGTCTTTTATCCTTTATTGACGGTAAAAGAAATGGCTAACGAAATTACAAGAAATGCAAATAAAAAGCATAAAGGCTCCTATAGCTTGTCGGATTTATCTATTCTTTTGGTTATGGTTCCGGTGATGCAATTCACGTTTGTATTTGAGGGACAAAAATATTTATTTTACGTGAATTTGTATAGTGGCGAGGCAGATACGTTGGATGTGGATACTGCCCCTGCCATCGAGGCAAAGTTTGCAAAATTAGAGAAATTGCATAATATTTTTAAGTTTGCTAAATATGGCTTGCTTGGGTTGATGGTGTTTGATTTTATTCTTGCCATCATTATCAAAGGGGGAGAACTAGGTGGCGTAGATAAGGCCTCTTATATCGTTGTTTGGGTTTTGCTTTCCGTTATTTCTGGATTATTGATTTTCCTTCCGCGTAAAAAACAGTTAGACACCTGGGAAACCCTGGAGGATGAGTATACATTTGATGACTCATTTATAAAGGATAATGGACAACTTCGATTTAAAGCGATCGTTCACATAGGCGTGGATGTAATTCAAGTAGCGGTAACCTTTTTCTTTGTGTTCTTTATTACTGTAATGTCTTTACAATGATTTTTTGGAGGAAATGATGACAAAGTTTTTTGGATTTTTAATTTGGTGGGGTGCTATGATCGGTGCCGTTGTGTTGGCTTGCTTCTATTTTACGGAAGTCGAGGAGGCGATTGGCCGACTCGTTTTAATCTGCGCACTGTTCCTCTTATGTGGAATCGGGCGTCGTATATTCCACATTAAACCTGCGGCAAAGGAAAAGTACGGTGTTTGGAAATGCATTGTTAAAAGAATCTTCTGCAGACGCTTTTACATCAGTATTTTTTTGTATGCGGCAGTATGCGCTATTTTGTATGGTGTGGTGCAATTTATGCAGGATAATCTTGTGGGTGTACTGATTGCTATTGGTGGATTTATTGTACTCACATTTGCCCGTGCAATTGTCGCATATACTTGTGCGCATTGCGGTAACCGACTTGTGATGGATGGACGAAACTATGATGATGAATTAATCATAGAGCATTCTTCGTCTTCTTCTACCGCGTCTCGTTATTCGACGGATTATCTCCATTGCCCGAAATGTGGAAAAAAGAGTCGTATTCGCATCAAGCACACGGCCGCAAAGATAAACTATTAATTAACCCAAGGGCTCCTTTAAAGTGGAGCCCTTTTATTATCTATTTTTAATTTTATGAACGCAATGCGACCGAAAATAGAACGAACTGCGACGTTTTCTATTGACAATCGGAGATTTCTGTGGTATGCTAAAGGGGAACGAAAGGGGCTGCGGATGTTGTTGAAAGCCCCTCCGCCTCGGAATTCTGCAAGGAGATTGTATGAAGATCAAAACCAAACAGCGCACCCTGCAACAGGTGCTGGCTCTTCCGCCCCAAAAGCACAAAAAGCCCAAACGACCTTGGTTTCTTTTTCGATTGATCATTCGCGTGGCCTCTCAGGTCGATCTTTGGAGTACGCGATTTACCTTTACCTTTCCCGGAAAGCGGGAGGTGTTGAAGCAGCCCTGCCTGATCCTGATGAATCACTCCAGTTTTCTCGATCTGGAGATCGCCTCACGGATCCTCTTTCCGCGCCCCTATTGCATCGTTTCTACCACCGACGGCATGGTGGGCAAATCCTGGCTCATGGAGCGCATTGGTTGTATTCCTACCCAAAAGTTTGTCAGCGATCTGCGTCTGATCAGGGATATGAAGTATGCCTTAAAGGAAAAAAAGACCCACGTTCTTATGTATCCCGAGGCCGGGTATTCCTTTGACGGATGTGCCACGGCCCTCCCGCAAAAGCTGGGGGCCTGCCTCAAGCTTTTGGACGTTCCCGTGGTGATGATCACCACCTACGGTGCCTTTGCCAGAGACCCCTTGTACAACGGTCTGCAAAAGCGCAAGGTCAAGGTGCGTGCCGATTGCCGTCAACTGCTCTCCCGGGAGGAGATCGCCTCCATGAGCGTGGAGGAACTGGATGACGTCCTGAAGGAAGCCTTCTCCTTTGACCAGTTCGCCTGGCAACGGGAGCAGGGCGTTGAGATCCGGGAGCCCTTCCGAGCCGATGGCTTGGAGCGGATCCTTTACAAATGTGCCGCCTGCGGCAAAGAGGGAACCACCCGCGGCGTGGGCACCGAGCTTTCCTGCTCGGCCTGCGGCAAGACCTATCATATGGATACCCTCGGACGTCTGGTTGCGCGAGAGGGAAAGACCGAGTTCTCCCACATTCCCGATTGGTACCGCTGGGAGCGAGAGTGCGTGAGAAAGGAGCTGGAGGACGGCTCCTACCGCCTGGATACTCCGGTGACCGTGGGGATGCTGGTGGATCACAAGGCACTGTATATGGTGGGAGAGGGACACCTGCTTCACACCACCGAGGGCTTTTTGCTCACGGGATGCAGCGGCGAGCTTCGTTACGAGCAAAAGCCGCTGGCTACCCACAGTCTCAATTCCGATTATTATTGGTACGAGATCGGGGACGTGATTGGCATTGGCAACGCCAAGGCTCTGTATTATTGCTTTCCCACTCAGCCCGGTGTGGTCACCAAGACCCGCCTTGCCACCGAGGAGCTCTACCGTATGCGCCAATCCCAAAAGCGGATCGCGTTGGCCTCCAAGACAGAACCTACGTAAAAAATATCCCCCAACCGTTGTTTTGTATAACGGTCGGGGGTTTTTCTTGCTCTTTTCCGAAAAGAAATTGACATTTGCTTGGATAAGTGGTATAATGGAGTGGTAAAATATGTTTTTGGAAAAGGATCGGATCATGAAGCAATCGGAATACATCAAAATTGAGGGAAAACGCTTTGGAGAGGAGCGGGCGTTGTACGCCAGCCGAGGAGTGTACGTAAAGAATTGTGCCTTTGACGGGCCGGAGGACGGGGAAAGTGCCCTGAAGGAGTCCTCCTGCGTTCTGGTTGAGGACACGTTCTGCAATCTTCGCTACCCCTTCTGGCACGATACCACTTTGGAGTTGAAGAACTGTCAGCTGACCGAGCTCTGCCGCGCGGCATTGTGGTATTCCGAGGAGATTCAGATTTCGGACAGCCGTTTGCACGGCATCAAGGCGTTGCGGGAGTGCGCCAACGTTTCCATCACGGACACCGACGTTCGCTCCGCCGAATTTGGCTGGATGACCCGTGGGGTCTCCCTGACCCGCGTAACGGCCGAGGGGGAGTATTTTTTCTTCCGCGGTGCCGATCTGGTGGCTCGGGAGCTCAACTTCCGCGGCAAATATTCCTTCCAATACGTGGAGAATGCCCGGTTTGAAGACTGTGTTCTCGACACCAAGGACGCCTTCTGGCACGCCAAAAACGTCACAGTGCGCAACTGTGTGGTTAAGGGCGAGTACCTTGCCTGGTATTCCGACGGACTGACCCTGGAGAACTGCAAGATCATTGGCACCCAGCCCCTGTGCTACTGCACCAACCTCAAGCTGATCAACTGTGAGATGATCGACACCGACCTTGCCTTTGAGCGCTCCCACGTGGAGGCCACGCTGACGGCTCCCTTGATCAGCATTAAGAATCCCTATTCGGGCTCCATTACGGCCCCTTCGGCAGAGCTGATCCTGGACGATCCCGCGGCCAAATGCCACATTCATTTCACCGACCCCTCCCTTGCCTGACCAAAATTCAAAATACAGCACCGCAGAATCGGCGTATGCCGGGATTCTGCGGTGCTTTTTTAGATCGAATTTGAGGAGGAATTATTTTCCTTTGATCTTCTTCCAATATTCGGCGGCGGCCTGCTCGGTCTTGTTGGGACCGGGGTGGTAGAAGGTGGTACCCAGGAGATCATTGGGGAGGTACTGCTGGGCAACGTAGTGATTTTCGTAATCGTGGGGGTATTTATAGCCCTGGAAAAGGGGACTCTGCAAATGCTTGGGAACCACCTCGCCCTTGCCCTGCTTCACGGCGTCCATGGCCGCAAGGATCGCGGTCTCGGCGGCGTTGGATTTGGGGGCGGTGGCCAGAAGAATGGCCGCATTGGCCAGAGGGATCTGTGCCTCGGGCATACCCAACTCCTTGGCAGATTCGCAGCAGGCGCGGGTCACGGCGGCGGCCAGGGGATAGGCGGGGCCTACGTCCTCGGAGGCGATGACCTGGAGGCGACGGCAGACCGACAGGAGCTCCCCCAGGGAGAGCAGCTTTGCCAGGTAGAAGACGGCGGCGTCGGCGTCCGAGCCGCGAATGGATTTTTGCAGACAGGAGAGGAGATCGTAGTGGGTATCGTCGTTAAAGTTGCTCACCGAGGTGTCAAAGCTATCCACGTGCTCCTTCAGGATCTCCTTCTCGGCGGCGTGGTAGGCGTTCTCAAAAAGGACGATGGCGTGACGCACGTCTCCGCGGGCACATTTGCCAACGTAGTCCATGATCTCGGGGGATACCTGCTTCTCCAAGCCGTTCTCGGCGTTGAGAAAGTCCCGGGCGCGCTCCAGTACCGGGCGGAAGGCCGTGGGGCGAACCGCGTGGAACTCAAAGAGGGAGGAGCGGGAGAGAATGGCGTTGTAAACGAAGAAGTGGGGATTTTCGGTGGTGGAGGCAATGAGGGTGATGCGTCCGTCCTCCATATATTCCAGGAGGGATTGCTGTTGCTTTCGGTTAAAATACTGGATCTCGTCCAGATAGAGCAGAACGCCCCCCGAACCAAACACGGTGTTGGTCTCGCTGATCACGTCCTTGACGTCCGAGAGAGATGCCGAGGTAGCGTTGAGCTTGCGGAAGGTCATGCCCGATTGCTTGGCAATAATCGAGGCCGCGGTGGTTTTTCCCGTACCGGGAGGGCCAAAAAAGATCATATTGGTAATGCGTCCCCCCGCGAGCATACGGCGGATCACGCCGCGCTCTCCAAAGAGGTGCTCCTGGCCCACGATGCCGTCAAAGCTTTCGGGGCGCAACAGGTCGGCAAGCTGCGCGTTTTTTATCATAATGCCTTTGCCTTTCTTAGTCGTTTTCTTTATTATAAATCATTTGGGCAATATTTGCAAGGTCTTTTCGCGCTTTTTTTCGCATTTCGGCCAGGGATTCCCCCAGCAGGACCCGACGGGCGGGGGCGTCGACCATGCACGCCTCCATGCGCTCCACAAGACCCGCCGCCGTCAACTCGTCCGGGGAAAGAAACTCCTGCCCCGCCCCCAGGGCAAAGGCGCGGATCTTGGGATCCCTGGCGTCACCGGGAAGTCCAATGGCGGGACACCCCGCCACCGAGGCCAGGATCAGGGCGTGGAGGCGCATACAAAGGGTGAGCTCGCAAAGCCCGAAAAGCGCCACTGCATCAGCCGCCTCCCGCACGCGCACTACCCGTCCTCCGCATTCTCGGGCGGCAACGCGGGTGATCTTCTCGTCGGCAGAGGAAAAGGCAAGGAGCAGGGGGAGCATTCCGTGACGCTGACAAACAACCCGCACCGCCGCAAACAGCAAGGGGGAGAGGGGGCTTGTGGCGGGGAGAGCGCGGGGAACCACACAGAGAAAGGGACGGTTCCGCGGCAAACGGTTCTCCTCCAGTAGGGTCTGCCCCCGTCCCTCTCCCGGGGGAGGTAAAAAGAGGGCGGCATCGGCACCCTCGTGCAAAAGGGCGGGATCCACGTCCAGGATCTGCAGGGCTTGCATAGAGTCGGGATCCCGCAGACTGAGATACGGACAGCGAGAGAGGGTGCTGCGGCAGGCACGGCGGGAGGCAGGCTTTTCCAAGGGGCCGATGCCGGCGGCGTAGAGAATGGGAGTGCAGCCCAGGCGACGCGCCAGACGCAGAAGCCCCAGATAGTAAAAGAGGGAGCGTTGACTGGTGAGATCCTGCAACAGAGAACCGCCGCCGCAGAGGAAGGCGTGGGAGGAGAGAAAGGCGGCCGCAATTCCCGGAAGATTCTTGCGGGAGCGGCAGGGGATGCCAAACCGCCTTCGGCTTTTGCGGGGGGACCCGGTCAGGGCGCGCACCCCAAGTTCGGGGGCGGTCTGGTGCAAAAGCTCCAAAAAGCCACGGAGAATGGCGTCGTCCCCCAGATTCCCGCATCCAAAATAACCGCCCACGGTAAGAATTTTTTGCGGAGGCGGGGAAACCAGACGGTGATAGACCGCCAGAGTCGCGCGGCACATTCCGTCGGCACTAAAACGGGTGCGGATCAAGCTCCTGCACTCGGCGGCACAGCTTTGCCGCAGGTCGGCATCCTCCAGCAGGCGGCGCAGATCGGCCTCCAGAGCGTCGGCGGTGGGGAGAGGACACCCTCGCCCGCAGAGATTGGTGTGCACGGCCTGCTTGGCGTTCTCCCGTCCCAGGATCCCCAGGTAGCCCTCGTTGCCGCAAAGGATCACCGCGCACCCGCAAGCGGCGGCCTCCATGGCGCAACGGGAGACCCCCACAAAAATATCCTGCTCCCGTAGCAGGGCGGGCATATCCTCTACCCGATGCAGCATCTCTACCACGGTTTGCCCCAGGGCGCGGTTGACGGTGTCGGCTTGCTCCCGCAGCGCGTCAAAGGCATCCCCGCCCCCCGCAATGGAAAGACGAAGATCGTAGCCCCCGCGGCAGAGCGCGGGAAGGATGCGGAGTAAAAGCTTGGCTCCCAAGGAGCAATCCCCGTCCAGACGGCTGGCAAAAAGAATGCGCACGGGCCCTTCCCGACGGGGGGAGGGGGAGGGCTGAAATCGAGTTCCGTCTATGCCGTTGGGGATCACGGTGATGCTTTCGGCAGGGAGGCGGTAGGTGTCGCAGAGGTAGGAGCGAAGATCCTCGCTCACCGCCAGGGTGCGGTCCCCCCAGTAGCAGAGGCGGGAGAGCAGACGGTTGGAGGCAAAGCGGGCGTGGGTGGTTACCAGGGTGCGCACCCGTCCTCCGTCGGCGCGCCTCCAACGGGCGATTCCTCGCAAAAGAAGGGCGGGAATTCTGGCGTGGGCGTGGAGGAGGTCAAAGCCTTGGGTACGTACCAGGGAGCGGATCCTTTGGCGGATCCTCCAAAGACGGAACAGACGGTGAGAGGGAAGGGGAACGCGGTACTGCGCAATTCCCTCGGCCTCCAGCGCGTCGGCAAGACGCCCGCCGCCCGAAAGCAGAGCTACCTCCACCCCCAACGCCTTTAAACCGCGGATCAGCTGGGCTACGTGGGTCTCGGCGCCTCCCGTGTCCATGGCATCGGTCAACATCAGTACTTTCATCAAACGCTCCTTTTTTTGTATAGGATGTCCCGCTTTTACCAAAAGCATACCCCGGCAACGGGAGGTCGGCGGTCCGAGTGCACGGTACGGAGGTGATTTTTTGGGACAGGCAAAATTTTCTTGACATTCGGTTTTTTTGATGCTACAATGAGGTTGTAAAAATAGAGAAGGAGATAGAACCCATGAAGCTTTTTGTTAAGATCCTGTGCAGCCTTTTGGCACTCTGCACCCTGGCCGCGCTGGCCGTGGGCTGTACCCAGTCCGGCGGCGAGGGAGAGGGCACCAAGGCTCCCGTAGCCAATACGGGGGCGCAGACCAATGCCGCTACCGAAAATCTGGATGAGAACGGATACCTCAAGGACGCTCTGCCCGAGGACCTGAAATTCAATCAGGTGGTACGCATCGTTGTCAGCGAATCCCAGGCGATGAACGTTTACCAGACCGAGCTTTCCGACAACGTGATCAGCAACGCGATTTTCAACCGTTGCGCCACCGTAGAGGAGCGCTTGGGGATTGAGATCGAGTGGCTCCCCATGGACGCCACCTGGAACGCCAACCGCAACGCCTTTTTCTCCCACATTCAAAGCACCAGCAGCTCGGGGGATGCCTACGACGCCATTTGTGTGTATAATCTGATTCCCGGTGCTCTGGCCGCCAAGGGCCTTTGCGAGAACCTGGCCGGCACCACTTATCTGGATCTTACCGCGCCCTGGTGGCCCGAGGACTTTGTGGATGAGATCGTGGTCAACGATACCCTGTACAGCCTGGTGGAAAACTCCTCCCGCGGTACTCTCTACAACATTCACGGCGTATTTTTCAATAATTCTCTCATTGAGGATTACCACTTGACCTCGCCCTACGATATGGTTGCCGCCAACGAGTGGACCTTTGCCAACATGATGGCTCTGATCAAGGACACCTGGTCGGATCAGAACGACAACGGTATCAAGGACAAGGACGATTTCTTTGGCGTTATGACGGGCACCGAGGCCAAGATCGAGACCTGGTTCTACGGCATGGGCTATAAGTATTCCACCAAGAACGCCGAGGGCGAGCCCGAATTGCTCATGGGCGATACCAATTACATGATCTCCTGGCTGGACGAGTTTACCAAAGCCGCGGGAACCAACGATTTCCTGCTTTGGGACGAAAACGGCCACACCAAGGCCTTTTTTGAGAACCGCGCCATTCTTTATATGTCTGCCATTCGTCTGGTGGATAACGGCGTGGCCGCCGGTATTGAAATGGACTACGGCATTGTTCCCGTGCCCAAGAAGGACGAAAACCAGGAGAAGTACATCACCAACGTGGCCAACACTCACGATACTTGGTGCGTTCCCCTGAATGCCAAGAGCATGGACGTTTCCTCCGCCGTTCTGGAGTGTATGGCCTCCGAGTCCTACCGCCAGGTGGCTCCCGTGTATTTTGATCAGTGTATCAAGCTGCGCTATGCTCCCGACGGCAGATTGGCCGAGATGTACGATTTGATCCGTAATTCCATCGTTTTCGATTTTTGCGGCATTTACAGCTTTGCCTTCGTGCAGGTGCCCCGCACGGTACTGCACATGAGCGCAAAGACGCCTCAGACCTATCCCTGGGCCTCCCAGTGGGCCACCTACGGTGCCAAGTTTGAGGCCGGCTTTGCCGAGATCCTTGCCCTCTACCACGGACAGACGTCGTAATCGAACCGAATAAAGCAGCCCCTGACGGATGCCCGTCAGGGGCTGTTTTGGTTAATGCCTTTAGGCAGTGGAGCGCTTGACGCGAAACAGACAACCACCCGCTATGCGGGTGGGCGACAAAGGTATTACCATTGTTTTGGACATCGATGTAACATAAGCCTTCTCCTGTGGGAGAAGGGGGACCACCGTAGGTGGTGGATGAGGAGTTACTTTGGAATTAGAACACCTCATCCGGCAGCCTTCGGCTGCCACCTTCCCCCGCTGGGGAAGGCTTACTGTTGTTTGCACTCTCGATTATGGAGGGGGAGTTTGCTCAAAGCTTTTGCAAAGCAAAAGCCGGCAGCTTGAGCCGCTGGCCAGTCCTATTGGGCTTTTA
>JAFTNJ010000074.1 GCA_017451915.1 Clostridia bacterium
CGTCTTGCTCCGCAATCCACCTCTCCCTAAGGGAGAGGCTTTCTTTTGGGCTTGCTTATAGCTCGCCCATCTTGTTCATCACTCCGCTCGTTTCCCGCTCCCCTGGTAGAACCAGGGGTTTATTTGAATACCAAAAAAAGGGCCTCCCCTGGCATTGGGAGACCCTTAAAATTTTGATTTTAGTTTTACTTTTTCATGACCGCTACGCCGCCCAGTACAATACAAATCAATTGACTAACTGCGCAGAATTACGAAGCATAAAAAGTATAAGCACAACCATTGTAGGAAAAACGTACTCTTCTTCTGCAACCGGAGCAGGTACAAGTGCCGCTTGTAGTACTGCGAGACCCTTCTGTAACACGGACGGTTTTAAGAAGATGCCCACAATGACTACAAAGTATGTTTACACTAATTTGTGCCATAAATATACCTCCTTTCATAAAAAAATAAAAAAGCGCCAACCGAAGTTAGCGCATAAAAACGCAAACTCCGATAGTCGCCAAACTAATTCAAGATAAAGGCAAGAATAATCCTATCCAAAATCTCACGGAATTTGTGTTTTTTACAAATTCATAAATTTTGGATAGCAAAAAAAGTATACCTCTCCCTTTGGAAATTATACCTGCTATATCTTATTGAATTAGTTTGGCACCCACTATTATACCACAAACAAAATCAAAAAACAAGTCTTTTTTTGATTTTTGATTGTTCAATCCCTCGTCAAACAAGTGATAAAAAGAATTTCTTCCTTTGAAGTAAGGAAGATCATACCCGTTCCCCTTGCGTTATTTTTTAAATTACATTTTTAAAAGGTAAAAGGGCCTCCCCTGGCATTGGGAGACCCTTAAATTAATACCTTTAGGCAGTTGAGCGCGCCGCTCGAAACAGACAACCACCCGCATAACGGGTGGGCAGCAAATGTTTTCCCCTTGTTTTAGGAGCAAATGTAACATAAGCCTTCTCCTGTGGGAGAAGGGGGACCACCGTAGGTGGTGGATGAGGAGTTACTTTGGAATTAGAACACCTCATCCGGCAGCCTTCGGCTGCCACCTTCCCCCGCTGGGGAAGGCTTACTGTTGTTTACGCTCTCAATTATGGAGGGAAAGTTTACTCAAAGCCTTTACAAAGCCAAAGCCAGCGGTTTGAGCCGCTGGCCGGTAGTACTGGGCTTTTAGCCCTCGTGCATACCACCCGTTTGACGGGTGGTTATGATTTTAATTTTTACTTTTTCATGACCGCCAAGCCGCACCAGCCGTTATCTTCCAGCTTTTCCACGATCTTGTAGCCGTTCTTTTCGAAGCAATCGATGACGTCCTGCGCCCGCTCGGCAATGATGCCCGAGGCCAGGAGCACCGTGTTCTCGTGCATAAAGGGAGCGACGTCGGGAGTCATACGAATGATAATATCGGCCACGATGTTGGCACAAATCAGGTCGTAGGGACGGGAGCGATCGGCCTGCTTCAAGAGATCCGAAACCTCACAGGTGATGTTGGTCAGTCCGCTGTCCTTGATGTTCTCGTTGGCCACGCGCACCGCCATGGGATCAATGTCGTAGGCCTTGCACTCGGCGGCTCCCAGCTTGGAAGCGCAGATGGCAAGGATTCCGCTTCCCGTCCCCACGTCCAGCATACGGCATCCGGGCTTGGTATAGTCCTCCAGCATCCGAATGACCAGACGGGTGGTCTCATGGGTTCCCGTACCAAAGGCCATACCGGGATCCATACGCACGATCAGCTCGCCCTCGGCGGCCTCGTACTTTTCCCACGCGGGAACGATCACCAGCTTGTTACCGATCTTGATGGGCTTGTAGTAAGCCTTCCAGGCGTTGGCCCAGTCCTCCTCGTTCACGCCCACGGTTTCGATCTTTGCCTCGGTCAATCCCGCATCGGCAAAGCGCTCCTTTAAAAAGGAAATACACTCGGGCACGCTCCGCTCGGCAGGCAGATAGACCGACACCGAGGCAATGGTTTTGTCGGCGTTGAGAATGCTCTCGTCGATGAGATCGCCGTAGCAGGTCTTGAGATCGATGTCGCTGTAATCCTCAATTTGCAGATTGTTGGAGACCATACTCATAATGGCTGTCAGCGCATCCAGCTGGGGGAGCTTGACCGTGACGCGGATCTGCGTCCAAATCGATTCGGTGCCATAATCACCGCATACGTAATCTTTATCCATCGTCATCCTCATTTCTGTCCAAAGATCTTTTTAAAGAACTGCTTGTGCTTGGCGTAGTTGCTCTCGCCGCAGCTATCGGCAAAGGCGCGCATAGCATCCTTTTGCTTATCGTTCAGCCCCTTGGGGATCTCCACGGTCACGCGGAAGATCAGGTCACCTCGGCGTCCGTTGCCGTTGACGTAAGGGATTCCCTTTTGCCGCAGCGTAAACTTGGTTCCCGGCTGGGTTCCCTCGGGAATCGAATATTTGACGTTGCCCTCCAGAGTGGGCACGTCGATCTCGGCTCCAAGAGTGGCTTCGGCAACCGTCAGAGGAACCTCGCAATAGATGTTGTAATCGTCGCGCTCGAAGATGCTGTGACTGCGCACTCCAACGGTAATGATCAGATCCCCTGCGGGGCCTCCGTTTTTGCCGTCGTTGCCCTGTCCGCGCAGAGCGATCCGTTCACCATGGTCGATACCTGCGGGGATCGAGACCGTCAAGCGCTTGCTCTCCCGGGTAAAGCCGCTTCCGCGACACTTGTTACAGGGATTTTTAATGATCTTACCGCTTCCCCGACAGGCGTCGCAGGTGGCGGTGGATTGGAAGGACATCCCACCCATACGTTGGATCCGCTGAACCTGACCCGTACCGCGGCAGGTGGCGCAGGTTTCCACGCCGCTGCCTCCGGCGGCACCGGTGCCTTTACACTCGGCGCAATGACACACGCGATTGTAGGAAATATCCTTTTTAACACCAAAGGCTGCCTCCTCAAAGGAGACGGTCACCGTGGCACCGATATCGTCTCCGCGCACGGGGCCGTTGCGACGCTGACGTCCGCCACCGAAGGCTCCGCCAAACATCCCGCCCAGGATATCTCCCAGATCACCAAAATCTCCAAAGCCGCCAAAGCCACCAAACCCACCGGCACCGCCTCCCATGGAGGGATCAAAGGCGGCGTGACCAAACTGATCGTACTTGGCCTTTTTTTCGGGGTCGGAAAGGATCTCGTAAGCCTCATTGGCCTCCTTAAACTTTTCCTCCGCCACCTTATCTCCGGGATTGGTATCGGGGTGATACTGCTTTGCCAGCTTGTAATATGCCTTTTTGATGGTTCCCGCGTCGGCATTTTTGTCAACGCCCAGAACCTCGTAAAAATCTCTTTTTTCTGCCATGGTTTTCCTCTCAAAAGAAGGTTGTAAATACGGACTTCACTCTGTGAAAGTTTTGATCAAACTTTTACAGCGAGCTTGTGCGACTTTTGAAGTCGCCTTTACACGCTTTTAGCCGCTCCCACCGAAAGCTCGGTGAGAACGGCTTTTTGACCCCAAAGGTCAATTTATCGGTAATTAATTGTTGGAATGATCCTCGTAGTTCGCGTCGTAGTAGGTGCCGTCACCGCCCTGCGCGCCACCGTTGGGATCCCCCTGGGCGCCGCCGGCCTGAGCCTGCTGCTGATACAGCTTCTCGGAGATCTTGTAGAAAGACTTCTCCACAGCCTCGGTGTCGGCCTTGATGGCTTCGATATCGCTGCCCTTCAGGGTCTCGCGCAGCTTCTCAATAGCGTTCTTCACATCCTGCGCGTCGGCGGGATCTACCTTGTCACCCAGCTCGGTCAGGGTCTTTTCACTCTGGAAGATGATGGACTCGGCACGGTTGCGGGTATCCACAGCCTCCTTGGCCTTCTTGTCCTCCTCGGCATACTTCTCGGCATCCTTCACCGCGCGGTCGATGTCCTCCTGGCTCATGTTGGTGGAGGAGGTGATGGTGATGTGCTGCTCCTTACCGGTGCCCTTATCGGTTGCGGTAACGTTTACGATACCGTTGGCGTCGATGTCAAAGGTAACCTCGATCTGGGGTACACCACGGGGAGCGGGAGTAATGCCGTCCAGAATGAAGCGGCCCAGGGTGGTATTGTGAGCAGCCATTTCGCGCTCACCCTGTAGAACGTGGATCTCTACCGAGGTCTGGCCGTCTGCGGCGGTAGAATATACCTGGCTCTTCTTTACGGGAATGGTGGTGTTGCGGTCGATGATGCGGTTGAATACGCCGCCCAGAGTTTCGATACCCAGGGACAGAGGCGTTACGTCCAGCAGGAGCAGATCCTTGACCTCGCCGCCAAGAACACCGCCCTGAATGGCCGCGCCAATGGCAACGCACTCGTCGGGGTTGATGCCCTTGAAGGGATCCTTACCAATAAACTTCTTTACAGCCTCCTGAACGGCGGGAATACGGGTAGAACCGCCAACCAGAAGAACCTTATCGATCTGATTTACCGAAAGACCTGCGTCAGCAAGAGCCTTCTTGGTGGGGATCATGCTTCTCTCTACCAGGTCTGCGGTAATGCGATCGAATTCTGCGCGGCTCAGAGTTGCCTCAAAGTGGAGAGGCCCCTCGGCGGTAGCAGTGATAAAGGGCAGGTTGATGGAGGTGGAGGTCATGCCGGAAAGCTCGATCTTTGCCTTTTCTGCGGCATCACGGAGTCTCTGCAAAACCATCTTATCCTTGCGCAGATCAATGCCGTTCTCTCTCTGGAACTGGTCTGCCATCCAGTCGATGACGCGCTGGTCAAAGTCGTCGCCGCCCAGACGGGTATCACCGTTGGTAGCAA
>JAFTNJ010000075.1 GCA_017451915.1 Clostridia bacterium
CCCATAGCAGAATCAGGGCAGAATCCGGGTAAAATCCGGTGGTGAAAATCAATTTTCATTTCGTGTAAATGCATTTACAAATGCTGTAAATTGATTTTCAAAAATACAATCACCGTATGTATTTGATTGTATTTCGATGTAAATGCATTTACAAACCCTGAAAATCGGTTTTCAAAATACATACGACAATTGTATTTCGATGTAAAACTATGTACAACCGAATGTAAAACCATGTAAACGCGTTTACCGGTCTAGGCTTTGCTGCCGTTGCCGCTGCTCCTGCTGGAATTTTTCCTCCAGCGACATATCGCCGACACGATACCGCTCCATAAACTGCTGTCGGGCGGCGTTCTCCCGGGCAGCGCGCCGATTCTGCCTAGCTTCACGGTCAAGCTTGGAATTTTCGTCTTTGTACCGCTCAATCGTATTATCCCTCTGTTGGATGGTTTCATCGCGGCCTCTCAGCTTAGCCTGCAGACCGGAAACCTTGTCTTTCTCCGCATCAACCTTCTTGGTCAGAATATCAATGCGCTGCAGCAGGTGCCGCACCGTTTCGACCATATCCTTGACGAAACTCCGGAGCTGGTCGAATAGGTGGAAGTTGACTACCACATTATTTTTATTCAGCCGCGACCGCGGCTGCTTTTCAATTTCATCCAGGACACCGCCGATTTTGTCCGCTGCAGCCACGGCCTTCTTGAACCCTTCCGGCGACACATGGTCGCCCTGGACGGTATCAAGCATGACGTTTTTGAGATGCTGCAGCTCATTGGCTGCGTCCTGGGTTGCCTGCCAGTTGGCCAAAGGCTGATTAACAGAGCTGTCCTTTTCCGGCTCCTTGACCTTCGACGCACCGTACATGAGCCTCAAGCCGACTGCTGCGAGGCATTCCTCCGTGTACCGGTATATTTCATTCCGAAACGCATTGAAGCGCAGAGGGGCCTTGTCACGGCCGTTTATGATGGACTGCTCCGGCTGATACCCCATCTGCTCCAGGACAAGTTCCTGGGAAACGGTACACTGCAGCCCCTTCGAGAACTCTGCTGCCATGACCGGCTTATAATCCAGGTGAAGGTGAAAGAACCCCTGCTCATCCAGGTGCAGGGTTGCACCCAGCACCTTCAGGTGAGGGAACTTCTCCTGGAACAGCCTCACCACATCCGCTGACACCGTCTTCGCCTGGTCTTCAGTAATTCGTCCCTGCTCCCGGTCTTGCTTATCTCCAAAACCGATTATCAGACTACGGAACAGGGGGATTTTCTCCCGCTTGCCGGTGACCGGATTGGTGATGTAGTCGTCCTCATGGGCTGCGCAGTAGTCGTAGTCCATGTGCTTATAATCGCGCTTCCGGGGCTTCGTCTTTATCTCTCCCGCGTTGTAGCGGTCCCAGGCTTCCTGGTACCGCTGGTCAACGCGTTCGTTGTACTCGTCTATGTACGGCTTCAGCAGCGCGTTAATTTGGTCGCGGTAACATACCGTATACGGTACCAACTCAATTACTCCATCGTCCATCTCGTGGACATGGGTCAATGTGCGCCGGTACTCCAGGTCATGATTATGGGATTCAGAACCTTCACCGACTGTCACGGTTACACTTACTTCTGTCATGAAAATCAACTCCTTCAGAGGGATGTTACGGGGGTTACGAGGGGTGTCTTGCTGGGGAAAGGGGGAACCAATCCCTATACGGTGAGTATACCACATTGACCGCGCTGCAGTCAAGTGGTATTCTCTCCGTCTGCCCTATGGGCACGGGCTCTCCGAGGGGGTATGGGGGCTTTGCCCCCGCTGCCTGCGGGCAGCTCCCCCACGCTGCATCGCCAGCCGCGCCACTGTGGCAGCGTCAAGAACCGGGTAGTATTTTTCGTTCCAGCGAATTTCGCTGGAACGAAAAATCTCCACCCTTGCCGGCGATCTGCTTACGCAGAACCCCGGCATTCTTGACCCCGCCAGTCGCCGGATATTCAGGCCGTGCCCGGCTCCGAAAAGTGGATTCTCCACTTCCGGAGCCGTTCCCGTCCAGCATATCCCGGCTTGCCGTTCTGCTGGATGGTGCTGCATCGAAGGGTGCCTCCGGCAGGGCCCTCACCAAAAAGTAGAAGGGTCGCGCTCTATCTCATACCGTTCATCGGACACGTCAGCCTGGCATCTGACGAAATCGGCTGCCATGGTTTTGGTGGCGAACCGTGCAACCAAAACCTTACCGCCTTCTGATACCGAATAGACCATCCACGGTAGCAACATAAAAACACCTCCCCCTCCAGTATACCATTCGACGTTTTTCGACAATTTTCGACGAAGCACCGCACCCCCACATCCTTCTTTGGAAGGCCCTGGGGGTCAAGGGGGGCGGCGCGCCCCCTTGCCTACTGTCGCCTGCAGCACCAGAGACCCGACAAGCCAGGGTACACTGGGCCGACCGAGCTCCGGGGGGATGTGGTACACATCCTTCCCCGGAGCCGGCACGGCCCGGGGTCCCTGGCGACTGGCCGGGTCAAGGGTTTAAGGGTGGAGATTTTTCGCCAGTTGGCGAAAAATACTACCCGGCCCTTGACGCGGACACAGGGGAACGGCCATCAGAAGCAGGCACCTCCAGCAGCGGGGAGGGCGCGGGAGGGGAACGCTCCCGCCTATTGGGGGCCCCCGGACCCCAATAGATACAGAGTAAATAAAGTGATGAATATGAAAAAAACGTTGATACTCTAAGGATTTTGGATGATTTTGTTGTATCGAATTTGAAGTATGTTTGTATCGAAATCTGGGGGTAATTGTATCGAATAAATCGATACAAAATGTAAAGGAAAGTATTGACAAACAAAAAATCAGTGAGTACAATAGTCACCAGAAGGAGGTGACAAACATAGTGCCTGAAAAGAAACAAAAACGCAGCATGACGACCTCAAAGAAGCAGAAGTTTGTAGGCACAAAGATTCTGATAGACCCAGAAACGAATGAGCCGTACCCTATGCAACTTAACGTCATAGAGGACAGAGACTTCAATTTCCATAAGGTTTGGCTGCAACACCTGGTAAACTCTCTGGACGGTATTAGTAACCAAAGGCTTCGCCTGGCATTCTGGATTATCGACAATCTGGACAAGGAGAATCAGCTGGTTATGACCCAGAGGGCCATTGCTGCAGGAAGCGGAATGAGCCTGAATACCGTTACCAGGACGATGAAGGCTCTCCAAGAGGGAGACCCGCCGTTCCTGCAGAAAATCAACTCCGGAGCATACCGGGTGAATCCAGATGTAATCTGGAAGGGTTCCTACTCTAACCGCATGGGTGTAATCTACAAGTACAAGGAGAAGGCATCTGAGCGCAAGAGCCAAAAGGAGCAACAAGAGCAAATGACCATCGATGATTTGCCTGAAGCGTGATTGCAAGGCGCTTCAGCCAGAGAAAAAAAGGTATCCCCGGGAGGACGCTCCCGGGGATATTTTTATTTCCGGCGCGCTGGATCTGCAGAGCAGAACCGCGCGCCCATAGCAGAATCAGGGCAGAATCCGGGTAAAATCCGGTGGTGAAAATCAATTTTCATTTCGTGTAAATGCATTTACAAATGCTGTAAATTGATTTTCAAAAATACAATCACCGTATGTATTTGATTGTATTTCGATGTA
>JAFTNJ010000076.1 GCA_017451915.1 Clostridia bacterium
ACGATGGGAGGAATGTAAATGACACAATATCTGTATCCGCAGAACCTAAAGGCCACGGCAAACCTGTGGTTATGGGGCTTGCGGGACTTTGCCATACTCGGCATTGCCGCACTGCTTTCCATCGTTTGCATGGTGCAGTTCGGCTTTTTTATCCCCGCAGCCGCAACCCTTTGCTACGGCTTTTTAACCATCCGCATGGATGAAACCACCGTGATGGACTTTATCAAATACGCCATCCGGTACTTTATAACCACACAACAGCACTACGAATGGAGGTGACGATCATGGCAAAGGAAAACAAACCGCAGAAAAAGAAAAAAGGACGCTCCGTGCAGGATCTCATGGGCATCAAGACCTTCACCAAATACGGTCTGGCAACGAACAAGGGCGAGCTGCTCTTTTACCTCGTTTCGCCCACCAATATATCGGTGCTGTCAGCGGTGAACATTGAGATCAAGGTTCGCCATCTGATGATGGTACTGTCTGCGATCCCCGACATCGAGATTACCTGCACCGACTCCTCCGAATGCTTTGACGATAACAAGGCATACCTGCAAGGCAGACTCGCCGAGGAAAACAATCCGAAGGTGCGCCGTCTGCTCAAAAAGGACATGGACTTCCTCGACAGCATTCAGGTGGAAATGGCGACCGCCCGACAGTTCCTCTTCATCGCAAGATGCAAGGGCTTAAAGCCGGAGCAGGTCTTCCAAAGTGCCAACCGCATCGAGAAGATCATCTCCGAGCAGGGCTTCGAGGTAAAGCGTATGAAGAAAGCGGATATCAAACGCTTCCTTGCTCTGTACTTCGATGCCTCGATGAACGGAGAGCATATGCCCGATGTCGACGGCGAACAGTTCTATGAGGTGGACGATGAAGAAACGGAGGATTAGTCTCATTATTTTGCTTCTTCTGCTGTCGGCGGTCTGCCTGGCATCCCTCACAATGGCGTGGAAGGAATACGCAGACCAGGCAAGCGACCGCCATGCCTTTGACGAACTTGCCGAGCTTGTAGAAAAGCCGGAGGAAACGACCGTGCCGGCCACCGAAACCGAGTCCACCGACTCTACCGAGGATACAACGGAAGAAACCACCGATGCCGAAACTGAGCCGAAGCCAACCGAGCAGAAGCGAAACCTTGCTCCCATTATGGAGCAGAACAGCGAATGCATCGGTTGGATCTGTATCGAAGGCACGGCGGTGAACTATCCCGTGATGCACACTCCAAGCGATCCGCAAAAATACCTGCGAAAGAACTTCGAGAAGAAATACAGTGTATCCGGCATCCCGTTCCTCGACTACCGATGCACCCCCGACACCAACCTTATAATTTACGGTCACAACATGAAGAACGGAACTATGTTCTCCGATCTGAAAAAATACCTCGATAAGACCTTCCGAGAACAGCACCCCGTCATAGAGCTGGAAACGGCAGACGGTGTGCGGTACTTTACGGTAACCGAGGTGATAAAGACCGACATTTACGATAAGCGGTACGAGGACATCGAAGTCAAGGACGGCAGGCAGAAGCTCATCCTCTCCACCTGCTACGGCTCGGCGAAAAGCGGAAGGCTTCTCGTCATCGCTGAAGAAACCTAAATCCCAATATGAATCAGTCGTTTTGCGGATACGGCAAGACGGCTGTTTTGTCCTCTGTCCGCAAAGCGGCGGAAGGAGGAAAAATGTCAAAACGAACCCCCAAAGTTCTCACGCCGGAGCAGATGGAGGAAATCCGCACCAAGGACTTCTTCGATATGATCCTGCCCGGTACCGTGAAATTTTTATCCGACCATTATATCGTCGGCGACAGCTACCGATGCGTGTGGGTAATCCGTGAGTATCCGCCCTCTACCGAGGAACAGGCCATCCTCTCGCAGCTTGCCGACCGCAACGGCGTAACGCTCCGCATCTACCATCGATTGGTAGAGGCAATGGAGCAAAGGAAGATCATTCAGAACGCCACCCGCCGCAACAAGATGAAAAGCGGCGGTAACGATATGAACGATACCATCGAAGCCGAAGGCAACCTCCAGGATGTAATCGAACTCCTGGCCAACCTGCGAAAGAACCGTGAACCCCTTCTGCATTGCTCGGTATTTATCGAGCTGAAGGCAAAGGACATGGACTCCCTCAAGGAGTTGCAGAGCGAGATTGCCATGGAGCTGACTCGCTCCAAAATG
>JAFTNJ010000009.1 GCA_017451915.1 Clostridia bacterium
ACCACCTACGGTGGTCCCCCTTCTCCCACAGGAGAAGGCTTATGTTACATCTGCTCCAAGAACAAGGGTAAAACCTTTGTCGCCCACCCGCATAGCGGGTGGTTGTCTGTTTCGCGTCAAGCGCTCAACTGCCTAAAGGCAATAATACAGAGCGGGCAATGCTCTGCCCGCTCCGCAGCAAAAGAATCTTAATTCATATATTGCATCACCGCGGCCAAAAGTTGGGCCGTCTGCTCTCTTGTCAGCTTGGCGGTGGCGGAAATGTAGCCGTCCTCCGAGGTCATGATTCCCGCGGCGTTCAGAGAGTAGATGGCTTCGCTGGCCCAGACGGGGATCTCGGAGCCGTCGGCAAAGGTGGGAGTGACTGCCACGTCACACAAACCAACGATGCCCGAAAGGATCACCGCCGCCTGCGCCCGAGTGATCTCCTCGTTGGGCAAAAAGCGCAACTCCCCTTCCACCAAGCTTCCGCTGATGTACTTCATGGCGTAGGCCGTGGCAACGTAGCCCTTCATGGTGGGGGGAATATCGGCATCATCCGCAAAGCCGGTATCGTAGCAGTTGGGCACGTTGGTAATTCCCGCCGCATTCATGGCCATAACCAAAAACTCGGCGCGGGTCACCGTATCGTCGGGATAAAAATAGTGTTGGTTCCCCACCTGCGTACCGCTCATCACTCCCGCCTCGGTCAGTGCCAGTGCCGCACCGTAGGCATGGGAATCGGTCATATCCACATAGGTCACCGCCGTGCCCGAAAGCGCGATCTTTAGCTCCACCGTGGCCATGGCACTGTAATTGCCGTATTTGTCCCGGGCAACGTAGGAAAAGCGGTCACTTCCCACGTAGCCCGAATAAGGCGTGTAAACGTAGGTCCCCAGCCCCCGATCGGTCATCTCGATCCAGCCGTTTTGCGGATAGGAAACCACCTCAAAGGTCAGATCGTCTCCGTCGGGATCGTAGGCCGAAAGCCTACCGTGAACACAAAGATCCCGATAGGTGGACTGATTGAGGGAAAGCCCCGACGCCATGCTCACCGTGGGAGTATAGTTGGTCTGCTCCAAAAGATAGACGTTGCAGACCATGGTTACGGAAGAACCGTTGACCGTAAAGCCAAAGGAGGATTGCATCTCCCGCTCCTCCGCGGCGCAAAAGACCAGATACGGAAGCTCGGAGGCCGCAACCGTTTGCCCCTCCGCCACCCGTGAAGATCCCAGGAGCAGCTCCCCATCGGTCACCGGGGGCAGCGATTTTACCGTAATGAAATCCACCCGGGAAAGATTCAGTCCGCGGGCAAACACGTCCGCCGAAAAGACCACCTCGTTGCCTACGGGTGCCGCCACGGCCACGTCGGAGGTGGCAGCCAGGATCTGCAATCCATGGGAGACCACCGCCGTTTCCTGAACGGCAAAGCATGGAATTATCATGAACGTCATCCACACCCCTACAACACATCCCAGCGCAAGGCACCGCCGCCAAACATTCCCCTTCATCCTTCTTCTCCTCTCGTTTCCAGGTTTGTTGGTTCATTCTATGAGAAAGGAAGAAGAAATAGAACGGCAAAAACAAAAACGGGACCCGGAAATAGGTTCCGAAGTCCCGTTTTTGTATGATGGTTAGATCTGCTCCTTAACCTTGGAAGCCTTACCAACACGGTCACGCAGGTAGTACAGCTTAGCGCGTCTTACCTTACCAACACGGATGATATCAACCTTAACCACGTTGGGAGAATGAATGGGGAAGGTCTTCTCCACGCCTACGCCGTAGGAAATACGTCTTACGGTAAAGGTCTCGGAGATTCCACCGCCGTGCTTTGCAATAACGGTGCCCTCAAACATCTGGATTCTCTCTCTTGCGCCCTCTTTGATCTTGTTGTGAACACGGATGGTGTCACCGATGCGAACCAGAGGCAGCTCGCTCTTCAATTGCTCGTTTGTAAAAGCCTCAATCAAATTCATTTTTGAGTCCTCCTTAAAATACCGGACGTTCATGCGAGCATGCAGCGGACCGCCCTAAAATCTCGCGCTCATAGCGCAACAGCGGTATTATACCACATCTTTTTCCTTTTTGCAAGAGGTTTCTTGAAATTTTTTCATTATTTTTCAAAAAAATTTATCCGCGACGGCCAACCTTAAGTATGGAATTCTTGCTCAACTTCTCCAGGGATCGTCCCTTGATCCATCCCAGCTCAACGTCGCCCGCTCCCACGGTGTGGATCTCGGCATCGGTCACCGTCAAGCCCTTTCCTTGCAGGCCCCCGCTGCCGGAAACCGAATAAACCAGCTTTTCCAATTCCCCACTGCAAAAGATCTCTCCGCTACCGGTAATCTTGGCCTCCATGGTGCCGCGCACCTCTCCCAGCTCCAGATCTCCGCTGCCCGAAATTTTTACTTTTGTGCTTCCTTCGGCACCATGTCCTTCGATATGGGCACTTCCGGCAATGTTGATCTCCACGTTGTTCAGCCGACCAAAGCGCATATCTCCGGAGCCCGAGACACGCAGGGTCGTATTCCCAAGGCTGTCGCCTCCCTGAATTGAGCCGCTTCCTGAAATGGAGGAATACAGCCGTTTAGAAAAGGATCCGAGCTGAATCTCTCCGCAGCCGCTGATCTTGATCTCCCCCTCGGCAAAATCAGGCTTTACGTTGGCCTTGCATTCGCCATACAGGGAAAGATGCAACAGCCGCCCCGTATTAAAGGGCACAAACACCTTGATCGCGCTTTCCTCCCGCGAATCTCCGTTGTTCCGGCTCTTGACGTGCACCTTGAGGAGCTTATTCTCACAGGTAATCGTGGTGGCGTCCAGAAATTCCTCGTTGGCGGTAATCTCCAACCGTCCCTTTTCGTCCTCGCTTTTCAGCACGCGAACCGAGCAATAACGGGACACGGAAAGATAGACCGAATCAAAATTCGAATAGGTCTCCTCTACCGTTTTGATCTCCCCGGAATACCGCTTGCGAGGACCCCAACTGATCTCCTCCATTTTATAAATACGAATCTCTCCCGCGCCACAGTTGGTGGACCAACCGCTTTCCAGATCGGCTTCGCTTCCGTCGCCAAAAAGGATCTTCTCCCCCTTCTGCTCCACCACGGGCTTGGCCGAGTAGCAGACCCGGCGTGCTCCGGTGCCCGCCATGGGAAGGCCGCCGTAGGTGGGAGGCACGCGGGAGGATTCCTCCGCCGCTCCAACACCGAACAACTCCTCCAGAGAGACCCCAAGGGTCTCGGCCAAAACGGGAAAGAGGGTAACATCGGGAAGCCCCATTCCGTTTTCCCATTTGGAGATTGCTTGAGGGGAGATCCCAAGACGCGCCGCAAGAGCCTCCTGGGTCAGCTTCTTCTCTTTTCGTTTATCGGAAACGGTCTTTGCAAAATGCTTGAATGAACTCATGCTCTATTCCTCCTCGATATAAACAGCCGCGCGCTTGCTTGTCTTTATTATACACGCTTCTCCCTGATTTTGCAATAACCGCCTTGTTGTTTTTTGCCTCCCCAAAAGAAGAAAAACACCGTGTCCTCCCACCAAAATTACAACCGACGGTTGAGGCCATGGCTTCTCAACCGTCGGTTGTATCTTTCTTTTTTGACGCCAAGCGATTATTTCCGCGCACCAATGACCAGCGTAGTGGAACGGCCTATGTTTTTGGTCAAGTCTCCCCGCACACAGCCAATGGAAATGTTGCCACTCCCCGAGGCGTGAAGCTCGGCGTTGGTGACCGCCAAACGGTCGCCGTGAAAATCTCCACTGCCAAGGAGCTCCAAGAATAATTGCTCCAGCTCTCCGCGCCCCGAAACGTCGCCGCTCCCCGAGATTCGTACGTCCAGCTCTCCAAGAAGATCACCAAGCTCCACGTCTCCACTTCCTCTCACCGTGACGTGCGTATTTCCCCGGGTTTGATCGGAATCCAGATCTCCGCTGCCCGAAACTTTAACGTTCGCGTTGACCAGCCTTCCAAAGCGCATATCCCCGGAGCCCGAAATACGAAGGGTGGTCTCTCCAAGGCTATCATCCACAATGAAATCGCCGCTCCCGGAAACGGTTGCCGACAGCCGTTGGAAAAAGCTCCCCGCCACCAGGTCCCCGCTCCCTGTAATACAAACCTCCCCCACGTCAAAGGAGGGCAACACCTCTACCGAGGAGGATCCGTAGATCGATACGTGTAAAAGCCTTCCCTGTTCAAAGGGAACGTAAACGGTGACGGTGTTCCTTTCGTAGTGCTTGCACACCCTTTTTTTCTCCGCTACCTTTATTTTTAACAATCGGTTCTCGCAGGTCACGGTGGTGGCATTGAGAAAATCCTTGGTGGCGCAGATCGACACCTTGCATTGCGGCTCATCGGTTTTTATCACTTTTACCCGGCATCCTCGCGCCAAGGAAAGCCAGAGTGAATCCACCTCCGCATAGCGGGACTCCTCCAGCTTGCGTTCCTCCTCTGTCCCGATCAGCCAGCCAAAAAGGCCGCGCTTACGCGAGGCGGGAACAGACGCCTCGTCCCCGGATTCCATGCTTTCCAACCCGGGAGCTTCCAAGATCGGAGCCTCCGCACGCGGCAATGGCTTGACCCCAAACAGCTCGTCCAGAGAGATCTCCAGAGTCTCGCTCAATGCGGGGAGCATGATCATATCGGGAAAGCCCAATCCGTTCTCCCATTTGGAAACCGCCTGGGGTGAGATACCCAACCGATCCGCAAGCATTTTTTGCGTCATCTTCTTGGCTTTTCGCCGTTCGGCAACGATCGCCGCAAATTGCTCCATTTGATTCATCTTGTTTTTCCTCCGTTGTTTTCAAAAGGAACTTCCGTTCTTGTCCTCTATTATACACCCCAAACGGCAAAAAAGCAATCATCGTGTCGTTGACATTCCCAAAAAAGGCCTCCGGGACAGTTTTTTTGCCCCAAAAACAAAACAACTGACGGTTGAGCAGTCTGCTTTTGCCGTCAGTTGCTTGATTTATAGGGAGAAAACCCGCTTCGCGTTCTCCGAGAAGATCATTTGGTACTCCTCGCGGGAAAGCCCCAGGGAGAGGAGGGCGTCGATCTCGGTCTGCGGCTCCCACATGGGGTAATCGGTGCCAAAGAGCACCTTGTCGGCTCCGTAGCCGCAGATCAATTCCTTGACCTTCTCCGCTGAAATAAAGGGAAAGCTGGAGGAGCAATCCACAAAGAAATTGGGGAAAGCCGAAAGCTCCCGTACCGCCTCGTCCCAAACCGTCCAGCCTCCAAAATGAGCACCCACAACGGTAAGATTCTTGTAAATTTCCAGAATCGGCTTCATGCGGTTGGGATTGGAAAAATCGTAGCGATCATCCCCCGCGTGCATAAGAATGGGGATCCCCGCCTCCTCGCAAAGATCAAAGATCTTGAGCATTCTATAATCATCGATCTTAAATTTTTGAATGTCGGGATGGAGCTTGACCCCTTTGAGGCCCAGCTCCAGCAGATGCTTGACGTCCCCCACCTGATCCTCGCTGTCGGGATGCAATGTTCCCAGCCCGGTCAGGCGTCCATCACTCTCCTTTACCGCCTCGGCGATAAAATTGTTAATGCTTTGCACCTGCTTGGGGGCGGTGGCTACCGATTGCACGATGGCATGGTCGATGCCGGCCTTCCCCGCCCGCTCCAAAAGATCCGACACCTTTCCGTTACACAGGGCGTGGGTGCCGTAAAACACGTCGGTTCCCGCAATGGCGCGCTCGGCGATCCGATCGGGGTAAATGTGACAGTGCGCGTCAATTGCGTAGTAGATTCCGTTGATCATTCTTGTATCCTTCTTTAAAAAAAGTCAGGGCTGTGCGCCAAAGCGCACAGCCCCGTTATAATCAGTTAAAGCTCATGGTTATACCAAAGGTTGCCGCCAAAGCCTCCAAAACCAGAACGTTGGTTTCGGGATGTGCTTGATGGTAGGCACGGATTGCATTTACAAATTGGGTCTCCTCCACGGAGTTGGCGGGCATCCGCTCAGCCAAACCAAAGGGATCGTTCTGGGTCACCTTGGAACCGTCGGTGAGAACCGAGGTCAGGGAGTAGCCGATTGCCTTGGAGCCAAGGAGAGTGGAAACCGTTTCCTCGGCAGAAGGAAGAATACCGCCAAACAAAGGCTGCTGCTTTTGGGCATTGTCCTTGGCCGCCATGGAGATGGTCAGCATCTGATTCAACGCCTTTGCCTCAGCGTCAAAGTCGGCAACGTCATCCTCGGCCAGATAGCCAAAGATCGCAGCGATCATCTTGGAGGAGGTGGTAGCGAATTGCTCGGGAACACCGTAGCCCATCACACGGGAGGGAGTAACGTAAACCTCGATCATACCTGCCGTTTGAGGAGTCAGGGTCTGGATCAGCTCGGTGAGCTCGGACTCGTCGATGGTCTCGCCGTTGCCCAGCTTGGTAACAACGCTGACGCTGCCCGAAACGGTCTGCATGGTCTTTACGTAATCCACGTTGCCCTCGGTGGCCTTATCGGCCAGCTTGGTTGCGGTAGCCATATCCATGTTGGTGTTGGTACGCACCTGCTCGGACTGCAAAACAGCCTTGAAGAGATCCGAAGTCTTTTCCTCACCAAAGGTGCCCGCCTGGTTCAGGGCGTCCAGCACCTGACCCACGCTGGAGGCCAGGGTCGTCAGATCCAGATCCGCAGGATTCTCCATCTTGCCAAGCAGCTCGGTCGCCGCCGAGAAGATGGTATCGATCACCTTGACCTCGGATTCGATGGTCTCGGAGGTAATGTTCTGGGACGCATCCTCCACGTTGATCAGAAGCTTCTCCAGGGTTACGCGCTGGGTAACCTCTGCCATAGCATCCGGCGACTGCAAACCGGTGGCCGCGTTCAGCAGCTCGGTGGAAAGTGCCTCGGTCAGCTGAACGTTGGAAATGGCATCCAAAGTCTCCTGCTTATCGCTCAACAGGGCTCCGTAAGCATCGCGAACGATGCTGGAAACCTCCTGGGAGAGCTGTGCGGGATCGGTGGTGGTCAGGGTCGTCAGTTGGGTCAGTACGTTTGCGAGAACAGCCGCGCCGGTGTTGGCCAGCTCTTCCTCGGTCATGTTTTCATAAATGGTTCCGGCGAAGGGATTCTTTTCCTCCTCGGTCAGGGGGAAGGTACCGGTCATGCCCACGGGATCGGTGGCACCGTCCTCCGTTTCCTCGGCCTCCTCTTCCTCCTCACCCAAGGCGTTCATGGCGTAAAGGATGAAGAATGCCTGCACGTCCTCGGCGGTAATGTCGGCATCCGCGGCCTGCTCTACCAGGTCATTGACCATACTTACCGAGTAGCAATCCAGCATGGATGCCTCGATCTCGATGCCGGCGGTTTCAAAGGCCGACTGAAGCTCGGTGGTAACCCGCTCAACGCGCGCCTGCTCATCCAATGCCTTCACCTCGTTGAGAATATCGGCAACGTCGGTCATAAATTCATCGTAGAGCGCGGTGGTATCGGCAGGAATTCCCAGAGTGCTTGCAATGGCACGGATACCCAGATTGGTGATCTCGGGGATCAGCACCTTCATGCTGTCGTTGGAGCCCAGCACCGTGATCAGCTCGTTCACAGCACCTGCACCGTCCAGCTTTGCCATTAGGGCCTCAATATCCGAGAGATGGGCAAAGATCTCGTGCTTTGCCAGAGTAGAAACCATCTCTGCCAGGGTGCGAATGTCCTTTTGCAGAGCGGGGGTGTTCTTGGAATCGTTGTGAAGCACGCGGAGCAGAGCGTCAAAGAAGGGATCAAAGAGCTCACCTGCGTCGGGCTTTTGCACGCCCAGGAAATCCTCCCCCTTCAGCCATGCCTCGGAGGCGTTGTAGATCACCTCGCCTACGATGGTGGGCAACAGCTCGGAATTATCAAAGGAGTCGGCAATGGCAAGAATGATTCCCGCCTCGCGGCTGCTGTAATTTTCAAATTTGGTTTGAGTCAGACGGAAAACGTTACATCCAAAGGAAGAAACGGCTCCAACCTCATCCTCCAGATGCGTGGGAACTCCCTTGACCTCAAAATCGGTCACCAGCTCGCACAAAGCATCACCGCCCATGGAGCGATAGGCGATCACGATGGGATTCTCGTTCAGAGGTTCTACGTAATCGTCAACGATCTGCTGTACGGCATCCTCGCTCTCGGCATCCATCACGTCGGCCGCAGCGATCTCATTCACCACAAGGGGAGCAATCTCGGAGTACACCGAAATCGGGATCATGTAAATGGCCACCACGATCAGCGCGTGTACCAGGGTAAGGATCAAAACACGCACCAGCTTGAGGTGACTTCTCTCGTTCTGCCGACGGAAGGCAGAGTGCATTACCAGAGAGATGATGGCAAACACGATCCAGGTAATGACCGAGTAAACCAGGAAGAAGGCCAGGCACAGGATGGGAGCAAACATGGCTCCGATGCATCCCAGCAGAACCTCGTTCAAGGTTGCGGACATTCCCAGAAGATCGTCAATGCCCGAAACCTGGAAGTATTCCAGCAGGGGCACTACAAAATCGTTTACAAAATCCTCGGATGCAATAAATTGCTTTGCGATCAACGTGGAGATTACCGCCGCAGCGGCACTGACGAGGATCAGGATCGTACGCAATCGCGTCTTGGCCAGTCCACGGAACAGTCCCCACAGAAATGCAATACCAACAAACGCCACGATCACGGCGATCATAGTTGTTGTGTCTAATACGGATGTCATATCCATTTCTCCTTTTTTCGTAATAAAACTACAGATTTGGGAATCGTTTCTTACATATTTCGTGAGGCACAGAGCATACCTCAAGCATATCATATCACAAAATTGCCATTTTGTCAAGCATTTTCCCAAAAAAGGAAGGAGTCCCTCCTGTTGTGTTACAATAGAAGTGAGACTGAAAGTAAAAAAAGAATAGAAAAAGTGATTGAGTTCTGTTAAAATAAAGTCACCACAACTCAAACCTAACAGAAAGGACTCAATCACTTCATGAAACATTATACCACAAATAA
>JAFTNJ010000053.1 GCA_017451915.1 Clostridia bacterium
GAACACCTCATCCGGCAGCCTTCGGCTGCCACCTTCCCCCACTGGGGAAGGCTTACTGTTGTTTGCGCTCTCGATTATGGAGGGTGAGTTTGCTCAAAGCTTTTGCAAAGCAAAAGCCAGCGGCTTGAGCCGCTGGCCGGTAGTATTGGGCTTTTAGCCCTCGTGCAAACCATCCGTTTGACGGGTGGTTATGATTTGCATTTAGGAAAGGGCGGAAAGCCGCTCCTTCATTTTGTCAAATACCTCGTCGCTGATGATATGCTCCATTTTGCAGGCATCATCATCCGCAGTTTCGGGGGAAACGCCCAGAGAGACTAAAAAATCGGTGATAATGCGATGACGCTCTAAAATTTTACCCGCCAACGCCTTGCCCCCGGGGGTCAGGGAAATATAGCCGTTGAGATCCACCTCGATGTGTCCGTTTTTCTTTAACAGACCCATGGCACGGCTGACGCTGGGCTTGGTATAGCCCGTTTGGTGTACAATATCGATGGCGCGAATTTGCGGACGCTTCTCCTGCAAGAGCAGAATGGTCTCCAGGTACATTTCGGCAGATTCGGTTGTTTTCATTTGCACACCTCCTTTTCTTCTTTCTACAGTATATCACAAGTTGGAGGTAAAATCAAGCAACATTTGAAAAAGTTTTTTGCATTTTTTATTCCCGTGACTTGCAAAAAACGGTTGACTTTTCTTTTTTTTTAGGGTATAATAATACGTATGTATGTAGATCGACGTTTGGAAAGGATTTTAACCATGAACTGTGACGTGCTCAAGTTGATCGAAAACGGCATGAGCTCTTTTTCCAAAGGGCAAAAGCTGATCGCCAATTATATCTTGTCCCACTACGATAAGGCCGCGTACCTCACCGCCTCCAAGCTGGGAGCCTACGTGGGCGTTTCCGAGTCCACCGTAGTACGCTTTGCCATTGAGCTGGGCTACGAGGGCTATCCCGAGTTTCAGCATTCCCTGCAGGAGATCATTCGCAACCGCCTGACCTCCTTTCAGCGCATCGAGGTCACCAACAGCCTCATCGGTGACGAGAATATTCTGGAGCGCGTGCTTCTTTCCGATGCCGAAAAGATCCGCCGTACCTTGGAGGAGGTAGATCACGCATCCTTTGAGGAGGCCATTGAGAAGATCGTCTCCGCCGACCACATTTACATCATCGGCGTACGCTCCTCCTCCTCTTTGGCAAGCTTTCTCAATTTCAACTTCCGCATGATCTTTGATAACGTAAAGTTCATTCAAACCACCTCGGGCAGTGAAATGTTCGAGCAGATCATGCAGATCAAGGAGGGCGATGTGATGATCGCCATCAGCTTCCCTCGGTATTCCAAGCGGATCATTAACGCCGTGGAGTACGCGCGCTCCAAAAACGCCAACGTGGTAGCCCTGACCGACAGTAAGGTCTCTCCCATCGCGGCCTATGCCAACCAGCTGCTCATCGCCCAAAGCGATATGATCTCCTTCGTGGATTCCCTGGTGGCACCCTTGAGCATCATCAACGCCATCGTTATGGCGGTTTCCCGCAAAAAGCAAAAGGAAGTGACCGAGCGTCTTCGCGTTCTGGAGGCGGTTTGGGATCAGTATGAAGTCTATGACAAAAAGCATGAATCTTGAGTCTGACGCACGCCATGTAATTGTGGTGGGAGGCGGTGCCGCGGGAATGATGGCGGCTATTACCGCCGCCGAATGCGGTGCGCGGGTGACCTTGTACGAGCGGAATGACCGTGTGGGAAAAAAACTCCGCATCACGGGGAAGGGGAGATGCAACGTGACCAACGATTGCGACCTCAATACCTTTCTGGCCAACGTGCCCACTAATCCCCGCTTTTTGTATGCCGCGCTTTCCCGCTTTTCCACCGAGGATACCAAGAATTTTTTTGAGTCCCTGGGCGTTCCCTTGAAGACCGAGCGTGGCCGACGGGTCTTTCCCGTCTCCGACCGCGCCGCCGACATCGTTTCGGCTATGGAGCGAAACTGTCGCGCCTTGGGCGTTGCCATAGAGCATCGCCGTGTGCAGGGAATCCAAGTGGAGGACGGACGGGCGTGCGGTGTGATCCTGTCGGGTGGGGAAGTGGATGCTGCCGACGCGGTGATCCTTTGTACCGGCGGTCGCTCTTATCCTCTGACCGGATCGGATGGCGACGGTTATCGCTTTGCCAAGAGCCTGGGACACGAGATTGTTCCGCCCCAACCCTCCTTGGTGCCTTTGGTTTGTGCAGGAAAGCTCTGTCCCTCCTTGCAGGGACTCTCCCTGAAAAATGTGACCCTTCGTATTACCGAGACCGAAACCGGGAAGCCTGTTTATGAGGATTTTGGAGAGATGCTTTTTACCCACTTTGGTCTGACCGGCCCCTTGGTGCTGTCGGCGTCGGCGCACTTGCGGGATCTGACCCCGGGGAAATACACAGCGCACATCGACCTCAAGCCCGCGTTGGATGAAAAGACACTGGATGCCCGTTTGCTTTCCGATTTTCAAAAGTATCAGAATCGGGACGTGATTAACGCTCTGGACGATCTCCTGCCTCAAAAGCTGATCGCGCCCTTTATCTCCCTTTGCGGGATCGATCCCCGCAAAAAGATCCATTCGGTCACCCGTGAGGAGCGGGAGGGAATGGTGCGCACCTTAAAGGATATCACCGTTTCCATTCAGGGCTTCCGTCCCATTGACGAGGCCATCGTGACCCGCGGAGGCGTCAACGTCAAGGAGGTGCGTCCCAAAACCATGGCCTCCAAGCTGGTGAGCGGGCTCTATTTTGCCGGTGAGCTTCTCGACGTGGATGCTTATACCGGCGGCTTTAATCTTCAAATTGCATTTTCCACCGGAGTGGTTGCAGGCTCTGCCGCCGCTTACGGAGAGGAATAGAAAGGAACCACCATGATTCAAATTGCCATCGACGGTCCCAGCGGCGCGGGAAAATCCACCGTGGCCAAGGCTCTTGCCGCCAAGCTGGGAATCATTTACGTGGATACGGGCGCGCTTTACCGCACCGTCGGCTATTATGTCCGCTCCCGGGATACCGATCCCAAGGACGCCGCTGCCGTAGAGGCACTCCTGCCCGGGATCCACGTGGAATTGAAATATGAAAACGGCACCCAGATCGTCTGCCTCAACGGAGAGAATCTGGGGGATAAGATCCGCACGCCCGAAATGTCCATGTATGCGTCGGCGGTTTCTGCCATTCCCGCTGTGCGTGCGTTCCTCCTGGATACCCAGCGAGAGATTGCCGCAAAGAACAGCGTGATCATGGACGGCAGAGATATCGGAACCGTGATCCTGCCCAATGCCGACGTTAAGATTTTTCTGACCGCCAGCGACGAGTGCCGCGCCCAGCGGCGTTGCGATGAGCTGAACGCCAAGGGGATCCCCTCCACCCTGGAGGAGGTGCTCTCGGATATGCGTCAAAGAGACCTGGCGGACAGTACCCGCGCCGTGGCTCCCGCCGTGGCCGCCGAGGACGCGATTCTCTTCGATAACTCTTGGATGACCCCCGACGAATGCACCGCCAAGCTGGCCGAGGTGATCGAAGCCACCCTGGCCGCTCGCCGTGCTTGAGGCTTTACCATGGCAAGTATCACCGTTGCAAAGCACGCCGGCTTTTGCTTTGGCGTTAAGCGGGCGACCGATCGCTTGGAGCAGGCACTCCAAAACGCCCTTCCGGGAGAAAAAATCTTCACCTTGGGACATCTGATCCACAACGAGGCTTACAACCGCGCCATGGAGGCACGGGGCGTTGTTGCCGTGGAGGCCGATGCTATTTCCGATCTTTGCGCCCGGGCCACCGCGTCCCATCCCGTCTCGATCCTGGTGCGCGCCCACGGCTGTCCCCGGGATACCGTGCGCCTTTTGGAGGAGCTGTCTGCCGGCAATCCCCATTTTCGCTGGATCGACTGTACCTGTCCCTACGTGGAGAAGATCCACCAAATTGCCGCCGATACCAACCCGGAGGAGCAGTTCTTTGTTCTCATCGGTGCCGCCAACCACCCCGAGGTGGTAGGGATCATGAGCTGCTTTGACGGCGAAAAGTACGTTTTTTCCTCCCCGGAGGAGCTGGAATCGTCACTTTCACAACAGGCAGTGGACAATTTGAACAAAAAGACCCCCGTAATGGTGGCGCAAACGACGCAAAATTTGGGTAATTGGTACCAAAGTCAAAAAAAATTAAAAAAACTATATACAAATGCAAAAATTTTTGATACAATATGTAGAGTGACCGAACTTCGCCAGACCGAGGCAACCGAGCTTGCAAAGGTATGCGATTTTATGGTTGTCATCGGCGGCAGGGCAAGCTCCAACACCGCCAAGCTCTACGAGATCTGCCGCAAGGAATGCGGCAACACCGTCTGGATCGCCACGGCCTCCGAATTGGACAAGAGCCTGCTTTCCGGACATCAACACATTGGAATCGTCGCCGGTGCATCGACGCCGAGCGAGGAAATAGAGGAGGTATATAAAACCATGAGCGAAATGAATTTTGAAGAAATGCTCGAAACGCAATGCGTAACTTTAAATACAGGAGATGTCGTTACCGGAACCGTTACACACGTGTCTGATGCAGAGCTGCAGCTCGACGTTAGCGCGGGCGTGACCGGCTACATAAAAGCGGAACAGATCAGTGATGATCCCTCTTTTAAGCTGACCGAGAACTTTAAGATCGGTGACAAGGTAGAAGCCTTCGTTATCCGCGTAAGCGACATTGAAGGCGTTGCCGAGCTGTCCAAGAAGAGAGTGGACGCAGACAAGAACTGGCAGAACATCGTTGCTGCCTGCGAAGAGAAGACCGTGCTGGAAGGCAAGGTTGCCGAGGCTGTTAAGGGCGGCGTAGTTATTTTCTGCGACGCAAACCGCGTATTCGTTCCCGCGTCCCAGACCGGTGTTCCGAAGGACGGCGATCTTTCCAGCATCGTTGGCACCACCGTTCAGTTCAAGATCATCGAGACCAAGCCCGGCAAGAAGGCCATCGGTTCCATCCGTCAGGTACTTCGTGAGGCTCGCCGCGCACAAGAGGCAGAGTTCTGGGCAAACATCGAGGTTGGCAAGACCTACAACGGCGTTGTTAAGAGCATGACCACCTACGGCGCATTCGTAGATCTGGGCGGCGTAGACGGCATGGTTCACGTAACCGAGCTGTCCTGGAAGCACATCAAGAGCCCCGCAGAGGTTGTTGAGATCGGCCAGAACCTGACCGTATTTGTAAAGAGCTTTGACGCAGAGAAGAAGCGCATCTCCCTGGGCTACAAGACCGAGGAGAGCAACCCCTGGAACATCTTCAAGTCCCAGTATGCCATCGGCGACATTGCTTCGGTTAAGATCGTTAGCATGATGCCCTTTGGCGCATTTGCCGAAATCGTTGACGGTGTAGACGGTCTGATCCACATTTCTCAGATCGCAATGCAGAGAATTGCAAAGCCCGCCGACATTTTGGCCATCGACCAGGTTGTTGACGCTCGCATCATCGACATTGACGATGAGAAGCAGAAGGTAAGCCTGTCCATTCGTTCTCTCCTGGAGGAGGCCGCTGCTGCAGCCGAGGCTATGCCCGAGGAATTTGCCGCTGAGGAAGCTCCTGCCGACGCAGAATAAGAATGAAACCAAATGGGATACTTCGTTTGAGGTATCCCATTTTTTAAAAAGGGGTGTTAAAATGTCTGTAAAAATCAAAGTGATGACCTTCAATCTCAGAGTCCCCTCCGACGTTGACGGGGAGAGTCATTTCAACTTCCGCAAGGATAAGATCATTGAGACGATTGATGCCGAGTCCCCCGATATCATCGGCTTTCAGGAGGCTGCGGATGTATCCTTTGATCTGCTCAAGGAGCGTCTTACCAATTATTACATCGTGGGACACGGAAGAGATAAGCGCTATCACGGGGAAGGGATCCCGATCGCCTTTCGCAAGGATGTCTTTTCTCTGTGTGGATTCCGCCAGGAATGGCTGTCCATAGAGCCCCACAAGCCCGCAAGCTACCTCAAGGGCTCGGATCAGAGCAAGTGTCCGCGCGTGTATTCCTGCGCCGAGCTGCTCCATAGAGATTGCGACGTGCCTTTTGCCTTTTACAATATTCACAGTGACCACAGAGGGGAGACGGCAAAAGTCATTGAGAGCGCCATCCTCATGCGCGATATTGCGGCAAATCCCTATAAGTTCGTGCTGACGGGAGACTTTAACGCCCGTTGTCCCGCTCCTTCCATTGACGTGATCCTTGCCAGCGCCGAAACCCTTGGAACGGTGGACGCTACGGCGAACATTGAAGGCTCCTTCCACGGCTTCTCCAAGGCAGAGCCATGGCCCGGAAAGATCGACTATATCTTTACCAATCTTCCCACCAACCCCGAGGAGTCCTACGCGGTAATCGATGATAACAAGGACGGGCCTTTTTACTCGGATCACCACGCCTTGTGCGCGTTTGTGGAGCTTTGAACTGATTTTTGAGTATGCAAAAAAGGCAGAGGTTTTCTCTGCCTTTTTATGAGGAATGTTTTTAAAAATGACGGGAATGAGAACCCAAACGTGCGGTAATATGCGGATCTTGTCCACAGGCAGATTTGCCGCACGTTATGGCAAAACGCATAGCGTTTTGCGGGGTTCTGATTCGTATAATGTGCTAAAAAAAGAAGAGAGACTCTTTGAGGCTCTCTTCTTTTTTGGAGCAGATGACGGGAATCGAACCCGCGTATTCGGCTTGGGAAGCGGACACTCTGCCATTGAGTTACATCTGCAGGACGCCCCTACATTATAATACAAAAACGGGAATCTGTCAAGTGGCAATTCTCAAAATTTTCATTTTTTCATCGCCAAAAACGACATTTTTCGGAGGCTTTTTTTATTTCCTCTTGACATTCTGCGTCAAATGTGATATAACTATCCTACACAAAAGAATAAACACAGTTCATCGCGAGCCCTGTGGCTCGGTTGTCGGGAGCGCTGCCGGACGGCGTTTCTCGGGGATAAGGAAATCGCAGTGAGAATCTGCAGCAACAGCCATTGCCGTATCTTCTTTTTTGCAAAAGGAACAAGTCGGAATGCTTATCGTTCTGTGCCTCGTAAAGGTCTCTTGGGCAACGTGGGGAGATGCAGGCGATGCGGGATACGGCAGGGTATCCCTTCTTCGGTATGCAAGCACCCCATGGGAGGGTGCTTTTATGTTATCCTTTTCGTGAAAAAACACACTTGAAAGGATGTTCAAAATGAAAAAAACAATCACTTCCGTTACGTCAATTCTTCTCTCCGTTCTGCTCCTGGTCTGCGTTGTGTCCTGCGGCAATACCGTAGATGCCACCGGACTTTGGGAAAACGCCACCTACCGTAAGGATACCTCGTTTGGCAACGGCGCCAAAACCGTTATGGTAGAGGTCAAGGCAGGGGAGGATTCGGTCACCTTTACCATCAAGACCGACAAGACCACCCTTGGCGATGCTCTGTTGGAGCATGATCTGATTGCCGGTGACATGGGCGACTACGGCCTTTACGTCAAGGTTGTGAACGGTATTACCGCCGATTACGACGTGGATCAAAGCTACTGGGGCTTCTACAAGAACGGGGAATACATGATGACCGGCGTGGACGGCACCGAGATTGCGGATGGAGAGCATTATGAGCTCGTTTACTCCAAGTAACGAGCAGGAATCCTCTGTTTCTTCCGTGCGAAGACGTTCCCGCCACGTGCTGGAGCTCTGCGTATTTGCCATGCTGGGTGCCTTGATGTTCTGCTCCAAGATCATCATGGAGATTCTGCCAAACATTCACCTGCTCGGAATGTTTACCATGGTATTCACCCTCGTTTTTCGCAAACGGGCGTTGATTCCCATTTACATCTACGTTTTCGTCAACGGATTGTACGCAGGCTTTGCTACCTGGTGGGTTCCGTATCTTTATATTTGGACGGTTCTGTGGGGAATCACCATGCTTCTCCCGCAAAAAATGCCAAGGCGGGTTGCCTTTGTGGTCTATCCGTTGATCAACTGCCTGCACGGATTGGCCTTTGGAACTCTTTACGCCCCGGCCCAGGCACTTTTGTTTGGAATGAATCTTCAGCAAACGGTGGCCTGGATTATCACTGGGCTTCCCTGGGATCTGCTTCACGGAGTGAGCAATCTGTTTGTGGGAATCCTGATTCTGCCCCTGTCCGAGCTTTTGCGAAGACTGATGCAACGGGCGATGTAACCCATCCAAGAAAAGCACTTGAAATGCGCTTTTGGCGTGTTTCAAGTGCTTTTTTTCGGTTTATTTTCCGGCTTCGTCCTCAAAGGCGGTGTCCTGGGAAAGGCTTGCGATCACCGCCGCGCTGAAATAGTCCATGGGATCTACCTGCAGCCCCTTGACCGTCATTTCCATGTGCAGGTGAGGCTCGTCGGCAATTTCCATCAGGGCGCTGTCTCCAACGTAGCCCAGCAGCTGTCCCTTGTGCACCGTCATCCCCTCGGCCAAGCCTTCGGCCAGCTCGGTGGCAAGGTTCTTATAGACCGTAATGCATTCGCCGGAGTGGGAGAGTGCCACGCACCAGCCCATCATCGGATCCTGCCAGATCTTTTCCACGGCACCGTCCGCGGCGGCGTAGACCGGAGCGTCAGCCTCGGTCATAATGTCAATGCCGAGATGCACCCGCCAGTCCTGCATGGTCTGGGAAAAGACCTGCACGTCTACGCTGTGATTTTTGGTCAGCTTTCCCGAGACGGGGGAAGCCATTTCGGGGATCAGCTCCTTGTCGGTGGGGAGGGTCGAGGTTCCGTTGTCCTCGGGGGTTGCCTCGGGCTCGGTAACGCCGGGGGTCTGGGTAGAGTCGGTGGGGGTCTCGGTGCGCTTTGCGCGATTGGTTGCCGCCGTAATGGCCAGTACTACGGCAAGAGCGAGCAGGATGACGACGGCGGAAAGGTAGAGGGCCCGGTTGACCCGTACTCTTTTCAGCCTTTCATAAAATTCTGATTCTTTCCATTTTTTCCACATGATCGGAACTCCTTTTTTTGAAATTGCGGCGTGCCAAGAGAAAACCGTCAACACGCGTGTGCTGTTTCTATTTTTGCCTATGATGGGCGGTTTATGCAAAAAAAGCAAAAAAACTTTATTTTTGAGCGTTTGTTTTTGGGTTTGTAAAGCAACACACAAAAAACACAAATTTTTCATAAAGTCCATTGGAGATTTTGTTCTGTATTCATAATGTATTCATATTTTTGTGATAAAATAAACTTTGTATTTTGAATAAGACTGTGTCGAATGAAAAGAACGAAATTTTACGGAAAGGAAATTCTGTTTTCTATGATAAAAATTGAACATCTTGTCAAAAATTACGGTTCCAACTGCGCGGTGGACGACATCAGCTTTGAGGTCGAGACCGGCGAGATCGTAGGATTCCTCGGCCCCAACGGTGCGGGAAAGAGTACCACGATGAATATTCTCACCGGGTATCTGTCCTCTACCTCGGGCAAGGCTTCCATTGCGGGCATTGATATTTTGAGTGACCCCATCGGTGCCAAAAAGCTGATCGGCTATCTGCCCGAGCAGCCCCCCCTCTACCTGGATATGACGGTAGAGGAGTACCTCAATTTCAACTACGAGCTCAAGTGCTGCAAGCTCAATAAGGCCGAGCACCTGGCCCAGGTTTGTGAGACCGTAAAGATCAAGGACGTGTATCACAAGGTGATCCGCACCCTTTCCAAGGGATACCGCCAGAGAGTGGGTATTGCCCAGGCACTCATCGGCAATCCCAAGGTGATCATTTTTGACGAGCCCACCGTAGGCTTGGATCCCAAGCAGATCATCGAAATCCGGAACCTGATCCGAGGATTGGGCAAGGAGCATACCGTTATCCTCTCTACGCACATTCTGCAAGAGGTGCAGGCGGTATGTGACCGTATCATCATCATCAACAAGGGCAAGATCGTTGCCAACGAAAAGACCGAGAACATCACCAACGTGGTGGCCAACAACCGCCGCTTCAACATCAAGATCTCGGGACCGCAGAGAGAGATCCTTTCTTTCCTCAAGGGAATGCAGGGCCTATCTTACGTGGAAGCCCTGGCAGAGCGCGACGGTGACGCGTATACCTACATGATCGAGAGCGAGATGGGCATTGACATCCGCAAAAAACTGTTCTTCTCTTTGGCAGAACGTGGCTGGGCCATCATTGGCATGGAGGCTCTGGGCATGAACCTGGAGGACATCTTCATTACCGTTGTGGACAAGTCCGAGGAGATCAAGCTGACGCGAAGCAACGTTAAGAACCGCATTACCCGTCGCCAGAGAGGCAAGGAAAAGAGTGCTCTGGAGCAGGAGCTGGGCGAATCCCTGTACGAGAGCGCACAGCGACAGAGAGCCGAGTCGGCCCTCACCGAGGTCTCCGAGGACGAGGACGATTAATTCCGGCGATTTGTTTTCCAACGAAAAATTCAGGGGCGCGGATAATTCCCGTCAAGGCGGGAGCCCCGTGTAACAGAAAGGATCATCACTATGTTTGCCATCTACCGCAAAGAGATGCGCTCTTATTTCATCAATCCCATCGGTTTCGTTTATATGGGAATCTTCTTGGTATTTTCCGCTTTGCTGTGCTGCTACACCACCATCATTTCGGGAAGCTACGATACCTCCAATTACTTTACCTTTTTGATCATTGCCTTTATCATTCTCATTCCCATCCTCACCATGCGCCTGTTTGCCGAGGAACGGAAGCTTCGCACCGAGCAGTTGCTCCTGACCGCGCCGGTTACCATTACGGGCATGGTCCTGGGCAAGTATTTTGCCGCTCTGACCATTTTTGTCAGCGGAATTCTCCTTTCCTGCATTAACTTCATTCCCCTTTACGTGATCAGTGCCGCTGAGCGGGCAGGGGAGGATAGTGCTCTCAATCACATCGGTCCTGTGACCGGTGAGATCGTTGGCAGCGTTATTGCCGTGATCCTGCTGGGCGCGGCGCTGATCGCTGTGGGTACCCTGATCTCGGCCTTGACCGAGAACCAGCTTTCCGCCGCCGTTGTAACCATCGGTGTGATCGCGGCCATGGTTCTTTTGAATTTTGTAAACGTTCTGACCGACAGCGACGGACAGCCCATCATCGGTAGCTACGTCATCCGTGCCGTGGTGGATTGGATTTCGGTGCTGAGCCGTTTTTCTGCCTTCAGCAACGGTATTTTTGATTACTCCTCGTTGCTGTATTATATTTCTCTGTCCTTCGTATTCCTGTTCCTCACCGTCCGCGTTTACGAAAAGCGCCGTTGGGGCTGATTGACACGGAGGAAGCAGATTCATGAAAAAGACCTTTATCAGGAATCGAAAGGTACGTTACGCAAGCATTACCGTAGTGCTCACGGTGCTGGTCATTACCGTCACCGTGCTGGCCAATGCGGTGTTCAGTACCCTTGCCAAGCGTTATACCTGGTATTCCTACATGATTTCGGAAGGCTCCTACGACGTCACCGAGGATTGCTACACCCTTTTGGGGGAGGCGTTTGCCCAGGTTCCTTCCAAGGAAGTGGAGATCATTTTCTGCGATCTCCCCAATGAGAAGAACGCCATGGAGGACAGCACCCTGGACTATGTGTATCAAACGGCACTCTCCCTGGCCGCCCGCTATCCCGAGCGCATCCGTGTGACCTGCCACGATATTTGGACCAATCCCACTACCGTAAAGCAGTACAACACCATGAAGGATCCCTTTACCGGGGAGACTTCGGAGATCAGCATCAAATCCACCAGCGTGATCCTGGTGGGCGAGGATTACCATCGCGTATATTCCTACCAAGAGTTTTTCGTCTTCTCCAACGATGCCGATACCTCCAGCGTGTGGGCGTATAACGGCGAGAAGAAGCTGGCCGCGGGAATCCTGCGCGCCATCAATGCCGACTCCCAGGTGGTTTGCCTGACCAACAACCACGGCGAGGCCTTTTACGATTACGAGCTCCTGTATCTGCTGGACGATGCCGGATATACCATTCGCTACATCGACCTGCACCACGAGGAGATCCCCGAAAATTGCCGCCTGATCATCAGCTACAATCCCAACTCGGATCTGATTGCCGACGCGGTGTCGGCCAAGTCCGAGATCGAGATCCTGGAGACCTTCCTTTCCAAGGAGGGGAACAGCTTCCTGGTGATGATCGAAAACGGTACCCCGAGCCTGCCCAATCTGGAGAGCTTTTTGGAATCCTGGGGCGTGGACTGTGACTATTATACCGATCGCACCACCGAGCGCGCCTATCGCTACATGGTACAGGATGCCGCCCAGTCCCTGACCTCGGACGGTTACACCATTTACGGCGAGGCCGTTGGGGAAGGGAAGTCCGCCACCATTCTGGAGGGACTGGAGCGTCCCGTGGTATTTAAAAATGCCACCGCTCTCAGCGCCGCCCAGGGCTTCGTCAACAACGGTGACGGTAGCTTTACCAAGGAGAACCGCACCCTGTATTCCCTTTACGAGAGCTCGGATGGCTCCTCCTGCTGGGCAAACGGTAAGGTCGTGGACGGCGGTAACGCCATGCTCATGACCCTGACCGAGCAGACGCTGACCAACGGCTCCTCTCACGTGGGCGTGATCGCGTCGTCCGACTTCTCGGAAAAGACCTTCCTGCAGTCTGCCGTTTACGGCAATACCGACACCCTGCTGCGTACCCTGGATCACGTTGGCAAGGATCTGGTTCCCGAGGGATTGACCATTAAGCCCTTCAGCTCTACGGAGATCAGTACCATTACCACCTCCCAGATGCTGCGCTGGACCCTGGTGCTTTCCCTGACCCCCGCCGTTGTGATCACCCTGCTGGGCATCGGGATCCTGGTAAAGCGCCGTCGCGCTTAATTTGGAGAAAGGATGTGTAAATCAGATATGAAAAGTGGTTTTACTCGCAGATTACAGCGGGGAACGCTCAACATGGCTCTTTGCGCCGCTGTGATTGCCGTTGTCATCCTGCTCAACGTCCTTGTGACCGCCCTTTGCTCCAAAAACAGATGGTTTATCGACATGACCTCCGGGCATTTTACCGATGCCAGGGTGGATATGTACGAGGGTATGTATACCCTGACCGATGACGCGCAGATCATGCTGCAAAACACCTTTGATGCGGTCAACGCCAACCGCACCGAGGAGAATGCGGTCAAGGTAGAGATCATTTTCTGCGCCGAGCCCGACCTGCTTTGCCTCAACGATCAGATGCGGTATATCTACTATACCGCCCTGGAGATGGAAAAGGCCTTCCCGGATAGTATTGAGGTTTCCACCACCGACGTTTGGTCCAATCCCTCCTCGGTGGATGCTTACCGCACCAACTCCTATTCCTCTATCTACCAGACCAACGTGATCGTTGCCAGCGGAACCGAGTTCCGCGTATACAATCAGCGTGCCTTCTATACGTACAGCGAAACCACCGATACCGACCCTTGGGCATACAGCGGTGAAAAGACCTTTGTTAAGGGCATTATCGCGGTCACCAAGGCCGAGGCTCCCATCGCCTGCCTGACCTACAACCACGGCGAGCCCTTTGCCACCGAGGAAGGGAAGGCGCAGTACAGCCAGTTCCTTAAGGTTCTGGATAGCGCCGGCTACGAGGTACAGTTCCTGGATCTGAAGAATGAGGAGATTCCCGAGAACTGCCGTTTGATCATTACCATGGATCCGCAGGAGGATTTTGCTTCCAGCTTCATGACGCAGAACGGCGTTTCGGAAATTGACAAGCTGGATAAGTTCCTTGGCAAGGCCTACTCCTTTATGATCCTTGCCGACGCCGATACCCCCAAGCTCACCAACCTGGAGGAGTTTCTGGAGGAGTGGGGCATTTCCTTTAACCGTTATTCCGATTCCAAGTCCGCCGGCGTAATCTATGACGGCGACAACGCTCTGGACGGTAAGGGCTTGACCTTCATGGGAATTTACGAGGAAGAAGCGTTGGGTGGCTCGGTAACCAAGGATATGCGTGAGGTTGGCGGCAATCCCAAGATCGTTTTCTCCAACGCCCTGGGCATTTCCTATTCTCCCTCCTACGAGCAGGGCTACGCGCTGGCCGATGAGGAGGCCGGAACCGGTGCCTTCACCTACGGTTATTACAGCAGTAACAGCTGGTCCCGTGACATTTACGATCTCTTCCGCGCCAGCGAAACCGCGTTGATTTATGAAAAGGAGAACGGGCAGGTGACCGACCGCATTGCCGACACGGCAGGCTCCTTCAAGCTGATGACTCTTTCCCGCGAGAACCGTACCATCGGTGAAGGACAGGGCTACACCAGCGTCAACGACGTTTCCTATGTTTGCGCCATTGGCTCCACCGATTTTGCAAGCAACGAGGTGCTTTCCTCCAATGCGTACGGAAACACCGACCTGCTCCTTTCGGTACTGCGTACCATCGGCCGTGAGATCGTGCCCGTTGGTATCAATTTCAAGCCGATGTATAGCGGAGAAGCCAGTGAGACCTATCTTGTCAATTACAATACCACCGCGCTGACCGTTGTATTGATTCTGATTCCTGCTTTGGCATTTGCGGGCACCGGAACCGTGGTTCTGGTGAAAAGAAAATTCCGCAAATAAGCGGAACATTCCATAAGAAAGGGAATACGGGCAGTATTCATGAAAATAGAACAAACGATAGTAAATATCATATTTGATCCCGCCAAGGGATCGGTATCGGTTGCCAGCCGTGAGGCGGCCAGCGGTCAGCCCATTGGTGCGCTGCCGCGGCCGATCCGTCCGGGATATGCCTTTGAGGGCTGGTATCTTGAGGGCGCGCCGGTGACCGAGGAGACGGTTCTGACCGCCACCGAGGATGTTTGCCTGGTCGCTCACTGGGCCAAAAAGGCAGGCGACAAAAAGGTGACCATGTACAAAAAGCAAAAGCTGGCGGTCATCGTGCTCTCGGTACTCACCGTAGTGCTGATCGCGGCGTTGCTGGTAGCCAACCACGTGGTGGCTATCTACGGCCTTTCCGACGTGTATTACGGCGAGGACGGCACCGAATACACCGAAAAGTATTACGTCAAAAAGAAGAACGGCGTGTACGGCCTTTACAGCAAGTCGGGGGATAAGATGGAAACCAACGACGACGGCTATTACATTGCCAAGAGCGGAAACCAGTACGTGATCGACGCCGAGACCGGCGAATGGGAGCTCTACGCCGTGGTGGACTACGACGCGGCCGAGGGAGAATCCCTGGGCTTTAGCGACCGCATCATGATGTATCCCCAGATCAAGCAAAAGTACGTTTCCTCCATCGAGGTCACCAACGAGTACGGTACCTATAAGTTTTATCGCAACGATGCCGGCCAGGTAACCATTGAGGGCACCGAGGACGACATTATGACCTACGATGCCACCCTCTACGCCAGTCTGTGCGTCAGCTGCGGATATATGCTGACCATGCAAAAGCTGGACTTTACCTCGGAGTTAGCCCCTCGACTTCCCGACGGTAGCATCGACTACTCAGCCTACGGATTGTCGGATGCCGATTCTCCCGCCATCTTTACCATTACCGGAAAGCATTCCGAGGGCGGCGAAACCGTTTCCTACTCGGTCAAGGTGGGCGACGCCATTCTTTCGGGCGGCGGCTATTACGTTCAAACGGTTGGCAAAAAGTCGGTCTATATCGTCAGTGCCGACATTCAGGATACCGTCCTGCAGCCGGTGGAGGCCCTGGTAACGCCTATGGCTGTGTATCCCACCAGCCTTTCCCAGTATCTTCTGGTGTACGATTTCGTTCTTGCCAAGGCAAAGATGAACGGCGGCACCGATGCGTCGGCGCTGGATGTGATCGCAACCTTCACCTACGATGACCTGGAGGCCCGCAACAACACCCTGTATAACTCCAAGGCGTTCATTTCTCTTTCCGAGATGATGAAGGGATACGATATCAACGACGATAACGCCAGCCTGGTGCTTGGCAATATGTACGAGATGCAGTTTATCGCCTGCAAAAAGCTGGGCATCACCAAGGAGAGTCTGGCGGAGTTTGATATGGACGGCGACGTGTACTACATGACCTATCTTTCCGCCATGGTGGATTCCAACGGTGCCGGATTGAAGGATGAGGACGGCCAGCAGCTCTACGCCAAGAACGAGCTGTTGATCAGCCCCAAGACCTCCCGGGGAACCTATTATATCGCGTCCTTTCTCTGCGATATGATCGTTGAGGTGGATCAGTACTACCTCTCCTTCCTGGAATGGGAAAAGAGTGATTGGTACGATCAGTACTTCTTTGGAAGCAATCTTGCCTACGTAACCGATTTCGAATTTACCATGAACGGTGAGACCTTCACCTTCCGCATGGACAACACCCTTTCTTACGCCTTCTATGAGGATTCCGATGGCGAAATGACCCTGGTGGATCTTACCAAGGGCAAGGTGGTTGCCAACGAGAACGGCGGATATACCTACGTGGATGCCTCCGGCGTTAAGCATGAGGTAAAGCTGGTGGATTTCTCGAATGAGGACGCGTTTAAGATCAGCGGAACCAAGATTATTTATACCGATCCCGATGGAAAGCAGTACGAAATGACCGTTGGCTCCTCCAATATGCTGATCTATTGCGATCAGTTCACGGGTGGTAAGGATCACGCCAACCTGCTGGACTATATCATCCCCTACACCTACGCCACCGATAGCGGCGGAGAAAAGACCAAGCAGATCTCGGGCATCGACAACTACCGCAAGCTGTATCAGATGTTCCTGTACGCTTCCATCGAGGGCGACGTGGATGAGGCCGAGTTCGAGAAGAACCTTGGTATGAGCAAGGATGCGTATATTGCCCAGGGCGACGGTGTTTGCCAGGCGATCCTGAAATACCGCGTGGCGGACAAAGCCTCGGTGTTGAACCAGTACACCTACACCGATGAGAACGGAAAGGTGAAAGAACGTTGGACCGAGGATAACGAAATGGACGTGGTGATCCGCTTCTACCGCTACACCGAGCGCAAATCGCTGCTCACCATTGAGGTGATCGAGGATTACGACGAGAACGGAAATCCCATTTCCGATCCTACCAAGGCCGTTGGTAGCTTCTACGTGCTTTCCTCGTACCTGAACGATCTTCTGGACGCAACCCACCGCTTGATGAACCAGGAGCGCGTAGAACAGTAAAATAAATAAAAAACGGTTGCAACCGCGGTTGCAACCGTTTTTATTTATCCCTTTGGAAAGCGAAATTGCTTCAACGATTCCTCGGAGAGAAGCTGAGCGAGCGGGACGCCGTGAGAGGGAAGGGGCTTATTGGGATCGGTGAGACGTTCGTAAAGGATCCGGCGCAGTGTGGCCAAAAGCGTGGGCTCAATCCAGTAGTCTATCCGGGCGCCGTGTGCGTTTGGTTCCATCGTTTTCAGGCGGAGATACATCTCCAAGCCGTCGGAGGCATCGTGCCATAAATCGGCAAACACCGTGTCATATGCGGCTTTGGGGAGTTCCTTTTCCATATAGTCAAAGGCATCGGCGTGAACGATGCGGATCTTTTCCCCGTGGGGAAATTGGGGCAGAATCCACTCCCGGAAAAGAAAGATGGCCTCGGCATCTCGCTCAATCACGGTTACGCTCTCCACCTCGGGCTTTTGGGATGCGTGAAAAGCAAAGTAGCCAAACCCCAGTCCCAGGGTCAGCACCCGGCCGTGGGCGGCGCGGATGGGCTCCTTCATGGTTTCCACCTCGTTGGGCTTTACCGACATCCATTCCACTCCATCCTGATGGATGGCGGGGAAGGTGAATTCTTCATCAAAATAGCCGATTTGGGGGATCTCCCGAAAATCGGGAAGGATCAAGGGATCGTTCCAAACAAAGGGCTCGTAGGGGGCGTAGGAGGCGGTAAGCGTTTCCCAGCGCCCGTGCGCGCGGTGGGGAAGTTGAACGGTTTGAAAATACGCATCCTCCCGATAGATTGTGGGATCCAGCTTTTTTACGCCGGGGATCACGTAAAGGCGCTCCAGGCGGCGGTGCTCGGGATCGTCCACCGTATCCAGCCCCATAGCGGCGGTCAGCAGCAAACGGTAGGCCGCCTCGGCGGTGGTATTACATTCCCTTGCCAGATCCTCCACCATGTCCTTGGTAATAAATCGGGGGGTGTGATTAATATAGCGGCTGTACGCATAGGTGATCAGCGCGTTTTGCTCCATGATGCGGTTGAGCTTTTCAAGTGCCATGGGATCTCCTTTTTTGGAATCAAGTCTTACATTTATTATACACTTTTTTATCTCCAAAGGCAAGAGCTTTTTGAAAGATCTTGTTTTTTTGAAAGGATCTTGCTTTTTTTAAAAAAGAACTTGTAATTTCGTCCTGTTTCATGTAAAATGAAGGCAGAAAATACCGGGAGGACGAGAAATGAAAAAAATCGGAATCAGTATCGGCGCCCTGCAGGCGCGGTACGGCGTGGAGCGTGCCCTGGAGATCTGCGCCGAGAGCGGCTTTGACGCCGTGGATGTGAATCTCAAGGCCTACGGCAGGGGCGACTTTCCCGTGTATGCCGACGGAGAGGCGGCCGTAATCCAGCATTTTTCCCGCATTGGAGAGTATGCAAAACGCCTGGGACTGGAGATCAGCCAGACCCATGGCCGTACCCGTATTGCTACCAAAAAGGAGTCCTTTTGCGAGGAAATGAAGTGGGTCAGCCGTATGGATCTTTTGGCTACCAAGGCCATGGAGGCACCGGTTTGCGTGATTCACAGCGTAACCACCAAGGCGTTTCCCGAGGCCGACGCCGCGTTTATGCATCAAAAGAATAAAGCCTTTTTTGACGCCCTCGCCCCTTATGCAAAAGACTGTGGCGTTTGCTTTGCCCTGGAGACCTTTGGAGACGCCGAGGCCAACGGGATGCGCGTCATTGATTTCTTTGGGGATTCCAGAGAACTGAAAAAGACCTTTGATGCCATCGAATCTCCAAACAAGGTGTTCTGCCTGGATACGGGCCACACCAACAAAGCCCATTCCGTTGGAGGCCGGGACGGTGGGGCAGTACCCGACGTGGTGGAGACCATTCACCTGCTGGGGAAGGACATCAAGGTCCTGCACCTCAACGATAACAACGGATTTACTGATCAGCACCTGCCGCCCATGTGTAAGATGGAGGGCGGTGTCAACTGGAGCGAGGTGTACGCCGCCCTGGAGGAAATCGGCTATGACGGCGTTTATAATTTTGAGCTTTCCCTTGCCAATTTTGGCGCAAGCCTGGAGGACGCGGTGCATTTTCTCGGTGGCTACCTGCGAAAATCGGTAGAAGGCAAGCTGTAACGTATATTAAAAATAACTTTCAAAGCATCCCTCGCCGGGAGAATTCTTGGCGAGGGATGCTTTTGATTCCAAATTTTGGAGATCAAATATTTTTTGCAAAAAAACGCGAAGGAATTGACAAGGTTCTAAAAAAATGATATAATAAAATATTCAGAAAAATAAGTAGAATACCAAAGAGGAAAGGAGGCTTTGCCATGAGCGAATGGGACGAAAAGAAGGATCCCAAGGCGAGGGAGCAGGAGTTGGATCGCTTTTGGGATATTGACGCATTGATCCCCAAAAAGAGGGCTCCCATCTATCCCGCCAATACCGATACCGCCGAGCTGATCCTGGAGCCTCCCACCGCTACGCCTTCGGGGGCGCAAGAGGAGGGCAAGGTCGCCAAGCCCCAGCCCCTGCCTCCTGCCGAGGAGCCAGAGCGTCACTATATTCCCCCCCATTCGGCGGCTACGGAACGCAAGACCGACACTCCCGACGAAAGCTACGCTCCCTCCAACGCTCTGTTGCGGTGCGTCCGTCTTTACCGTTGGAAGAACGAATATCGCTACTACGAGGCATTCGTACGGGACGCGATTCGCCTATATCCCATTCGGGGCAAGGAGGCACCGCGCGCGCATTTCTTCTCCTACGTCCCCCAATATTCTCAAATGAGCCTGCCTCAGCTGGAATGGTACCTCTGGTGGCGGGAAAATATGCGCAAGGGAGTTGCCCTGGATACCGATTACAGCTATCTGTTGCTCTATACCTACGAGCTGATCAACCTGGCCGAGAATATCGGGGCGCAGGTTGCCCGGGAGGCGTTGTTCACCCTTTGGATCTCCTACCGACAGACCTTCCGTCAGTTGGACGGCTATCTGCCCGAGTGGATCTGCGATATGGGGCTCATCCATCGTTTGCCGCCCCCCAAGGAGTGCCGCGGAAAGTATCTCGCGGCGGCCATGTCCCATTGCGCCCTGCGGGAGTACTACGTTTGCTACGACGGTGCCCGTAGCTATGCCCATGCGCTGTTGGCCTTTTGCTCGAATTACGATTACCATAAAAGTAAGTTTTACACCGAGGAGAATGCCCCGCTGTTCGATCAGGCCGTGGTAGGAGCCTTGCAGGAGATCTCGGATAAGACCAGTGAGGACGGAAAGCTCTTTTCCATGACCCGCATGGACGACAGTAAGATGCTCCGCGACGCCTACTCGGGAGCCCTTTGCTCCTATCGCTTCAAGCGAAAGATCGAGGTGGAGTATTGCTCCTTCTCCCGCTCCCACGAGCTTCGGTTTTTGGTGACCGATCTGGTCAAATACACCGAGAATCAGATCCGCGCCGCCCTGGGAATCCGCTCCCGTTTGACGGTCAACGCGCTTCCCACCGAGATCAAGCCACTTTTGGATGCCTATCTGGAGGGGATCCTCCCCAAACGGAGTCGGATCCTCCCGCGCCCCGAGCCTGTGGCGGAATACGAGCGGCAGTACGATCTGCCTCGCACGCCTCTGTCCCTCGCGGCTGCCGACGAGATCGAGGAACGCTCCTGGAGCGTGACCCGCCGCCTGGTGGAGGCCTTTGAGGAGGAGAATGAAGTGCCTCCCATTCCCCCCGCGCTGCCAACGGAGCCGGTCGATCCTCCGTCTGCTTTGGAGGAGCTTCCAACCGAGGCGTTGCCCTTTGCTCCCTATCGCGCCTTTTTGCGTGCCGCCCTGGAAGGGAACGGCCAAGAGCAGGAGCGTCTTGCCCGTGCCACGGGAACATTGACGGATGGCGTTGCCGATGCCATCAACACCCTTGCCGCCGATCTTTTTGGCGACGTGTTGCTGGAGGACGCGGACGGCTGTTACACCGTCATTGAAGATTATCGGTCTTTGGCAGAGGATCTGCTCAAGACGTTGGATGGAAAGGAAGAATAACCATGGAACAACAAGAAATGCAACGCGTTCCCAAGCGCATTCTCACCTCGCTTCTGGCTTCGGTCTCAGCGGGCGTGGTGCCGCGCGCGGGAGCTCCCTATATTGCCATTGGCCGCACCGACGAGATCAACGCTCTGCTTTCGGATCTGGAAACGGTCAACGACGGTGGCGGCTCTATGCGCTTTTTGATTGGCCGCTACGGAAGCGGAAAGAGCTTTTTGATGCAGTTGATTCGCGGCTACGCCCTGGAGCGCGGCTTTTTGACCGCCGACGCCGACCTTTCCCCGGAACGTCGCCTGTACGGTACCGGAGGGAGCGGTGTGGCAACCTATCGGGAGCTGATCAAGAATCTGGCCTCCAAGTCCTCTCCGGACGGTGGTGCTCTGCCCAAGATCATTGCCCGTTGGATCGCCGATCTGCAGGGCAAGGTGGTGGCAAAGGGAATCCTTCCGGAATCCCCCGGCTTTTCCGCGGCCCTGTTGCAGGAAGCGTTGGACACCTTCCGTGAGATGGAATTTTTGGTGGGCGGCTTTGATTTTTCCCGCGTGCTCACCGAATACTACCGCGCCTATACCGGCGGCGACGAGGAACGAAAGAGCGCCTGCCTGCGATGGTTGCGAGGCGAATACTCCACCAAAACCGAGGCCAAGCGGGAGCTGGGCTTCTCGGTTTCCATTATCATCGACGACGAGAACTGGTACGATTTCCTGAAGCTTTGGGCCGGTCTGGCACAACGCATGGGTTATCGGGGCCTGGTGGTGTTCATCGACGAATGTGTCAATCTCTACAAAATTTCCCATCGGGTCAGTCGGGAGAACAACTACGAAAAGATTCTGTCCATGTTCAACGATACCCTCCAGGGGCGAGCACCGGGGCTGGCCTTGGTGCTGGGCGGTACCCCCCAGTTTTTGGAGGATACGCGACGGGGGCTTTTCAGCTACGAGGCCCTGCGTAGCCGTCTTTGTGACAGTCGCTTTGCCCTGGAGGGCTTTAAAAACCTGATCGGCCCCGTCATTCGCCTGCGCCGTCTTTCCGACGACGAGCTCTTCGCCTTGATCCGTCGCATCACCAAGCTTTACGCTCAAAACTATGGGAGCGAGCCGCGGATCTCCCAGGAGCAGATGGCAACGTTTTTGCAGATCTGCCTGGATCGGGCAGGGGCGGATAGCATGATCACCCCCCGTGAGATGCTCCGTGACTACATGACGGTGCTGAACATTCTGATGCAAAATCCCGAGATCTCCTTTGAGCAGGTGATTGGAAGCGCGGTGACCCTGAAGACCGACGGGGCACCGGGCAACGGAGGGGATGCCCCTGCTGCCAATCCCACCTATCGCATTGAGGACATTGAATTTTAAGGAACGAAAAATGATCACTTTACAAAATCTGCACACCCACAGTCAATGGTGTGACGGAAAGAACGGCGTGGAGGAGCTACTTTTAAACGCCATGGAGCAGGGCTTCGACTCGGTGGGCTTTTCGGGACATTCTCCCATGTTCTACGCCCCCGAGCACGGCATTGCCGAGGGCGACGTTCAAGGCTATATTGCCGACGTGCGCACCATGAAGGACAAATACCGCGGTCAGATGGAGGTATTTTGCGGAATCGAGCTGGATCTGTATTCCAGGCTGGATCTGGAGCCCTACGATTATATCATCGGCTCGGTCCATTATCTGAAGATCCACGGGGAATACGTTGGCTTTGACCGCAACGCCGCCACCGTAAAGAGCGTCATCGACACTTATTTCGGCGGGGACGGTCTGGCCTATGCCAAGGCCTATTACCAAACCCTTGCCACCCTCCCCACCCGGGGAAGGATCGACGTGGTGGGGCATTTCGATCTGATCACCAAGCATGCCGAGAACGTCAGCTTTTTCGACGAGGATTCTCCCGCTTACCGTCGTTTGGCCCTGGAGGCCATCGAGGCTCTGCTTCCCAAGGCTCCCTTGTTTGAGATCAATACCGGTGCCATTGCCCGGGGCTACCGCACGACCCCCTATCCCTCCGCCTTTTTGTTGCGAGAGATCCAACAGCGGGGCGGCGGGATCATCATCAGCTCGGATTGTCACGATATGCACCGTTTGGGACAAAGCTTTGGCGATGCCATTGCCCTGGCGCGGGAGTGCGGCTTTACCCACACCCATGTGCTCACCGAGCAGGGCTTTGTTCCGATTTCTCTGAACGATATGGAAAGGAAGCTGAAGGCATGAACTACGTGACCCTCCTTATGGCGGGCTTCTCCCTGTTGGGGGCCGCCGACCGTATATTGGGAAACAAATTCGGGCTTGGAAAAGAGTTTGAGCGCGGCTTGATGCTGCTGGGAACCATGGCACTTTCCATGATTGGTATGTTGGTGCTGGCACCGCTGTTGGCCGAGCTTCTCAAACCCGCCCTGCAGGCCATGTCCGAGGTGCTGCCCTTTGACCCTTCCATCATTCCCGCATCGCTTTTGGCCAACGATATGGGCGGCGCGCCCCTGTCCGTGGAGGTAGCCAAGGATCCCGCCATTGGTGCCTTTAACGCCATGGTGGTATCCTCTATGATGGGATGCACTATATCCTTTACCATTCCCTTTGCCCTGGGATTGGTGGACAAGAGCCTGCATCGTGAGACCCTGATCGGTCTTTTGTGCGGCTTGGTAACCATTCCCGCGGGATGCTTGGCTGCGGGATTGGTGTCAGGCATCGCCCCGGGACCCTTGCTCTTGAATCTGATTCCTCTGATCCTCTTTTCCGGGCTGACGGCCTGGGGGCTTTTGAAGATCCCCAATATCTGCGTTGCTATTTTTCATGCTCTTGGTGTGGTGATCAAGATTCTGATCACCTTCGGCCTTGCCATTGGAATTTTTACCTTTTTGACCGGGATCGAGTTGCTTCCCGGTGTTGATACCTTTGAGAACACCGCCGGCGTTGTCCTGAATGCCGCGGCGGTTATGACGGGAGCCTTTCCCTTGCTGTTTGTCCTGTCCAAGCTGTTGACCAAGCCGCTGCAATGGCTGGGACAGCGGATCGGGATCAATTCCACCGCGGCCACGGGGCTCTTTTCCACCCTGGCCAGCAGTATGATCACCTTTCCCATGCTCAAGGACATGGATCAAAAGGGAGTGGTTCTTAATTCGGCCTTTGCCGTGTCGGCGGCCTTTACCTTTGCAGGGCACCTGGCATACACCCTGGCGGTGGATGCGTCGTATCTGTTTTGCATGATCGTTGGCAAGCTGGTGGCAGGGGTGCTGGCAGTTTGTATGGCATTGCTGATCTATCGGAGAGTGTTTGAAAAGAAGGAAGACAACTAACGAATTATCAAAGGAGGTAGCCTATGAGTGAAATTTTTTATCGGTTTCCCGAATTCATCCGTGAGTTTATCTATTCTCACGGCTGGGAATCTTTGCGGGGGATCCAGGTGGCGGCGGCGGAGACCATTTTTCAAACCGACCACAACCTGCTCCTGACCTCCTCTACCGCCAGCGGTAAGACCGAGGCAGCCTTCTTTCCCATCCTTGCCGAGCTTTGCGAGGATCCGCCGTCCAGCGTGGGTGTGCTTTACATCGCGCCCTTGAAGAGCCTGATCAATGACCAGTTCTACCGCATTGAGGAGCTGATGGAGCAAAGCGGGATCCCCGTGACCCATTGGCACGGCGACGTTGCCCAGTCCCATAAGAAGAAGCTGTTGGATAAGCCGCGGGGCATTTTGCAGATCACCCCCGAATCTTTGGAGGCCATGCTGATCAATCGAAGTAACGATTTATTGCGGTTGTTTGGCGATCTGCGCTTTGTGATTATCGACGAGATTCACACCCTCACGGGGAGTGACCGAGGCAACCAGATCCTGTGTCAACTGGCGCGCATTGGACACATCATCGGTCACCATCCCCGCCGCGTGGGACTTTCGGCTACCATTGGTGACCCCGCCCGCGCCGCGGCCTGGCTGGGGGCGGGAAGCGGACGCGAGACCGACGTTCCCGCCGTTCCCGTGGAGAAGATCCGTTGGCGTCTTGGGATGGAGCATTTCTATATTCAAAATGCCAAAACCGCCCAAACGCCCGAGCCCAAGGAGCAGACCGAGCCTCCCGCCCCTCCCGTAGCCTACGATGCGGGCTATTCCTTTATGTACGATTGCGTCAAGGACAAGAAATCTCTGGTGTTTTCCAATTCCCGGGAGGAAACCGAGTATCTTTGCGCCACCTTCCGTCAGATTGCGCGGAACCGAGGGGATAAAGACATCTTCCTGATCCACCATGGCAATCTTTCTGCCTCCATTCGGGAGGAGGCAGAGCTGAAAATGAAGGACGAGGAGGAAATGGCGGTTACCTGCGCTACGGTCACCATGGAGCTGGGCATCGACATTGGACGCTTGGAGCGAGTGTTGCAGAACCAGTCGCCCAATTCGGTCACCTCCTTCCTGCAACGCCTGGGACGCTCCGGGCGTCGGGGGCAGCCCCCCGAAATGATGATGGTCTTCCGTGAGGAGGATCCGCTTCCCAACACGCCGCTCCCGCAGCTGATCCCGTGGGAGCTGCTCAAGGCCATTGCCATTGCCCAGCTCTATATTGAGGAACGCTTCATCGAGCCTCCCAATATGCGCAAGCTGCCGTACAGCCTGCTGTTTCATCAAACCTTGAGCGTTCTGGCGTCCTCCGGGGAATTGACCCTACGGCGTCTGGCCGAGCGCGTGCTCTCCCTGCCGCCCTTTGCTCACGTGCCCAAGGAGGATTACAAGGCGTTGATCCTTTCCATGCTCAACCAGGATTTCTTGGAAATGACCGAGGAAAAGACATTGATCGTGGGATTGGCAGGAGAACGCTTGCTTCGCAGCTTCAAATTTTACGCCGTGTTTAAGGATTCCGAGGACTATACCGTGCGGTGTGGCTCGGACGAAATCGGAACCATCACCACGCCGCCCCCCGTAGGGGATCGCTTTGCCTTGGCTGGGCGCGTCTGGGAGGTGGAGGAGCTGGACATTCAACACAAGCTGATCTACGTCAAAAGCGTGGAAGGGAAGATGGAGGTCTCCTGGCCCGGCGATTTTGGCGAGGTGCATACCCGCATTGTGGAGCGCATGAAGCGGGTGTTGCAGGAGGACACGGTCTATCCCTATCTCAAGCCCAACGCCCAAAAGCGGTTGGAGGTGGCACGCCGTGTAGCACGGAATACCGGAATGCTGGAGCATTCCCTGGTGCATCTGGGAGGATACTCCTGGTGCCTGTTCCCATGGCTGGGGACCCGTTCCTTCCGTGCCATTCGCCGCATGATCAAGCAAATGAGCGGACGCTTCCGTATCTCGGGCGTGGAGTACGAGGGCTGCTATTTTATCACCTTTAAAATGGCGGCAGGGAACGACGCCCTTCTGATCCACGAGCTGGCCGAGCTTTGTCGCAGGGGTGCCATGTGTGGTGACGAGCTGGTTTCCTCCGGAGAGGCTCCCGTGTTTGAAAAATATGACGATTACGTTCCCATGCCCCTGCTTCAGCACGCCTACGCGGTGGATAAGCTGAATCCCGAGGAGGCGGCAAGCCGTCTTTTGGAGATCGAGCAGGAGCTGGAGGAATGAAAAAGTCGGCAAATATTACAAAAAATATTGTAATTTAAAAATCTTTATGCTATAATGTTGACAACCTCTATAAAAATCCGAATGCATAGATCGCATACGGTATTTTCCAGATAGCATTCACCTTCTGATCTTACGGGGCTCTGCGGATCCCCTTGACCCGAAAGGAGCAAATCCATGAACAAATCCATGCATTGGTTTACACGCGGCCTGGCCTGGTTGCTGGCTCTCGTCCTGGCAATGGGACTGATGGGCTGCCTTCCCGAAGGAGGCCCCGTGGACGGTACTACCGCCTTTTCCACTGCCTCCACCACAGAGGAAAAAACGACCACGGATGGAATTACCACCGAGGAACCGCCCCACGAGCATTTGTTCGAGCGTGTTCAGGTCACCCACACCCCCTGTATCCTTGCCGGGGAGCAGGTTGCCACCTGTGCTTGCGGAGAGGTTATGACCTCAACCCTTCCCGCCACGGGCGTTCACGTTTATGAAAACGGTGTCTGCCTGGGTTGTGGGCAAAACGAGATCCCTCTCACGGCGGTGTCCTCGGTCTACGACGCGGACGGCGACGGGCAGAACGACGTTTACTATTTCTCTCCGCTGCTGACGAACCGGTTAGATCACGCTATCCACGTAAGCGCGGGGGACTATGATCCCACCCTTTCCTCCGCAAAGGTCAGCACAACCACTGCGGGGGAGGGCGGCATTCGCCATTGGTACGTTGCCTACGGCGCCAATGAGTACATCGTTTACCGTGTCAACGTTCCCGAGGATGGGCTTTACGAAATGGTGATCCATTTCCGCATGAAGGACGCCCAACTGCGTGGCGCAAAATATACCGTCAACGGCGGAACCGATCAGGAACAGATCTTTGAGACCTCTCACAGCTTTGAAGGAACCGGATACGAGCAGGTCAGAGACAGTGCAACGCTCACCTCTTATATGTACGGCATCACGGTCAACCTGAAAAAGGGTGAGAACATCATCAGGATCGACCAACCCTCCGTAGGTGATAAGACCCAGCATTTCAGAGACTTTTACTTTGTAAAGGTTGGGGAGACCCACTTCCATTCCTATGAGAATGCGATCGTGGCCTTGGCTGCCACCTGTGTTGATGACGGTGTGGAACGTGCCGTTTGCGCTTGCGGCCGGAACCGTGTAGCGGTTCTCCCGGCTACGGGGGAACATACCTACGTCAACGACGTCTGCTCGGTCTGCAACCGCGTTTACCGGGAAAACGGAATCCTTTATTACGATTTTCTCTACGACCTGCCCGGCTTTGCCGGCGGAACCGTGGAATTTTGTCCCGAGGTCACCGATACCTACACCTTCTATTGGGGCGACGCCAACGGCAAGCTGAAGGACTATACCATGCTCTATTCCGAGACCTTTGAAAAAGATGTTACGGCAGAGCTGACCGTTCAATCCTTTACCGCAATTCCCAAAGGGGCTACCCATTTGCTGGCCGTCAGCTCCGGGGGAAGCCACAATTATGCGTATGAAATTCCCGCCGCGCGGAGATTTGGCGCAACCGAGCTCTATTCCTTTGGCGCACTTTCGGATTCGCACCAGGGAACCCGCTACGGATCTAATACCATTCCTTACAACCATTTTGTGGAGGCGTCCAGAACCCTTTACGAAAAGGGCGTGCTGGCCATTGGTCTTTGCGGAGACTTTTCCTATGACAACATCGAGTCGGAATACATTTTGCATGCCGACGCGGTGAAGGAGATCTTCGGATTCGCTCCCCAAATGCCCATCTTTACCACCACCGGCAACCATGAGTCCAAATACACGGGATTCTCCGGGGATTGGTATCTCAAATACGCCCGCGATGTGATAGACCACTATGACAGCGATCTGAAAAAGATCTTCTTCCCCGGGGATGATCTGGATTACGTAGTGGAGCTCCCCGACGGAAGCGTCATGGTTTATCTCCACCAGGTGTACTACGACTACAACAAGACCACCTCCCGTCTTTTGGATGACTACCAGCTGGATTGGCTGGGCGCGCGACTCGAGCAGTACAAGGATCGCACCGTGTTCCTCTTCTTCCATACCTTCTTGGATGGGGAGGCGGGAGACGCCCAAACCTCCACCGGTAAGGAGTACGGTCTGCCTCTGATCGCGGGCACGGTGGATCACACCCGCTTGACCCAGTATTTGACCCAATACAAAAACGTGGTCTATTTCAGCGGACACTCCCACCAGTCCTTTGATCTCCAGTTCATGAAGCCCAAGGCAGGGGACAAATCCAATCTCTACACCAACATCGATAACAACAACGGCACCTTTGCCACCATGGTTCACATTCCGTCGGTTGCGGCCACCCGTTCCGGCACCGGCCTTTCGGATGCCAAGAACCGATCCGAGGGGTACATCGTGTATGTGTATGAGGATTGCATCGTATTCGAGGGGTATGATTTTGTAAACGATCAGGCCTTCGCCTACGCAACCTACATTATCCAAAAGTAACGTTCACTCTTATGGCCACCACGATCCCTCCTGTATTGTGGTGGTCATTTTTAAAAGGAGGATCCAATGACAGCAAAACGAATCATATCCGTAGGTCTGCTCCTTTGTCAGCTTCTGATTTTGGTGGGGTGCAGTCCCGCAACGGTTCCTGCAACTCCTACCGCGGGTATCGTCACCACCGAGGAGCCGCCTCACCAGCATAAATTCGAAGGTGTTCAGGTCACGCAAACGCCCTGTATCGTTGCCGGGGAGCAGCTCGCTGCCTGTGCCTGCGGAGAGACGGTGACCTCGCCCCTTCCCGCCACGGGCCTTCACGTCTATGAAAACGGTATCTGCCTGGGGTGCGGACAAAACGAGATCCCACTGACCGCCGTTTCCTCTCTTTACGACGCGGACAGCGACGGTAAAAATGATGTTTTCTATTTTTCGCCCCTCCTCTCGGATCGGTTTGCCAACGCGGTTCACGTTTGGGCCGGGGATTATGACAAGAGCCTGTCCTCGTCCAAGATCAGCAACACCACCGCGGCAGACATCCGACATTGGTATATTGGAGACGAAAGCCAGTCCATTGTTTATCACGTTACTGTGCCCGAGGCAGGACTTTACGAAATGGTGATCCACGTGCGTATGAAGGATGCCCAGGCCCGCGGAGCCAAGTACACGGTCAACGGCGGAACCGACCACGTGCAGATCTTTGAAACCTCTCACGCATTTACGGGTGTGGGCCACGAGCAGGTGCGGGACGCCGATACGCTTTCTTCGTATATGTACGGCATCACCGTCAATCTGGTAGCGGGGGAAAACACGGTTCAGATCCAACAATCCTCGGCTTGTTCCTTGAGTCAGCATTTCAGGGATCTTTATTTTGTTCGTGTTGGAGATCCCCATGTTCATTCCTATGAAACGATCACCGTAACCCTTGCGGCAACCTGTGCCGATGACGGAGAGGAACGCGCCGTCTGCTCCTGCGGCCGGACGCGCGTGGCGGTGCTTCCTGCCACAAAAGCGCATACCTACGTCAACGACGTTTGCAGCGTTTGTCATCGGGTTTACCGAGAAAACGGAATTCTTTACTACGATTTCCTCTACGATCTGCCCGGTTTTGCGGGGGGAACCGTGGAATTTTTACCCACCGCTACCGATACGTACACCTTTTATTGGGGCGACACCAACGGCAAGCTGAAGGACTATACCATGCTCTATTCCGATGCCTTTGAACAGGGCGTTACAGCGGAGGTGTCGATTCAGTCCTTTACCGCGATCCCCGAGGGGGCGACCCGCTTGCTGGTCTGCAACCGAAGTGGGGAGGTGGTCTCCTCGTACGACCTTCCCGAGGAACGCCTGTTCACCCGGACCGCCCTGTATTCCTTCGGCGCCATTTCCGATACCCATCAGGGAACCCGTTACGGCCCCACCAGCTTTGCCTACGAACGTACGCTCCACGTGCTGAAGACCCTTGCCGACCAAGGCGTTTCCTTGGTGGGGATCTGCGGCGATATTACCTACGTCAACGAGGAATTTGAGTATATTCTTCACGCCGAGGTTATTCAGGAGTTTTACCGGTATGCGCCCCGGGTGCCTGTTTACACCGTCAGCGGGAACCACGAGGCAAAATTCACGGGCTTTTCCAAGCTTTGGTATCAGACCTACGCGCAGAATGCCGTGACGTATGATACCGATTTGAAGCCGATCTTCAGCGACGGAAACGATCTGGACTTTGTGGTAGAGCTGCCCGACGGAAGCGTGATGATCTATCTGCACCAGATCTATTACGATTACGGAAAGAAGACCTCCCGTCTGTTGGATGACTCCCAATTGGATTGGCTGGGGGCACGGTTGGAGCAGTATCAGGACCGCACGGTCTTTCTGTTCTTCCACACCCAACTGGACGACGAGGTTGGCGATGCCACCAGCATCGGCGGCGTGGAGGGATCCCTGTCGTTGATTGCCGGTACCGTGGATCATACCCGCTTGACCGAATATTTCACCAAATACACCAACGTGGTTTATTTCAGCGGACACTCCCATTTCCCCTTTGACGTGCAGTTCGTCACTCCCAAGGCGGGAAAGACCAACTACAATAAAAACATCGACAACAAAAACGGCACCTTTGCCACCATGGTTCACATTCCTTCTGCGGCGGCGGTGAGCGAGATCAGCGACGAATCCACCTCCTCCAAGGCCAATAACCAACGCTCCGAGGGCTACATCGTGTACGTGTACGAGGATTGCGTGGTGTTCCGCGGATATGATTTTGTTGGTCAGCAGACGGTGGCCTACGCCAATTACATCATTCAAAAATAAGAACAAAAAAGCAATGCTATGTGAAAATAGTATTGCTTTTTTTGTTGACAAGGGGAGAGCGGTAGAGTATAATAAAAGAAAGACGACACGAAAGGAGCTCTTCGGCCATGCGCAAGAACCAAACCGTTATTCATTATCCCGGAACCGCCGAGCATAGCGGCTATACCGTGCGGATCTACGAGAGCACGGTGGATTTTACTCATCGGGATTTTTTTCAGCACAAGCATTCGGATTTTGAATTTTCCTATATCGTTTCGGGACGCGGTCTTTACGCGTTGCGGGACGGGGCCTGCGCCATTGCCGCGGGGGATGTGTTTTTGTTTGGTGCCAACCAGGTGCACTGCATTACCGATGCCGCCGAGGACGAGCCCATGGTGCTTTTTAATGTGCAGTTTGAGTCGCGCCTGATCTGGTCGCCGCTTTCCAATATGCTCAACGAGCAATATTTGCAGCTGTTTAACGGAAAATGCGAGCGATTGGATCCCGCCGCCCCATCCACTCCGCGCATTGCCGAAAAAATGCGGCGAATCATGGCCGAAAACGCCGAACAGAAGGTGGGCTACCAACTGATGATCAAGGCCTATTTGTATGAGATCATCGGGGAACTGGTGCGGGGATGCGGCGTTTATCTGCCCGATGCCACCGACGGCGCACGCAGAGAGAGCCTGCTTTGCATGGATCGGGCAATGACCTACATCAACGAGCATCTGGACGCACCCATGACCCTGGAGGAGATCGCGGGGCACGCCGGCTTTACCCGTACTTATTTTTCCGCGGTGTTTACCGAGCTCAACGGTTTAACTACCTGGGATTATATTACCATTCGCCGCATTGAGCGGAGCTGTGAGCTATTGAAAACCACCAATCTTTCGATCATTGAGGTGGCCCAGGGATGCGGGTACACCAATCTCTCCAACTTTAACCGTATGTTTTTGCGGATCGTGGGAACATCCCCCTCCAAATACCGAAGATCTCACGCAAGCATAAAATCGTAACATAGTATCACTTTTAAAAAATATAGCAGTAGAATCCATCCTATCGGTTTGTTATAATGAATACAACAATGGGTAATCTTCGAAAAGATACCATCGAATTTTAAAGGAGGCACACTATGGAAACCAACCGTCAACCCCTGGATATGGACCGCATCCGTGAAATGCTGGCATCCGAGGACCAAAAAACGAAGGTCGCCGCGTTCCGTATGCTCTGCATGGAAAAGTTCGATCAGGCCGAGGATCTTTTCCAAAACTGCATCGAGCCCAACATCGAAAAGTACCGCAAAGGCGATTGCGTTTTGCGTCTGACCGATGAACAGGGAAAGCCCCTGGCCAATCAGCGGGTGAAGATCAATCAGACCGGTCACGATTTCAAGTACGGAGCCAACATCTTCCTTTTGGATGAATTTCCTACCGAGGAGGAGAATCAAAAGTACCGTGATTTCTTCCATCAGTACTTCAACCTGGCAACCGTTCCTTTCTACTGGGCAGAGCTGGAGCCCGAGCAGGACAAGCCCCGTTACGCGGCGGACAGCTACAAGATCCATCGCCGTCCCGCCCCCGATCTTTGCGTGGATTACTGTAACGAGAAGGGAATCCTTCCCAAGCTGCATTGCCTGTTCTACGATAAGTTCATCCCCTCTTGGCTTCCCAAGCAGGATGCGGCAGAAATGAAGCGTTTTTACGAAAAGCGCTTTGCCGAGATCGCCGAGCGTTACACCGGTAAGATGTATGAGTTTGAGGTTTCCAACGAGCTTTTGGACGAGTGGAAGTGGGACGCACAGTCGGTGCTCTGCAGTGAGCGGGACATTCTTGTTTGGGCTTACGATCTGGCAAGAAAGTATTTTCCAAACGAGACCCTGGTGATTAACGAGTCGAACCGTACGCCCGAGATCGGCGAGCAGGACTATCGCAGTCCCTATTTCATGCTCATCGAAAATCTGCTTCTCAAGGGAGCGTCCATCGATAAGATCGGTATTCAGAACCATATCTTCTGTAGCACCAGATACAAGCAGGAGGACGTGATCTACAACTACCTGCAATACTTTGATCCCGAAAAGCTGCTCAAGGGTCTGGGTCACCTCTCCGAGTTCGGCAAGCCCCTGGAGATTACCGAGATCACCATTCCCACCTTTGGGGAAGGGGAGGAGGCCGAGCAGCTGCAGGCCGACCTCTTGAACCGACTGTATCACGTATGGTTCTCGGTTCCCAACATGGAGACCCTGGTTTACTGGAACACCGTGGAGGGCATGGCGTACCGCCGTCCCGACGGTGCCAGCGACGAGAACCGCGTGCGCGGAGGCATTTTCCGCCGGGATCTCACTCCCAAAAAGGCGGCTCTGGAGCTCAAACGCCTCTTTACCGAGCAGTGGCACACCGAGGTTGAGCTGGTGACCGACGCAGAGGGCTGTGTTTCCTTCCGTGGCTTCTACGGCAATTACAGTGCCGACGTGAACGGAAAGACGCTGACCTTTGGTTTGCACAAGAACGAAGAAATTCAACAAAATCTGATCGTATAAAAAAGAAAAAGGAGAAAAAGAGATGAAAAACTACACCCCCGAATCCGTCAACCGTTGCTCCGCTCCCTCGGAGCTCAAGATCACCGACATTCGTGTTTGCAACATTGACGGCATTCCCAAGCATTGCATCCTGATCAAGGTTTACACCAACCAGGGCATCGTAGGCTACGGCGAGGTGAGAGACGCTTCCAGTGCCACCTACGCCCTCATGCTCAAGTCTCGTCTTGTGGGTGAAAATCCTCTCAACGTGGAAAAGCTTTTCCGCCGCATCAAGCAGTTTGGCGGTCACAGCCGTCAGGGCGGCGGTGTTTCGGGTATTGAGATCGCCCTGTGGGATATCGTTGGTAAGGCTTACGGCGTTCCCGTATATCAGCTCCTCGGCGGCAAGTACCGGGATAAGATCCGCATCTACTGCGACACCGACGTGGACGGTAAGCACACGGGTACCGATATGGGTCACGCCCTGAAAAAGCGCATGGAGATGGGCTACACCTTCCTCAAAATGGATCTTGGCATCGAGCTGATGCTGGACGAGCCCGGTTGCCTCAACGCTCCCTCGGGGATGCTGGAGGACATTAAGAAGTACTCCATGAAGGCCATCAACCACCAAAAGGGCTCCATCGACCGCGACATGATGCTGGGCAAGAACTACGAGGTCTTTACCATTCCTCACTATGCAACCGGCATCCACGTGACCGAAAAGGGCATGGATTATCTGGAGAATTACGTTAAGGAAGTGCGTGACGTGATCGGTTACGAGGTTCCCCTTGCCATCGACCACTTCGGCCACGTTGCCGTGGAGGACTGCATCCGCTTCGCAAAGCGTCTGGAGAAGTACAACATTGCCTGGATGGAGGATATTTCTCCCTGGCAGTACACCAACCATTTCAAAAAGCTGGCCGAGCACACCACCGTTCCCGTGTGCACGGGCGAGGATATCTACCTTGCCGAGAACTTTGAGCCTCTGATGCAGGCAGGCGCGGTTCAGGTGGTTCATCCCGATATGCTGACCGTCGGCGGCTTCGGAGAGATCAAAAAGGTGGCAAACCTTTGCGATAAGTACGGCGTTGCCATGGCCATCCATATGGCTGAGTCGCCCATTGGTATGATGGCGGCAATCCACGCGGCGGCAGCCATTCAGAACGTGCTGGCCGTGGAGTATCACTCCACCGATTGCCCCAAGTGGAACGATCTTGCCTTTGGCATTGACAATCCTCTCATCGTAAACGGCTTTGCCAAGGTTCCCGACACCCCCGGTCTCGGTATTGAGGCGCTGAACGAGGATCTGATCCGCGAGCATCTGCACAAGAAGTATCCCGGCCAGTGGGAGCCTACCACCGCATGGGACAACGAATGGGCAAACGATAGAGAATGGTCGTGATCCAATGAAAAAGAAAATATTGATTACCGGCTCTACCCAAGGAATCGGTAAAGCCCTGGCAACGGCGTTTGTGAAGGAGGGCTATGATGTGATCGTTCACGGATCCTCCAGCATGAAAAAAGCCGAAAGCGTCAGGGAAGAGATCGGCGCGTGGAAGGCGGTTACGGCGGATCTATCCAAGATCGAGGAGATCCGTTCTCTCCGTCAAAAAACGGGGGACGTGGACGCGCTGATCCTCAACGCCTCGGTGCAATATAAAGAGCCTTGGGATCATATCAGTGAGGAGACCTTTGACATGCAGGTCACGGTCAACCTCAAGAGCACGCTGCTGTTGATCCAGGACTATGCTCCCGCCATGAAGGAGCAGGGCTGGGGACGCATCGTCACCGTGGGTAGCGTTAACCAGTACCGTAACCATCCCGAGCTTCCCATGTACGCGGCCACCAAATGCGCCGTCATGAGCCTTGTGAAGAACATCGCAAAGCAGGTAGCTTCTTACGGTGTTACGGTCAACAACATCGCCCCCGGTGCCATCGCCACGCCGAGAAACGCGGCGATCTACGAGGACGATGAAAAACGAAAGGCCGTGGAGAACTCGATCCCCATGGGTCGCTTCGGACAGCCCGAGGATTGCGTGGGAGCGGTTCTGCTCCTTTGCTCGGATGCGGGAGCATATATCACGGGAAGCGATCTGGTTATGGACGGCGGGTTGCGTCTCTGAACCAAAATGTAAAGAAACCGCATATTTTTGTTGCTTTTTGAGATTGCATATCAGCCTTTCTTTCTGTATAATAGAGTTGTATATTATAGCGTAAGAGAGGATTTTGATTATGATTCGCATCACCGAAAATCGGATTCGCAAGCAACAAAATTTTTGGAATCACTGTCTGTTCCATCCCACCGATGCCGTTGAGGACGCTTGGGGAAAGCGGATCCTTGACCGTATGTCCGAGGATGGTGCGATCCAAACGGTCCGAATTTACACCATGTTTGAGGACATCGTCTACCGGGATGAGGACGGAAAGCTGCTCTATGATTTCCGTGTCAACGATCTCCGCTTGGATTACCTTGTGGAAAAGGGCTACGATCTGATCCTTGCCTACGGCGGTATGCCCGATTGCATTGCCAGAAACACCCATGCAAAGACCTCGGTTTCCAAGGGCAAGACCCGTTACAAGGGCAAGCTTTGGAACACCTCGCCCCCCTCGGATCCCGCTCTTTGGGAGGAGATTTGCTACGAATACACAAAGCACATTGTGGAGCGTTACGGCATTGAGCGCGTGTCCTCTTGGCATTGTCAATGCTTCAACGAGCCGGATATCGCGTCCTTCTTTATGGCGGAGCTTCCCAGGGAAGCCTCGGTGGAGCGCGCCGTGGAATATTGCAAGATGTACGAAGCCTTTGAGCACGGTGTTCGCCGTGTTTCCGATCGTATTTGCATCGGTGGCCCCACCTTGGCGCACCGTTACGCCTTTTTGCCTACGTTCCTGGACTACGTAAAGGAAAAGAACCTCAAGCTGGATTACCTCGCCCTGCACAATTACGGAACCTCTCCCACCAAGCTCAACGACGGAACCGGGCGTTTGTGCGTTGCCAATCACCTTGCCCGTGAAAAGGAATATATGGACATCATTGAGGAAAAGGGCTTTGGGGACGTGGAGCTGGTGTATGACGAATGGGGCGCGTCGAGCCACGGATTTCACAACATGGAGGAAAGCCCGGCCTTGATCTTCCGTGAGACCGAGGTCTACGCGGCGTATTATGCCAAGGTGATTCACACCTTCCTGCATAACAAGCGTGTTCCTTCTAAAATGTTGCTCTGTCTTTCGGGGCAGCACGAGATGGTGACCGATTTTTCGGGCTTCCGCAATTTCTTTACCCTCAATTTCATCAAAAAGCCGATCTATAATGCCTTTATTCTGGCATCCAAGCTGGGTGAGGATCTGATGGGGGCCGAGATCGATGACAAAAATATTTTTGTAGTCCCCACCAAAAATGCAAAAGGAGACTACGCCGTTTTGCTTTCCTATTCCTCCGAGTATTTTGAGGAGGATCTTCCCGCAAAGCAGGAGACGGTTTGCTTTGCGGAGGATGTGCGCGGCAAAACGGTTACTCTGTACTGTATCGATAAAAATACCACCAATCCCTACCGTTTGTATGAAAAAACAGGCGTGGAGGAGCCCGACAAGGCTTTGATCGCAAAGCTTCGTGAGGAAGGCAATTTGAAGTCCGTAGCCGTGCAAAAGGGTGACGAGCCGATTTGCCTGAATCTGACGGCAAACTGTACTTATTTGATTACGATTACCGAATAAAAGGAGAAAAGACATGAAATTCAACAGCAGAGAAGAAATTATCGCATTGACTCCCGAATGGAAGGGCGAGCGTTTCCCCGATGGCCGTCCCCGTGTGCCGGACAAGTACCTGGAGGCTATGCGCAAGATGACCCTGGAGGAACTTTGGAAGCCCATCTTCGTTAAGGGGTACATCAGCCAGTTTGAGGGCGATCTCAAGACCCTGCACAACGACGGCCGCAAGCTGATCGGACGTGCCGTGACCTGTTCCTTCGTTCCCACCCGTCCCGACCTGCACGAGGTTGCTTTTGCCACTGGCGCGGCAGAGGGGAGAAAGGGCAATTACAACCAGTGGGTCATCGACTCCCTGGTAGAAGGTGACGTTGTGGTTGCCGATATGTACGATAAGATCTTCAAGGGCACCTTCCTTGGAGGTAACCTGACCAAGGCCATCAAGACCCGTACCAAGACCGGCGGTGCCGTCATCTGGGGCGGTATTCGTGACGTGGAGCAAATGGTAACCCACGAGGGCGTACAGGTTTACTACCGCGGTATCGATCCCACGCCCATCCGCGAGTTTATCATGAAGGACTTCAACAGCATCACCCGCATCGGTAAGGCCACCGTTCTTCCCGGTGACATTGTGTTCGGTGCCGGTGGCGGCGTGCTCTTCATTCCCGCACATCTGGTGCAGGAGGTGGTAGAGGGTGCTGCAAAGACCCACGTCAAGGACGATTTTGGCTTTGAGATGATTGGTCAGGGCAAGTTTACCACCGCTCAGATCGACCGCGCTACCTGGACCGAGGAGATGCTGGATCTCTTAACCGATTGGATCAAGAACGATCCCCGTGGCGAGGAGTACCGTGACCTGGATTGGTCCGAGGAATACGAGCTTGCCCGTAACGGCGATCCCAACGATACCCAGACCGCTCTGTAAAAAGAATAACAGTAGGATACAAAAAAGAACGCTGTCACAGACAGCGTTCTTTTTTAGGGTGGAGTACACTATTTTTTCTGTTTGTGGAAGCATTTTGTATAAAATGGAGGACGGCTTTTGTGGATAAGTGAGAAAATCGCAAGGGATTCTTGACACAGGTGTAAAAAAAATGATATAATATATAGGAATCGGGGCGCAAGCCCACTTAAAAATGAGGTGAAAAAATGAAAAAGATCGTTACGTTTCTTTTGGCACTTGGTCTTTTGGGAACCGCATTGGTTGGATGTGGAAATACGGAACAGCCTCCCGAGGTGGTGGAGAAAGATCCCGTTACCCATATTCAGATCACAACGGAGGCCGATCCACATGAGCGGATCACATCCTTGGCAACCACGCTGGAGCAGTATTTGTCGAACCTTGGCTATACGGTAACGGTGGTGGAGGACAACGGTATCCCCGCCGCAGAGGAGGTTTGTGAGATCCTCCTTGGCAGCGTGAACCGGGCACCCACCACGACTCTGACCCAGCAACTGGGAGATTGTGGCTACGGCTCGCGCGTGGAGGGCAATAAGCTCTACCTTGCGGCCAGCTGTCCTGCGTTGGTGCAAATGGCCTTTGAGGATCTGCCTGCCCAAGCCTTCTGCGATCGTACCAATCCCTTTGGGATCATCGACGGACAAACCAAGGTGTTTGATTCCTTTGTCTACCTGATCCGTGACGGTGTTTCCGATATTGATTTTGTGGTGCAGACCGAGGACGAGGCCTTTTCCGAGATCGCTTCCATGTTCCAGATGAAGCTGGCCAACCACACCCGCAACAGCGTGGATAAGCTGGTGGGCGGCAGCAAAAAGCTGGAGCTGATCAAGCTGGAGGCCAGCGACGGCTTTGATTACAATACCTACGCCATTCGCGGCTCCCAGGACGGCGTCCGCGTTTATGCCGTTGGATTGGAGGCCATGCAAAAGGCCGTGGACGATCTTTATGCCATGCTGGTGGGAATCAGCTCCTTCAAAACCTCCAAGCATCTGTATTTCCCTGCGGAGACCCTGACGGTTCGCGTGTCCTATGATGTTCCCGTGCTTCCCTTTGAGAGCGGGGCAGGGCAGTACACCGCAAACGTCAACGGCTCCTATACGCTGACCTGGGAGAACGCCACTCTCCAGACGATGGAGTCCTACGCCGCACGTCTGTCCTCCCTGGGTTACACCCAGACCGATTCCCGCGAGACCACCTATGAGTGGACCAAGTCCGACGATTACTACGTAGAAGGCAAGACCTACACCAATACCTTCCGCACCTACAGCAACGGCTTGTATGACGTTTATATGTATTTCCTGGAGGGAACCCAGAGCGTCCGTATCAGCGCAACCACGATTGCCGAAAAGAAGGCTTTGGCGGCACTGGAGGCCGAGGGGGCTACCACAGGATCGGAGACCCCGTCTTTCACGCTGTTGAACATTGGCGGCGAGAGCGAGGACGGTATTGATTTTATGACCCACAGCGGTATGTGCTTTGCCTTCAAGCTTTCCGACGGCCGCTTTATTATGGTGGACGGCGGTGAGTGGCGGGATGCTGATACCAACGCCTCCGACGTAACGCGTCTTTACAATTGGCTCAAGGAGAACTCCAATAACGGTGAGATCGTGATTGCCGCATGGTTCCTGACCCACCATCACAGCGACCATGTAAACGTTGCCTGGAAGTTTGAGCAAATGTACGGTAACGACGTGACGATCCAGCGTTTTATGTATAGCTTCCCGTCCATGGATTATGCCCTCACGGCTCCCGAGTCCGACGTGAACAAGCCCTACTACGATAAGGTGTTCCCCCGTACCATGTCCATGCTGAGCAAATATGAGTGCATCGTTCCCAGAACCGGTCGCGTTTTCAAGATCGGAGATGCCGAGATCGAGGTTCTTTATACCCACGACGATTTCTATCCCAACCCGTTGAAGGATTATAACAATTCCTCTACCACGGTGCGGATCACCCTTGGCGGAAAGAGCTTCCTGATTGCGGGAGACCTGGAGGAGCCCGGTCAGCTCATTGCCTGCCGTCAGAACGGCACCCGCCTGGATAGTGACTACGTTCAGTCTACCCACCATAGCTGGAACGGCTTGGAGCTGTTCTTCCGCTACGGCATTGGAACCGACGGAAATTCCTCTGCCATCTGGCCCCTGAACCACGGGGTTCGTTGGCCCAAGGTGGAGCAGGACGGCATTGAGTATAATAATACCTATTATCGGACGCTGGCCGCAAATAACTGGCTGTATGAGAACAGCGTTAACGATTACTTTGCATATCACGGAATTCAAACCATTCCCCTTGGCTGATTTTCAGGGTGCCGCAACGCGGCACCCTTTTTTAAATTTTTATACATTCAGCAAAAAATTGGAGAGAAACATTGACTTTTTTCGAAGAACGAGGTATAATATAAGGTGATATTTTTTACAGAAGGTGAATATTATGACGAAAATTGATATTTTTTCCGGCTTTTTGGGCGCGGGCAAGACTACGCTGATCAAAAAGCTTTTAAAGGAAGCCTACGCAGGCGAGCAGCTGGTGCTGATCGAAAACGAATTTGGTGAGATCGGCATTGACGGTGGCTTTTTGCAGGACGCAGGCATTCAGGTGACCGAAATGAACAGCGGTTGCATTTGCTGTTCCCTGGTAGGGGACTTTGGCAAGGCCCTGGTGCAGGTGCTGGAGCAATACCATCCCGACCGTATCCTGATCGAGCCCTCGGGCGTTGGTAAGCTTTCCGACATCATCAAGGCAGTGCAGGGAATTCCCTCCGAGGATGTAATTCTCAACGGCTTCACTACGGTGGCCGACGTAAAGAAATGCAAGATGTATATGAAGAACTTTGGTGAGTTCTTCAATGATCAGATCGAGAATGCCGGTTGCATCGTTCTTTCCCACACCCAGAGTGCCACCGACGCCAAGATCGCCGAGACCGTGGCGCTGTTGCGGGAGCACAATCCCACGGCCACCATCGTTACCACTCCCTGGGATCAGTTGGACGGAGCGCAACTGCGCTTGGCCATGGAGCGGCAGGATACCATCGAGGCCGAGCTGAAGCGGCTTGCCGAGGAGGCCGAGCACCATCACCACCATCATCACCACGGTGAAGAGTGCGACGATCCCCATTGCTGCTGTCACCACGATCACGATCATGAGCATCATCATGAGCACCACGATCATGAGCATGAGCATGAGCACGAGCATGAGCACGAGCATGAGCACCATCACCACCATGGCGAGGAGTGCGACGATCCCCATTGCTGCTGTCACCACGATCACGATCATGAGCATCATCATGAGCACCACGATCATGAGCATGAGCATGAGCACGAGCATGAGCATGAGCATGAGCA
>JAFTNJ010000054.1 GCA_017451915.1 Clostridia bacterium
CATTTCCGCCACCGCTTTTGCGGCAGCTCGAATATTATACCACTTTCTAACGCGTTTGTCAAGCCCTTTTTGAAAAGTTTTTTCAACTTTTTTCAGGTTTTTTCATTCGCTTTCGCGGTAACCGTCCTTCTTGCGGACAGCCTGAATATTATATCACTTTCTCTTTGGTTTGTCAAGTGTTTTTTTCAAAAAAATAGAAAAAATTTGAAAATTGTTCAAACTGGTAAAAAACCGCATAAATTCAGGGCCAAAATGAGATACTATGTTCAAAACCGCGGGAGAATGCTATGCTAACCATTCTGATACGAACCCTGTTGATCTACGTTTGTCTGATCGCCATCATGCGCCTGATGGGGAAACGACAGATCGGCGAGCTGGAGGTCACCGATCTGGTCACCACCCTGCTGATCTCCGAGATCGCCTGCCTCCCCATTACCAACCGAGAGATTCCGGTGATCCACGCCGTTCTCCCCATGGTGATCCTGTTGGTGCTGGAGGTGCTTTCCTCCTGGATCCTGGTGCGGTTCCCCTCCCTCCGTCCCTTGGTCTCGGCAGCCCCCACGGTGATCATTCGGGACGGAAAGCTGGATCAGCGTGCCCTGCAGGAGCTCCGCATCTCCATTGAAGAGCTGATGGGAGAGATCCGCCAGCAGGGACTGACCGAGCTGGCCCAGGTGGATTGCGCCATTTTGGAGAAGAACGGAAACGTGACCGTGCTCCCCAAGGCGCAATTCACGCCCCTGACCCCGCAGCAGCTGGGGCTGGAGGCTCCCCAGGATCATTTGATGCACGTGGTATACTGCAACGGAATGTACAGCCGCTCGGGGCTTCGGCTGATCCGCAAAACCAAAGCCTGGCTGGTGGAGGAGCTGAAGCGACGAAAGCTTTCGGTTCGCTCCCTGTTCTGCGTGATGGCCGACGAAACGGGAGCGCTTTACTGTATTCCAAAGGAGAAATAACAAGATGAAATCCATGGCGGTCACCCTTCTTCTCCTCGCCCTGCTACTCGTTGGAGTGATCGGAAACCACCTATATATAAATAAGGTAGGAAGTGAAATGTTCCGACGCCTGGACGCTCTCTCCGCGCCGGGAGACGCCGCCCTTGCCGAGGAGGTGCGGGAAATGACGGAGTACTGGAAAGCCCAACGGGACCGTTTGGAGATCACGGTCAACTTTTTGATGGTGGACCGGGTAGGAGAGCAGCTCTCCATCCTCTCCGCCTGCGTGGAAAGTGGGGATATCCACGGCGCGCAAACCGCTCGGGCGTTGCTGCGAGACGCGGTGGAAAACATCCTCCGCATGGAATACCCCTCCGGCAGCGGGCGCGTAGGAGCGAGCACACAATAAACGAAAAGTTTTTTCCGTTTTTTTGAAAAACCCATTGCAATTCCAAGGATTTGATGTTACAATAATAAAAAAACATTCGGAGGACTTGCAATGTTTCAAAAGCTTGGTTTTCAACTTTATTCGATCCGCGATCTCTTTACCGACCGCGAGTTTGCCGATCTCTGCCTTCAAAAATTAGCCGCCTACGGCTACTCCGAGATCCACAGTGCCGGGGAATACCTGCCCCCCGAGGTCATGGCTGAGCTGGCGAAAAAGAACGGCTTTACCATTATTGGTAACCACTACGCCAACAAGAAGATCCTGGCCGACCCCAAGGGTACCATGGAGTACCACCGCATTCTGGGCACCACCAACGTGGGCTTTGGCAGTATGCCCAAGGACGCCAGAGTTGATCTGGAAGGCCTTAAGAACTTTGTTCAAAAGACCAACGAGGCGGCAAAGATCTACGCCTCCGAGGGCTTTAAGATGACCTACCACAACCATCGCTTTGAGTTCTGCCGCATCGACGGCTACAAGACCATGATGGATATTTTGGTGGAGGGCTTGGATCCCGACTACGTATCCTTTGTTCTGGATACCTGCTGGGTATCGGCCGCCGGCGGCGATCCCGTGGATTGGATCAAAAAGCTGGCCGGAAGAATTGACATTCTCCACCTCAAGGACATGACCCTGAGCCCCAAGGACGAAACCTACCGTCTGACCGAGGTTGGCTTTGGTAACCTCTCCTGGGCTCCCATCATTCAAGCCGCCGAGGAGACCGGTGTAAAGCACTACGTGGTGGAGCAGGACTCCAACTGGGATCAAAACCCCGTCTTTGCCCTGGGTAAGAGCGCACAGTACCTGGAGCAGTTCAAGAAATAAGAAAAATTCCCCAAAGCTTGGCGTGATACTCTATTAAGAGTATCACGCCAGTTCTATTCGCCTGCGGCGAGTGATATTGCTTTGCAAGTTTAGGGATATGGACGTTACCCTATACCTTTGTAATACAAAAGCAAAACCGGCGATAAAGCAAAACAATAAATAAAAATTTTGCGAACAGAATATGCAGGACACACTATGTCTACCACAATACCACGGCGTTTCTCGCTTTATGTCGTGGTATTTTAGTTACCACGGTGATATAATTGGCACGAAAGGAGGGGTTCTCAATGAATCAACAAAGAACAGGTGAATTTCTGAAGCACCTGCGCAAGGAAAAGGGGTTGACCCAAGAACAACTGGCTGAACATTTTTCTGTATCTTCCCGAACGGTATCGAGGTGGGAAACAGGTAACAATATGCCCGACTTGGATATGCTTATTGAACTTGCAGACTTCTACAACATAGACATTCGGGAAATCATTGATGGAAAAAGGAAAAGCGAGAATATGAATAGTGAAACAAAAGAAACCCTTTTGAAGGTGGCGGAATATGCGGATGCCGAGAAACGAAAACTGAAATCGAAAATGCTGAATTTTTCCGTAGGCACTTTTATTTTCTTAGTTATTTTTTGCCTTTCACATACAGGTATTTTTAACTTTCTCCCAATTGAGCCTAATGAGAATCTAAATGACTTTTTGCAAGGCTTTTCGCTGGGCATTGCAATGGCGGCTTTGGGGCTAAACATCCTATATCTCGGTGGGATTCTTGATAAGGCAAGAGAAAAAAAGTTAAAAATCTTTTGTAGAACAAATAGGAGGAATACACGATGAATTGGTGTTTGATTATAGGTGTCCTGCTGAACAGTGCGCTAATTGTGGTTAATCGTTTCATTCATAAGCTGCCCAATAAAGTGCAGTTTCCTTTGCTGATTCTCGGAATTGTGCTACTTATTATCGGTCTTGTGCAATTGGGCAATCTTCACTGATATGCCGGTTCCGGTTTATCGAATGGAATAAACAACCCCGACAGATCTAAAAAATCTGTCGGGGCTTACTATTTGTTTACTGCCGAGCAGTTCTTGTTTATCCGTAGGGGAGACCTGTGGTCTCCCGCGGGCGAACACAGTTCGCCCCTACCGTGCGTTAGGGGAGCTTTCTTGTAAGAAGAAACCGTTTTGTAATTTCTCCAATAAGAATCTCACGCTTTCCGCTTTGGGGGATCTTTTTATTCGTCTTCCACAAGAATGTTTTCCAGAAGATATTTGGCAACGTGCTCCTCGTTGGAGCAGATGACCCGGTGCGCCACGTCCTTCAGCGCATCGCAAGCATTGGACACCGCCAAGGAAAGCCCGGCTTCCTTTAGCATGGAGACGTCGTTGGGGCTATCCCCCATGGCCACCGTGGCCTCGGGAGTTACCGAGAGCATATGGCAGATGCGATGCAGAGCCTTTCCCTTGCCCGCCTGATCCGAATAGATCTCCAGATTGGCAGGATCCGAAGAAGCGATGTGCACTCCGGGAAGGGACTGCAACCGCAGGCGCGCCTGCTCCTGCTCCTCGGCAGAGTGAAAGAAGACGCAGAAAAGCTCTACGTTCTCCAGGGCTCGGCTAAAGGTCTCCAGGTGGGAGACCTTTGTGGCGGTGGCATGGATCAGCGCGGAAAAATACTCGTTGATGCGATAATCATCAAAATCCCCGGCCTTGGCAACGTCGAGATAGGAGTTTCCCTCGTGCCGCACCGTAGCGCAAACCGCATAGTCCTCCAGGATGCGCCAGACCGCATCAACCTGGTGGGAGGAAAGCCCGGTGCAATGATGTTGGTTGGTTTGTTTATCGTAGATGACGGCACCGTCCGAATAGATGAGATAGCGCACACCGGGAAGCTCCCGCACCTCCGCGGGAATCTCCACAAAGGTCCGTCCCGTAGAGGGAACAAAGTCGATCCCGCGTCCTACGATTTCGGCAATGGCCGCCTTATTTTCGGGGGAGACCTCCATGGCATCGTTCAACAGGGTGCGGTCCAGATCACTGATAATGAGTTGATAGGGTTTCATACAAACACTCCTTTGGCTTGGTTCTGTTCACTATTATAGAATACCCCAAGCCACTTGTCAATATTGGCGTAAAAAATGAGAAAAAAACTCCCGAAACGTGAAAAACACGCAACGCAACCGCGCCGCAATCGGCACCGCGTTTTGGATGACCCGTAACGACATTGGGATACGTTTACAATGCCCCCACAAATCCGCGGATTTGTGGGGGCTCTTGGAATAGAGTGATGGAAGTAGAGACTTATTCCTCCACCGCAAAGGCCAGGCTTGCGGTCACAAGGCCCTCGGCCTCGGCGTAAACCTTGCAAAGGCCCGCGTCCTTGATCTTCACACCCACCGTGATCCTTCCCATGTGCATCTTGCGGTCGGGAGAGAAGATGGTCTTGTGATCGCAGACACTGCTGCCCGTGGAGTAGATCTTTGCCGCGCCGCCGGACATGAAGTGCACCAGAGGCGACGCATCGGGAACCTCGTTCCCGTCGGCATCCACCGCGTAGCAGGTGACCACGGCAAGATCGCCCTTTTGCAATCCGGGATTGTCCAAACGAAGCTTCAACGCCACGGGTGCGCCCGTGGTCTTTTTGACGTCGGTGGCAACAACCGTTCCGTTCGCATCATAGGCAACCACTTTCAGCTCTCCTGCCGCAAAGGGAACCTTCCACGCGGCGTGGCCCCACTTCTCGATCTCGCGTCTTCCCAAACTGTTTCCGTTGAGGAAGAGCTCGGCGGCACCCTGATTGGTGTATGCCCAAACGTCAATCTCCTCCCCTTCTCTGCCAATGAAATTCCAATGGGGAATAACGTGGATCATGGGAGTTTCCAACCAATGGGATTGGTTCTGATAGAAGGCATCCTTCTTTTGCAGATACAGATCGATGGCACCGCTCTGGGAGCAAAGGCGCGGCCAAACCGCCTCGCCGCGATACTCAAAGCCGGTCCATTGGTAGCCACCCATGAACCAAGGGCGGTTCATGATCGCTTTCCAGGTGTTCTCACGGCTGAGGAAAGTGGCGTTGATATCGTGATCATAGCTCTTGATAAATCCGCGGTTTTCATCGTCGTCAAAATACCAGCCCCGTGTGGTTCCGGTTGCGGCACATTCGGAGGATACAAAGGGCTTGTGAGATGCCTTGTCGTGAATTTCGTCAATGTATTTCCAGAGGTAGTTGGTTCCCACCACGTCCACCTCGTCAAAGCAGATGGCCTTGGGATGGGTAATTGCCGTCATGATCAGGCGGCCCGAGGGATCCAGCTTGCGCACGAAGGGAACCAAGGAACGAAGAATACGCACGCCCTGCTCGGTGCAATGGTGGGGCTCCTCATTTCCAAGGGACCAGAAGATCACACCCGGGCGGTTGCGGTCACGGCGAACCAAGGTTTCCAACTGCTGCTTGCCCTCGTCGGTCGATTCGAACCAACGGGTCTCGTTCATCACGATGAAGCCGTTCTCGTCCAGAGCGTCCATCATGGCCTCGGATTGGGGATAGTGGCTGGTGCGGTAACCGTTGGCACCCATCTCCTTGAGAAGCTGCACGCGGTAGCGTTGAATGTTATCGGGCACGTATTTGCCGGTCAGCCCACAGTTCTCGTGACAGCAAACGCCCTTGATGATGTATTTCTTCTCGTTGATAAAGAGTCCCTCGTCCTTGTCGGCGCGGATGGTGCGGAAGCCGAATTTCACAACCGTCTGATCCACTTCCTTCTTGCCCGCGTAGAGGGTGGTGCGCATTTGATACTGATAGGGATCGTCGGGAGACCAGAGACGGGGAGCGGCCACATCAAAGCTGTATTTGAGCACACGCTGATCCCGCAGATCGATCATGCCCGCCGCTTCGCTCGTGGCGATGACGTTGCCCTCGGCGTCCAGAATCTCGCCAAGAATGCGAACACTCTTTCTCGTTTGGGTATCGTTGCGCAGGGTGGCCTCGGTAGCCACCGTCCATGCGTTGCCCTCGCCCTTTTGAGGGTTTGCAAAAACGCCCCAGAGGTCGATGGAGACCTTTTCGGTCTTGATGAGCCATACGTTGCGGTAGATGCCCGCGCCCTCGTACCACCAGCCCTCGTGCTCGTCGGTGTTGACGTAGACCGAGAGAACGTTGTCGGTCTCGCCGTAGTTGGCCATATCGGTAAGATCCACCTCAAAGGGGGTGTAGCCGCAGAAGTTGTGCTTGAGGAGACAGCCGTTGAGCATGACCGTGGCGTGGGTGGCAACACCGTCAAAGAGCAGGGTCACGCGCTTGTTGCGATCGGCCTCCTCCAGCTTGAAGCGTTTGATATACCAGGCGTTTTCGTATTTGCAAAAGCCCAGCGCTTGATTGTAACGCTCGTCGGGCTCATCCCCTGCCATATAATCGTGGGGAAGCTCGACCTTTTCCCAATGCTCGGATTTGAATTCCGCCTTTGCGCCCTTGAGCACACTCACACCGGGGATCATATAATTCTGGCAAGCGGGCCCCATCAAATACCGCTCGGTCTTGGCACTTCGGTAGGCCATGGCCTTGAGACGGGGATATTCCTGCTTGATGTCACCCCTGTGAAAATTCCAGTTGTCATTGAAAAGTATTTTTTCTCTCATTGGTGTTTCCTCCATTATGATGAAAATCTGAAAGATTGATTGAATTTGATTTATCGTGTCATCCTGAGCGGAGGAAGGCGTGTAACGCCGCCCGAAGTCGAACTTTTGCGCAATGGCAGGCAGAGCCGAATGGAGCAAAAGCGCGAGACGCATGCGTCGAAGCGGGATCTACGAAGGGATTCCAATAGCTTTCCACCATAAACTTACATCCTCATAAGAAAAGGGATAGCAAGAGTCGTTACGAGATCCCGTCATTGCTACGCAATGCCGCCCTCCCTATGGTCGGGTTCGACTTCGAAAAACATCCCCCGGATGTTTTTCTCCGCTCAGGATGACACGAAAGAGACCAAAATAGAGTTTTAGTTGTTACAAAGTATTACAAACAATGTGGGCACGCCGTTTGTAAGGTAAAAATCGTTATTTATCATTACTCTCCACAACCCAAGCCCCGCCCTTTTTGATCTCGATGAGGGCGCAATTTCCAACGATCTCATTGGAAACGGCATACTGGTTGGTGCGGGAAAGCTTGGCTTTTTTGAGGGGATATTTGCATCCCTCCACCGTTACGCCCTTGACCACGGGATCGGCGGCAAGAATGGAAAAGTACCGAAAACCGTCCCGTATCAGAATCACGCCATTGTCACGGAGAAAGCGCGCGCGGTTTTGCCCGTTGGTGATCACCACGGAAATATGCTTGGCAGAGAGCTCCTCCAAAATCGCCAGATTGGAAAGGGTGTGATCCAACCGACCGTCCAGTCCTCCGATGATTGTGATCGACTTGGCACCCTTCTCCAGCGCCAGCTTAACCGCCAGTTGGGTGTCGGTATCGTCCTTTTCGGCAGGAACCTGCAACAGCTCGATGCCCTCGGGAAGAGGCTCGGTCCGATCCAGAGAATCAAAGTCTCCCAACAGGATCCGGGGCATCACGCCCATGGCTTTGGCATTGTGATAGCCTCCGTCGGCGGCAATGATCAGATCGTCCCCCTCGGGGCGCTCGGAAATATTCTTTTTGTGAATGGTGCCACCTGTGTAAATAAATGCTTTCATATCTGTTCCTTAAAATTCAATCTCTGCCGTAATCGGCCTGTGATCCGAAATCCCCACGGCGTGAACTCTTGCATCCAGGGGCTTGCACAAACCGTTGGTAAAGATGTAATCGATCTTGCATTTGGGATCTTGGTGCGAGAAGGTAAAATGCGCTCCGTTGGGATCGGGGAGCGTGTCATTCATGGCTGCCGCGAGTGCCCCGTAGTGCTCGGAATCGGGGGTGATGTTCAGATCCCCCATAAACACCGCGGGCGTTGTGATCTTTGCCATCTCCCCCGTAACGGCGGCAACCGCTTTTTTCTTTTCCGGAGGACGCAGGCCAAAATGACAGACCATAACCGTCAAGAGCTTGCCCTCCACCTCCACCTCGGCAACCAGCAGTACGCGGTTCTCGTAATGCACGTCGGGATCGCGCTCCTCGGGAAGGGTCTCGATGGGAACCAGATGCGCCGCGCGGATGGGATACCGGGAAGCCAGGGCGTTCCCGTACTCGCCCCCGGGGATGTTGATGGCCTTGGCAAAGTAGTAGTGCCATCCCAACTCCTTGGCAATGGCCTCGGCTTGGTTACAAAGCCCTTCGCCACCCCATTGGTTGCGCACCTCGTTCAGGCCGCAGAGGTCGACGCCGAGAGTTTTGATAGTCTTGGCGGTCTCCTTCAGGTCGATGATATGCTCTCCCGTTTCAAGCTGGGTGAATTTGTTTTCTCCATGATAGATGTTATAGCTGCCGATGGAAATTTTCATGGTGGGTTCCTCTTGTTGTTCACGTGTAAATGGCAATTTGAAAGTTTTGGTCGAGCTTTTTCAAAAGCTCGCGCAGTGGAGGGCGCGCAGCCCTCCTCGCCCGTCGCAACGGGCGAAACATCCTCGGCGTTTCGCCGCCGGCGCACGAAAAAGTTTTGAAAAAGTTTTATCAAAACTTTTTCTGGGTGTTGTGCTTTACCCGACGATTTCCTTCAAAATCGGGATCAAATTCTTGGCAACGGTGGTATGACCGTCCCGCAGGGGGTGCAGAGGAGACACGGGAATCCAACCGTTGGAATCAATAAAATGCACTTGGCATCCATTCTTTTGGTTGTATTCCTCAATCATCTTTCCAAGCTCCTCATGGTGCGCACCGCAGAAGGCCGACAAAGAAATGATGGTGGCGTCGGGATTCATGCCGCGGATCACGTCCAGAAGCACGGCGTATTTTTCAAGATACAGCTCCACGGGCTTGCTCTTGTCGTTGGCTCCGTGGTTGATGAGAATATAATCGGGCTTCTCCCGGGTGATGGGCGAGCCGTCAAAGTTATAGGGGTAGGCCTCGGGAGCCGAAGGAACCTTTCCGCACCCCGACTTGGTAGCTCCCACAGCACCGTAGCCCATAAAGATGGGACGCAGATTCAACGCCGCGGCGGTCTGCCAAGCGTAGGTGGCGCAAACGTCATCCTGATAGCAACGGTTGAGCTGATCGTTGGGAGAGATCGGGTCGCCCTCGGCAAAGTAGTCCACGTCGATGAGCACGCCCTCGGTAATGGAATCCCCTACAAACTCAATGGTCTTTCGGGTGTCCGCGGGGATCGGGATCGGCGTTTCGGTCTGCACGCCCAGGAAGGAAACCTTCCCCGTCAGCGGCGCGTACCAACGGCGCTCCTGCTCGGTGCCGCCCTTGTAGATGATGCGGCAGAGGTGCTTTCCCTCCTCCTTGGCAATCACGCGCAGGTAGGAATCCACGGGGGTTTCAATCATGTCACCGCCGTCCAGGGAGATCCACAGGTGCAGGCGGGGGGTGGCGTTGGTCAGCACGTCAAAGCGAGCCAGAGCCATGCGCCCTTCAAAGGCAAATTCAATATAGGAACCGGTGGCGGTAGCGGTGGCAACGCGAGGATCGCTCGTGTCCCAACGTCCCGTCAAACGGATGCTTTCGTGAGAATAAGGAAGATTCATGGTCGTTCTCCTTTGTAAAATTTATTTTGCCGCCTGCAGGGCCTGCTTGTCCGCAGCACTGAGGCGATAAGGAATCCAGGAAGCCAGGTCGTCGTAGATCAACAGCGCGCCGTACGCGGGCTGCTCGTAGTTCCGATCCTCCACGTAGTAAATATCCAAAAGGATACTGCACACCGCGCTCTCGTCGATTTCTACACCGTCAAATACCAGACGGTAGTAGGTATAAAGCGCTGTGGTATCCATGGAGACGTGGGAGGGCGTATGCCGCAGGATCTCCAGGGCGGCGGGATCGGAATTATCCCCGGTGTTGGTGGGGGTAAGATCGGTGATCTGCCGCAGAGTGAAATCAAAGTAGTCCCCTCCCTTTTCAGGCAAGGAAGGAAGCTGATAATCGGCCTGGAGGTGCTTGAGGGTACTGTTGTTGTAGCGCAGGATCACCTGCACCTGGTTGGCCTTGGGAATGATAACGTACTCGGCAATGCCAAAATAGCCGGCGTTGGTTTCGGAATAGGTCATGGAGAACTGGTTTTGATACTGAAACTCCAGTGCCTCTCCGTAGGTGTCATAGGCCTCGGCCAGGGGTTGGTTGACGTGGATCCCCTCCATACTGTCGGGGAGCTTGGTGGAGAAAAAGACTCTCCAGAGCACCAGGGCACAAACCGAGAACACCAGCAGACCAAACAGGGTCTTGACGATGGATCCGGCAATGCGAATATTTCTTCGGGTAGACATAGGAACGTCCTTTCTAAATTCGTTTTCAGCTATGACAAAGCAGATGCAAATGACTCTCCAGGGAAACGCCCTCGCGGACGGGTCGCTCCACCTGCGCCGACGCCTGAATGACGTGAGCGACGAACTCGGCCGCCGCCTCGCAAGCCCCCCGGAACTCTCCGGTGCGCAGCAGCTCGCCCAGCAGCACCGACGCAAAGATATCCCCCGTGCCGGGGTAGGAACGCTCCTGCCGGGGACGGCTCACCCAAAAGCGGCATCCGTCGGTCTCCCGTCCCAGGTTGGCAAGGCTCCCGTCGGACAAATGGATCCCGGTGATCACGGTGCGGGGAGCGCCAAAGTCCTCCAGGCGGTCCATCAACCCCTGCACGTAGAGCTCGGCCTCCTCCCGGGAAAGTGCCGCCGTATCCCGATAGGGCGTATCGGTCAGGAAGCAGGCCTCGGTGAGGTTGGGGGTGAGCAGATCGGCCTTGTGGGCCAGCACACGCATTCCCCGCATCAGGTCGGGCGTATAGGTAGAATAAAGCTCTCCCTCGTCTCCCATCACCGGGTCGATCAAAACTAAGGGCGACGCGCCGGATTCATCGGGGCGATCCCCAAAGCGATCCACAAAGCGGGAGACCACCTCGATCTGCTCCACACTCCCCAAAAAGCCGGAATAAATGGCGCGGAAGGAGGTTCCCAGGCGGGAGAAATGGGCGGCGATCTCCTCCATATCGGGGGTAAGATCGTGAAAATGCAGATCGGTAAAGCCACCCGTGTGGGTGGAGAGCAGGGCCGTGGGCAGGGGGATCACCTGATAGCCCATGACCGATAGGGTGGGAAGAATCACCGTCAGCGCGCAACGCCCCAGACAGGATAGATCGTGTATGGCGGCCACGCGAGGCGGCGGAAAATGTGTTGACATTGTTCGTGTCCTTTCAAAAATGGGATGCAAATCACCGGAATTCCGGTGGAAAAGAGCCTTCACAGGTCAGATCCAGGACCTCGCCCCAGGTGGGAATATAGGTCACGGTGGAGGGACTGCGCTCGCGGACGGCCTCGGCCAAACGCCGCGCGTGCTCCTCCTTCCACATCTCTGTGTCCCTGCGCGCGCTCTCATAAAGATGACCAAAGAGCAGATGCTTTCTGGAAAAGGCCAGCATAAAGTCGGCAAACTCCCGGGGGAGCGTGCCGTAATCCGCGGCACAGGCGTTCTTATCCCCCAGCCAAACGTGGGCAAAGCAGTAGTCGGCGGGGGGCAGGGCGGGCAGCCCCTCGAGGGAATAATCACGGACGTCCGAGGGAAACACCAGGGAGGGCTCTCCCTCGGCGGTGATATAATAGCCGTAGGTGGGTACGCCCTTGGAGGTCCCGGGGCGAAAATGCCGTCCCGGAAAGACGCGAACCGTCAGCGGCCCTGCCTGCACAACGTCGCCCTCGTGAACCAAGGTCATTCTGGATGCCTCAATCCCCCAGGCCAGTGCCTGTTCCTCCAAAAAAGCGGGAAGGATCCAGCGGGCTCGGGTGGTTGCCAGCTGCCGCACCGTTTTCTCCTCAAAGTGATCCTCGTGTCCGTGCGTAATGAGGATGAGATCGGTATCCTTCAGCAGCTCCGCCAACCGATGGGGCGTTTTGCAAAGATGATAGGCGTGGCGGAAGGAGGGATCCACGATCCAGCGGTAGCCCGTGGTCTGAAAGAAATAGGAGGAGGACCCAAGGAGCGAAAACTGCGTCCCCTCGGTATGCTCCATCATAGCCAAGGTGCGTTCCATGGCGGAATCAAACTCCCGTCGGATGCGATCGTAGAGCGTCGGATACATGGGCAACGCCCCCGAAAGAAAGTCCACCGAGGCGTACAGCGCGCCGGGAAGATCGGTAGAAAGCTCCTTGAATCTTGGAAAATCCAGTTCTATGTTATATACCCCAAAATAGTCACGGGAAAGCGAGGAGAAGATCTCCTCCAGAGGCAGCTCGTACGCACCCAGAGGAAAGTGGGTCTTCATGCCGTCCAGGGCGTGAATGTGCGTATGTACCACCCGTTGCCAGAACTCCTTTGCAGGGAGCCGGAAGGGCTTTTGGGGAACATTTTGTTTTCGATAATAACAGTAATGCCCCATGTCAAAGCAGATGCCCACGTTCTCCCGATTGGCGGTATGCACCGCGTCAAAGACCAGCGCGGCACAATCGCCCTCGGTCTTGTCGGGCATCAGGCGGTTGTTCTCCAGGGCAATGGTCACGGGATAGCCGTGGGCATCCCGATGGTCGGCCAGGGCGTGGAGCATGGCCACGTTGTCCCCCCGTACGGGGTGGAGCACCACCACCAGGCGTTCCTGGCGCAGATGGCTCAGCACCCGGGAAAGGGGCTCAAACACCTCGCGCACCGCCTCCTGCTCGGAATGGGCCTTGACGTGCACCGAGATTTGAAAGCCTCGGTCCCAGAGCATCTCGGCCACCCGCAGGACCTCTGCGGGATCGTGGCGCAAAAAGACCGTACGGAGCTCAACGCTCTCCACGCCCCGACGCTTCAGGGCGGTGAGCACCGAATCCACGTTGCCAAGCAGTCCCTGACCGCTCGCCAGCCATTCGTAGGGCAACGATACTCCAATCATGTCTTTTTCTCCGTTTCTATGATTTTTTACGGGATATTCCCGTCCCCGCTCAATTCTTCAAACGGTCCAGGGCGTTTTGCAGAATGATCTGCGCCGAGAGGGTGTCGATCACACCCTTACGCTTGGAGCCTCGCGTGTTGGTCTCGTTGAGGTAACGCGACGCGCTCATAGTGGTCAGCCGCTCGTCGATCATGGCCACGGGAACCCTGCCCTCCAGCCTTTGACGGAGCAGCTCGGCAAACTCCCGACACCGCTCGGCGCGAAAGCCCTCGGTGCCGTCCATATTTTTGGGAAGTCCCACCACAATGGCCGAGGCGTTTTGCTCCCGCGCGATCTCGGCGATCTTATCGGCCGTCTTTTCAATGCCCCCGGGGGAAACGTAACCAATGCCGGTGGCCAAAAAGCGGCTGATGTCCGACACGGCAACGCCGGTGCGCGTATCTCCAAAATCCACCCCCAGGATGCGTCCCGTGGTGTTTTTCAGGTCGATGATGCGAGTTTCTGTTCCATCCATTGCAAAAGATCACTCCATACTTGTTCTTTTTCGATTTCGTTCAGGATCTCGTGGCGCATTTCGGGGTAGAGCTTCAGCGTAACGTCGGTCATTTCCGCGTCCCGCAGACGCTCATAGACCTTTCTCACGCCGTTTCCCCACGCCCCCACCGGATCCTCCTCGCCGCTGACCACCAAAAGTGGCAATGTCTTGGGAAGCATTCGGGCGTGCTCCTTTTTCGATACCCAATCCACCAGGGTAAAGAGATCGTGATAGGCGCGGGTGGTAAAGACGTAGGTACAAAAGGGATCGGCGTTGTAGCGCTCCACCACATGGGGGTCTCGGGTCAGCCAGGCGTTGGGGTCGCAAGGCTTTTCAAAACGCTTGTTGTAGCCCGCAAAGGCAATGCCTTTGAGCAGATTCGAGCGGTGCCGCTCGCCCTTGAGCTTCATGATCAGCGACGCCAGCAGCTTGCCTGCGGCGGCAGGGGTATCGGGCCCACCGGTGCCGCAGATGACGGCGGCGTGATAGAATTCCCCGCGCCGCACCAACACCTCACGGGCAATGAAGGAGCCCATGCTGTGCCCGAACAGGAGAAGAGGCAGCTCGGGATTCTCTTTTTTCATTCTTTGGGAGAGAAAAAAAACATCCTCCACCAGGGCCTCGGCTCCGCCTCCCGAACGGGTAAAGCCCAGGTCGGATTCCTTCTCCGCGCTGTTGCCATGCCCCAGATGGTCGTGACCGAAGACCAAAAAACCATGCTCCGCCAAATATTCGGCAAAGCCCTCGTAACGGCCAAAGTACTCGCACATACCGTGGGAGATCTGCACCATGGCCCGGGGCGTTCCCACAGGATCCAGCCGATAGGCGGCCAGGTGGGTCCGTTGATCCGAAGAGAGAAAGGAAAATTGCCGCATCATGCCTTCAACGCGTCAATAACCGCGTCCACCGAAAGCTCCTGCTCCTCACGGGTGTTCAGATCCTTCAGTCTCACCACGCCGCGAGCCAGCTCGTCGCCGCCCATGGTGATGACGTGGGTGTAGTCCTCCTTGACGGCAAAATCGATCTGCTTGCCAAATTTCTTACTGCCGAGGTAGACCGAGGAGGTGATCCCCGCCGCGCGGAGGCTCTCCGCCAGCTGAATGTAGTTCTCATAGGGGACGTCGTTGAAGCGGGTCACCAGTACCTTAACACCGCTGCCCAGCTTTTCGGGCACCAGGTTGTGGGTAAAGAGGAAGTTCTCCAGGGTCACGTCGCCCATGCCGTAGCCTACGCCGGAGATCTTGGCGTTCTTCACGTAGAGTCCCACCAGATTGTCGTAGCGGCCACCGCCAAACATGGCGCGGTTGTTCTCGGGCGCGTTGTCAAAGACCTCAAACACGGTGCCGGTGTAGTAGTCCAGACCGCGAATGATACCAAAATCAAAGATGCAGTAGCGGTCAAGACCCGTCTTCTTCAGCATCTCAAAGAGCTGACGAAGCTCCTGTGCCCCCTGGGAATCGGGACAAATATCGGTGGCCTCCTCCACACCCATGGTGTAGAGCGCGTCGATGCGCTCGATCTGCTCCTCCGAGAGTCCCAGCTCGATGAGCTCGTTCTCGTAGGCGTTGCGGGGGATCTTGTTCTTGCGGTCGATGACCTTGGAGACCTTGCGGCTTCCCTCGGCGTCGGTGCCGGCAATGGCAGAGATGACGTCGTTGAAGAAACGGCGGTTGTTGATGTGCACCGTAAACATGGATTCGTCGGCGCCGTAGGCGCGCAAGATGTTGATGGCGCTGATAATGCACTCCAGATCGGCTTCGTAGGTATCACATCCAAAGATGTCCACGTTGATCTGCCAGAACTCGCGCAGGCGTCCTCTCTGGGGCCGCTCGTAGCGGTACATATTGGGGATCGAGAACCAGCGCAGAGGGAAGTTCAGCTCTCCCATTTTTGCCGCAACCATACGGGCCACGGTGGGGGTCATTTCGGGACGGATGGCCAGATGACGCTCGCCGCGGTCAAAGAAGTTGTAGGTCTGCTCGCAGGCAAGCTCCTCACCGCTCTTGGCGGCGTAGATATCCAACGACTCCAGCATGGGACCGTTGTACTCGTCGAAGGCAGAGTTCTCCAAAACCTCCCGGATCACTCCAAAAAACCAGTTGCGGAGTTGCATCTCCCGGGGATAAAAATCTCTTGTGCCCTTGTAGGGGCTGGTAGAAAGCTTTTCGCTCATGTTCAATACCTCATACAAAATTATAATCCATTTTATTATAGCAGAAAACCCCGCTGATTGCAATACTTTTTGCCCATTTCTTACAGAAAAAGCCTGCGCGACCGTCCACGGCCGCCCCCGGGCACCTGTTTAAAAAAACTCCCCCTTGGCGGGATACTCTTAACGGAGTATCCCACCAAGGGGGAGGGATGGTTTTTACCACTTGGTCTTCTTTTTCAGAACCTCGTACAGGGAGAGGAAGCTCTGATGGCGGGAGGGAGGGATCTTCCCCTCGCTCATGGCCTCCAGGACCGCACAGCCCTGCTCCTTGGTATGGGAGCATTTGGTGTACCGGCATTGGCCGATGTAGGGGAGGAACTCACGGAAGGTAGTGGGCAGATCCTCCTTATCAAAAAAGTCAAAGCGCTCAAAATCCAGCATGGTAAAGCCGGGCGTGTCGGCCAAAAGGGCACCGTCGGGATGGTTCGACAGAGGATAGAGCTCTACGCAACGAGTGGTGTTCTTTCCCCGCTCGATGCGACGGCTGATCTCTCCCGTCTCCAATCCCAGGGAGGGAAAGAGCCGATTGAGCAAAGTGGATTTTCCCACGCCGGAGGCTCCCGAAAAGGCGGCGATGCTACCGTTGGGAAGTCCCAGGATGTAGGCCTTGAGGGCGTCGGTCTCCCGATCCAGCCCCTGACAAAACACGCAAAAGCCCGCGGTGCGATAGCAATCGGCCAGGGAAGCGGCGGCGTCGGGTGCCAGGTCGCTCTTGGTGATCACGATCACCGGCTCGATGTGATTGAACTCGGCAATGGAGATCAGCTTGTCCACCGTCTCGGGAATGGGTGCGGGAGAGGCGGCGGCCAGGGTGACGAACAGATAATTGAGGTTGGCCATGGGGGGACGGATCAGCCCGCAGGAGCGGGGCAGGATCTCCTCAATGGCAATGCCGCCTCCGTCCTCGGAAAGGATCAGCTCTCCTTGGGCGGTGCGGGAAAAGGCGGTGTCATCGTAGCCCACCCGCACCAGGTCTCCCACCAAAAGAGAGCCCTTGGCGCGCAGATGTCCCCTTCCCCGGGCAAACACGGTGCAACCGTCCAGGGGATTCTCCTCCCGGGACGCTGCCGCCTCGGGGGGAAGCAGGGCACTATCCGCCGTGAGCAGGCGTACCGTAAACAGGCCGCCAACACCTTTGATCACTCGTCCATATCCGTAATACGTCATAGATCTTCCTTCCGTTTTCCTTGTAGGGTTTTGCATGGGATCCCATGCATACTTCTTATTCGATCTCTCCGCCACTGACCACCAGGGTCACAGGGGTGCCTGCGCTGACCAGGGTTCCTGCCACGTGGCTCTGGCGGATCACGCTGCCCACGGGCAGGAGCGAGGGCTCCTCCGTCACCTCCGCCACACTCAGCTCTGCCAACCAGAGCTTGACCAGGGCGTCGCTGCGGGAAAGTCCCACCAGGTTGGGCACCTCCACGGTCTTGTTGGGGGTCCCGGCACTCACCGATAGCAGCACGCGGGTGCCTACGGGGTAGTCACCCGCCTCCCGCGGCTCCATACCCAGCACCCTCCCCTCGGGATAAGGGGAAAAGGAACGGGTCTCCTCCACCGCAAAGCCTAAGCCTCGTAGCTTGGCAGTAGCCTCGCGGGCATCCATACCCACCACGTCGGGCAGGGTCAGGCGTTCCTCTCCCAGGCTGACCACCAGGGTCAGGGGACAGGTAGGTCGCGCCTCACTCAGCTTGCGCCGCGCGCCGCCGGGGGGCGATTGGGAGATCACCCGTCCCGCCTCGGCCGAGGCGTCGTAGCGGTACTCCACCGTGACCTCCAGCCAGGGCGCGGGGGTGAGGGAGGCATACGCCTGCCCCTTGTAATCGGGCACCTCCACCGAGGTCCCGCCCTTGGAAAAGGGCGCGAATAACGAATCAAACACCAACCACGCGGCGCAGATCGGCAGTAACAGGGCAAGGCCCAACGCCCATCTTCGCCTCCGCGCGGATCGGCGCGTTGGATTGTCTTTCATAAAGCTCCCCCTTTGGGTTCTATGTAAAAAACCTCCCAAAGGGCAACGCCTGCCCTGCCGTCAGGACTCTTCCGACGACAGGGTCTCCCTGCGCAGCTGACCGCAGGAGGCGTTGATATCCGATCCCAGGGTACGGCGTACCGTGGCGCGAATGCCGCGGCTTTCCAAAACCCGAGCAAAGGCCAGCACCGCCTCCTTGGAGGACTTGCGGAAGCCTGCCTCGGTCACCTCGTTGACCGGGATCAGATTGACGTGGATGGGCATGGTATCCTGCCGGGAGCGAAGCTTGCCGTTGAGCACCTGCGCCAGCTTCTGCGCGCTGGCAGGGGAATCGTTCTTCCCCGCGATCAGGGTGTACTCAAAGGAGATTCGCCGTCCGGTAGCCCCGTAATAGCGACGGCAGACGTCCAGAAGCGCATCTACGCCGTAGCGGCGATTGATGGGCATAATGGCCGAGCGCGTTTCATCGTCGGGGGCGTGAAGGGAGATCGAAAGGGTGATGGGAAGCTCCTCCCGCATCAACCGCTCAATGCCCTCCACCAGGCCGCAGGTGGAAAGGGAAATGTGGCGGTAGCCAATACAAATTCCCTCCTCACAGTTGACCAGATGCAAAAACCGGATCACGTTGTCGTAGTTATCCAGCGGCTCTCCGATGCCCATCATTACGATGTTGGAGATCCGCTCGCCGCAATCCTTTTGCGCCGCCAGAACCTGCCCCAAAAGCTCTCCCGGGGTCAGATCCCGCACGCGGCCGCCGATGGTAGAGGCGCAAAACTTGCATCCCATACGACAGCCAACCTGGGAGGAAATACAAATGGTGTTGCCGTGGCGATATTTCATCACCACGCTCTCCACACAGTTTCCGTCCCGCAGGCCAAACAAATATTTGACCGTTCCATCCAAGGAAGATACCAGCTTTCGCTCCACCACGGGCAGATGATACCAAAAGGCATCCTGCAGCTTTTGCTGCAGTCGCTTCCCCAGATTGGTCATCTCCTCCGGGGCAACGCCGCGATGCAGCTGCGGAAACAGTTGCTTTGCCCGATACTTGGGCTCGCCCACCGAGAGCATCCATTCTTCCAGCTCCCCGGGCAGCAACGAAAGCAGCTCCCGACGGGGGTCGGTGGCACCTTCTTCCAATCGTTGGATCCGCGTTTCCATATTGCCGATTTCTCCTTTCTCATTATGCGTTGTTGTGGGTTTCATTATTCCTCCCCGAGCGCGGGGCCTCCGCAGGAATTTTTTTGCAGCACGGCAAAGAAAAATCCGTCGGTGCCGTCGGTATCGGGGTAGAGGGTGCGCATTTGCAGCAGGGAGAATTCCCCGTGCTCCCGCAAAAAGGCCTCCACGTTCCCCTCGTTCTCCTCGGGAAGAAGGGTGCAGGTGGAATAGACCAGCTTGCCTCCTGCTTTGACAAAGCGACAAGCGTTTTTCAGGATGGCGGCCTGAATGGCGGGAAGTCCCGCGCTCATGGCCGGATCCTTATATTTGATCTCGGGCTTTTTGGCAAACACGCCAAATCCCGAGCAGGGGACGTCGCAAAGAACACGGTCAAAGGACGCCTCCCATGCAGGGCTGGGGGCGCGGGCGTCCCGCTCCAGGGTGTCCAGAATTCCAATGCCCAGTCGCTCTGCCCCCGTGCGTACCAGGGACAGCTTGTTGGCGTGCAGGTCGCAGGAAAGCAGACTTCCCTTCCCCTCCATCTCCATGGCAATCCCAAAGGACTTGGAGCCGGGGCAGGCACAGCAATCCAGCACCCGCATCCCGGGATGGGCGTCCAGGGCCGAGACCGCCAGCTGGGAGGCCTCGTCCTGCACGAAGAATTCACCCTCGTCAAAGCCGGGCAGGGCGGTGACCGGAAGTCCCTTCACAAAGATGCCCCAGGGACTCTCGGGGGTGGGCTCGGCCACAGCTCCCGCCGCGCGCAGAGCCTCCAGAAGCCGCTCCCGTGAGGTCTTTAAGGTGTTGACCCGCAGAGTGACCGGCACGGGACGACAAAAGGCGGCCAGCATGGACCGGGTACGCTCCATGCCAAAGACCTCCAAAAAGCGTTGACACAAGGGTCGGCCAAAGGAATAGGTGACCGAAAGATACCCCACCGGGTCAGCTACGGGGTCGGGGGCGGGCACCCTCTTTCCCTGCCGCAGAAACGCGCGCAGCAGGGCGTTGACAAAGCCCCGGGTACGCCGGGGACAAAGGGCCACCGTTTCGTTGACGGCGGCGTGATCGGGAACCTTGTCCAGATACGCCAGCTGATAAAGTCCCATACGCAACAGCAAAAGCGTATCCCCATCGATCTCCGTCAGGGGACGGGAGGACAGATGGGAGATCCAATGATCCAGAGTGAGCTGTTTTTCGATGGTTCCGTAGACCAGCACGGTCAAAAGACCCCGATCGGCATCGGAAAATCCGCCCCGCTTGATGGCGGTATCCAAAGCGATGTTCGAATACCCGTCGGCATGGATGCATTTATTCAATACCGAAAGCGCCACGGCTCTGACGTTCTCCATAAAAACACTCCTTTCCGGAAAAATTCAAAATTCGTTGTGGGAGCCCTGTCTTATCCCTGTTGCAGAGAAAGCACATCCCCCACAGCAATGCGGCGGCCGTTGATAAAATCGGCGGCGTTCATGCGTTTCTTCCCTTCGGGGAGCACCTCGAGCAGAGCCAAAGAACCCTTGCCGCAAGCCACGGTGATCTCGCCGTCCGACAAGGAAAGCACCTGTCCCGGGGTGGCGTTCTCCCCTTGGCGGTCGACCACCCGGGAGGCGATGACCTTGAGCATCTTTCCGTCGGGGGTGCGGGTAAAGGCCAGGGGAATGGGAGAGAGGCCTCGGATGCGGTTGTGCACCTCCCACGCGGAGGCGGAAAAGTCGATCTCACAATCGGCGTTCTCGATCTTTGCCGCGTAGGTGGCCTTGGCATCCTCCTGCTGGACGCGGACGATGCTTCCTTCCCGAATGGCCTGCAGGGTGTCGCGCAGAACCTTTGCACTGCATTCGCCCAGCTTATCGTGCACGGTTTCAAAATTGTCGTTCTCCTCCACGGTGATCTTTCCCGTCAGGAGCATATCGCCGGTGTCAATGCCGGCATCCATATAGATGGTGGTGATTCCGGTCTCGGCCTTGCCGTCCATAACCGCCCGTTGCATGGGTGCCGCGCCGCGGTACTCGGGCAACAGAGAGCCGTGCACGTTCACACATCCGTACTTGGGATAGTCCAGCACGTTTTGGGGCAGGATCTTGCCAAAGGCAGTGACCACGATCATTTCGGGATCGATCTCGGCAAGCAGCGCGGCAAATTCCTCGCTCCGCAGAGTCTTGGGCTGGTAGACCGGGATCCCCAGCTCGGTGGCGTACACCTTGACGGGGGGCGGCGTGAGAATGGCCTTGCGCCCCTTGGGCTTATCGGTCTGGGTCACCACGCCCACCACGTTCTCCCCCGATTCGATGAGGGCCTTGAGGGAAAAGAGGGCAAAGTCGGGGGTGCCCATAAATAAGATGCGCATCAGTCCTTCAACTCCTCAATCATGCAATCCACAAAGAGCTTGCCGTCCAGGTGGTCGAGCTCGTGGCAGAGGGCGCGGGCCAGAAGCTCGCTTCCCGTCACCTCAAACTCCTCGCCGTGGCGGTTGGTTGCCCGCACGGTCACGTGGGCGGGACGCTTGGTAATGCCCCAGCGGCCGGGAATGGAGAGACAGCCCTCCTGCTCCTGCTGTTCCCCCGCAAAGGCAATGATCTTGGGGTTGATGAGCTCGATAACCTCGCCCTCCTCCACCTCGATCACGGCGATGCGGCGAAGGATGCCCACCTGGGGTGCCGCCAGACCGCAGCCGTTGGCATCCCGCATGGTTTCTACCATGTCATCCAGAAGGGTGAGGATGCGGGGGGTGATCTTGTCTACGGGACGGCAGACCTTGCGCAGGGTGTCGTCCCCCATTTTTACAATCTTCAGTTTTGCCATGTTGTTTGATTCCTTTCTATGGGTTCTCCGCTCCTTTACAGATTGGAGGGATTAAAATCAATGCTTAAATGCAGCTTTTTGCCTACCTTTTGGGAAAACTCGCACAGGAGCTTTGCAAACATACCAAAGGTATTCTTTTGCAGGCGGCACTTGATGACCATGCGCATCCGGTATTTGTTATCCACCCGATACACCGGTGCCTCAAAGGGACCAAAGGTCACCAGCTCCACACCGCGATATTCGCCCTCGGCCAGCTCCTTGACGCTCTGGGCCAACAGCGTGGAGGCCTTGAGCAGATAACCCTCGTCCTCCCCGGTCAGGGTCAGCAGGGCAATATCGCAGAAGGGAGGAAAGACCAGGAGCCGCCGCAGGCGGATCTCCCGCTCGTAAAAGCTCTCGTAATCCTGGGCGCAGGCCAGACGAAGGACCTCGTGGTCGGGATTGTTGGTCTGAATCACCGCCAGTCCCTTCTTCTTTCCCCGTCCCGCCCGTCCAATGACCTGGGTAAGCATGGCAAAGGTGCGTTCCCCTGCCCGATAATCGTCCAGATACAGCGAGGCGTCGGCCAGAAGAACTCCCACCAGAGTCACGTCGGGAAAATCGTGTCCCTTGGTCACCATCTGAGTGCCAAGAAGCACGTCGGCGCCGTGGGAACGGAAGCGTCCCAGCATTTCGTCATAGGCGAATTTGGAGGACGTGGAGTCGGTATCCATACGCAACAGCTTTGCCGAGGGCAAAAGGGTCTGTACCTCCTCCTCCACCCGCTGGGTGCCAAAGCCCATGCGGGCCAAGTGCTCCGAGCCGCAGGTGGGACAGGTTTTGGGCAGAGGCATTCTGCGACCGCACCAATGGCAGACCATATCCCCCTGGGAGTAGGTTCCCCTGCGGGTGTGATAGGTCATGGCCACCGAGCAGCCCGGACAGGTCACCGCCCCTCCACAGCTTCGACAGCTCAAAAAGTGATTGTATCCCCGACGGTTCAGAAAGAGCACCGATTGCTCTCCCGCCGCCGTCACGCGGCAAAGCTCCCGCATCAGTCCCTCGCCCAGCGGCGAAAGATTTCCCTTCCCCGCCTCAGCGCGCATATCCGCCACCACTACCCGAGGCAGCTCGGCACCGCCGTAGCGATGGGTCAGGCGCACCAAGGTGTAGATCCCCTCTTTGGCCTTGTGGTAGCTCTCCAGGGAGGGGGTGGCCGATGCCAGCAGCATGAGGGCCTTGTGATGATTGCAACGGTACCGGGCAATGTCCCGGGCGTGATATTTGGGATTTTGATCGGATTTATAGGTGTGCTCCTGCTCCTCGTCAATGATGATGGCTCCCAGGTTCTGCACCGGGGCAAACACGGCGGAGCGGGTTCCGATCACCACGTCGGAGCGTCCCTCCCGGATCCTGCGAAAGGCGTCGTAACGCTCTCCCGCCGACAGAGCCGAGTGGATCACCGACACCCGCTCTCCGTAGCGGGCACAAAAGATCGACACCGATTGAGGGGTCAGGGCGATTTCGGGAAGCAGAACGATCACTCCCCTGCCCTTCTCCAGCAGACGGTCGATGAGGGCGGTCATCACGCAGGTCTTTCCGCTTCCCGTAACCCCGTGGAGCAAAGCCGCCTTGGGTTGACCCGAAAAAGCCAGCGAGGACAGGGTGTCCACCGCCGCCGCCTGCTCCCCGTTCAAGGTCATGGGGGTCTGCCCCGTAAAGGGAAGCGCGGCGTAAGGATTGCGATCCAGGCGACGGGTAACGCTTTCCAGGATCCCCTTGGACGCCAGGGTCTTCAAAGGTGCCTCGGTCACCCCGGCCTTATCACAAAGCTCGGCCGTGGTCAGAGGCTCCTCGGCAGACAGCAACACCCGAAGCACCGCCTTTTGCTTGGCCGAGGAAAGCGTTCCCCTCGCACCGTCGGTCAAAAGAGACGCGGCCTCGTCCGCAGAGATCGCTAACTGCCAAAGGCGTTGGGTGGCTCCCTCGGAGGCCCCCTTCAGGCGCACCTGCCGAAGCAGATACCCACGGCGGCAAAGGCGACGCAGGCGGCTCTCCACCCCCGCGCCAAACCGCTCCCGCAACACGGCCTCCTCGGCCTCGCCACGGTCACGGACGTATTCATATACGAACAAATCCGACGAGGAAACTTCGTCGGAATGGGTAAGTATGTGGTCGGGGGAAAGGGTATAGCAAGGGATCAGACGGGACAGGGCCGACGCGGGAACCATAGCCCGTACCGCATCGCCCGTGGAGCAAAGGGTACGAAGCTTCATAAACGCGCAAAGACCCAGCATCTCCTCATCCAGGGAGATCTGCTCCGGGCATACCGAGGCAATGGCCTTGTGCTCCGCGTAGGCAGAGTCCTCCTTTACCTCCCAAACCAAAGCCAAACGGCGGTGGTTGGCGGTTCCAAAGGGAACCGTTACAAACACACCGCGTTTCACGTCCTCCGCCAATTCCTCCGGGATCCGATAATCGTAGATTCCGTCGATGGGAAAGGGATTATCCAGCAGGCATACGCCGGCATAACGTGCAGGCAAGGTGACCTCTCCTTACTCCTCGGAGGCAGGGGTCTCCGCAACCGCTTCCTCCACGGGTGCCTGCGCCTCCTCTGCGGGAGCCTCCTCGGAAGCCTCCACAGCCTCGGCCTCACGGGCTCCGGCGTTGGGGTCGATCTCAAAACGGCCCTCGGCCAAACGGCTCACGGCAACGTGCACCGCCTTTTCGTCCCGCAGCTCCCGATCGATCATGGTGTTCAGGGGCTTGTCGGTGTCCTTGTTACCGGTCAGGGATTTCTCGGCCAGGTCGTGCTGACGAACGTACTCGTTGGTGATCAGGCGCGCGCACTTTGCGGTGGCAAGCGCCAGCTCATAACGGTTGTACTGACCTTTGGTAAGCTCTTCGATGGTAGGGTATAACATGGTAGTTTCCTCGCTTTGTAAAATATGTAAGATAATGATTAAACAAAATAGTCCTCGGAGGCCTTGGCATGGCGGCGGACCGAGCATTTTTCGGCGCGCACGATGGCGCGGATGTCGTCGGCACAAATGCCGGCACCGTTGTCCCGATTGTAGACCACGTAATCGTAGTGATTGAGCAGGGCCACCTCGCTCTTGGTGCGCTCCAACCGCTTGAGGATGCAATCCTCGGTCTCGGTAGCGCGACCGCGCAGACGGGCCTCCTGCACCGCAAAGGACGGGGGCAGAAGCATAATGAGCACGGCGTCGGGATACCGACGCTTAACGTTCATGGCACCCTCCACCTCGATCTCCAGGATCAGGTTGCGCCCCGACTCCAGAACCTCCATGGCCTCCTTGAGGGGAGTGCCGTAGTAGTTGTCACAGTAAACGGTGTGCTCCAGCATCTCACCGCGGGCAATGCGACCCTCAAAGTCCTCCCGGGTAATGTAAAGATAGTTCTTTCCGTGCACCTCACCGGGGCGGGGATCACGGGTGGTTGCCGAGACCGAAAACGCATACTCCTCCGACTCGAGCAGCATGGCGTTTACCGTTCCTTTTCCGCTTCCGGCAGGACCGGAAACCACAATCAACAAGCCTTTTTCCATTTCGGTCACCTCTTTCTCCAATCGTATCAGGTTTCGGGATCGTTCTCTTCCTCGCTGTCCAGCTCTACGCTGTTATCCAGACGGTTGGCAATGGTCTCGGTCTGAATGGCCGAGAGGATCACGTGCTCGGAATCAGTAATGATCACCGCCCGGGTGCGGCGACCGCAGGTCACGTCAATGGCTCTGCCGTCATCCTTGGAATCCTGGATCAGGCGCTTGATGGGAGCCGAATCGGGATTGGCCAGGGCCACCACCCGGTCGGCGGCAACCATGTTGCCAAATCCAACGTTAATAAATTTCATGGTCTTGCTTCCTTTCTGTATATCAAGGGGATCACTCCAGATTCTGGATCTGCTCCCGGATCTTTTCCAGCTGACACTTTACGTCCACCACCAGATGGGCAATGGCCGCGTCGTTGCACTTGGAGCCGGTGGTATTGATCTCCCGGTTCATCTCCTGCAACAAGAAATCCAGCTTGCGTCCCACGGGCTCGTTGGAGTCCAGGATCTGACGCAGTGCCGTGATGTGGGTACGGAGCCGCACGGTCTCCTCGTCCACCGCCACCTTGTCGGCGTGAATGGCACACTCGGTCAGCAGGCGATTCTCGTCCGGGGTGATCTGACAGTCGGCAAGTGCCTCCCGGATCCGCTCGGCCAGCCGCTCCCGATAGTGGGCAATGTCCTCGGCGGAAAGCGCCTCGATCTTGGTGACGTTCCCTTCGATCTGCTCCAGCTTTTGACGAATGTCCTCCACCAGAGCCGAGCCTTCCTTCTCACGGACGGCAAGGAAGGCGTCGGTGGCCTTGGAAAGTGCCACCAGCACCCGCTGCCAATCCTTTTCCACGTCCTCCTCGGGCTTTTGCACCAGGAAGAGGGCGGTGTTGCGCGCCACCGACATCACCGAGATGTCATCCCGCAGACCGTATTCGTCCCGCAGGCGGTAGAGGGCCTCCAGATAGCCCTTGAGGTAGCCGTCGTCCAAAATGACGTTGGTGCTTCCCGAATCCAGAAGCTCCACCCCGATCCAGACGTCCACCTTACCGCGGGAGATGCCGCGGCTTTGCAGATAGGGCTTTACACGCTCCTCCAGATAGCCGTAGGAGCGGCTGATCTTGGTAGAGCAATCCAAAAAACGGCTGTTTACCGAGCGGATCTCCACGGTAATATCCAAACCGTCCACCGTCTCGCGGCAGCGTCCAAAGCCGGTCATGCTTCTGATCATCGGGTCACTTCCTCCTTGGGTTTTTCAAAAAAGGGTATACATATTTATTGTACCCTATTTTACGAAAAAAGTCAACCTTTTTTAAAACTTTCTTTCAATTTCTTTTTCCCAAAAAGCGCGATTCCAGATCATTTTGGAAATGGGCGGGAACGGGAATCATGACCACCGGCCATGCCGGTGGCTTGTGATAGCCCCTTGGGGCATTCCACACGTTGAACCATATAGGCTCGTCGAAAAATTCGCCACTTGCGGAAGTTGCCCCACCGCCACAGATGTGGCACATATCTAACCCAAGCCTTCCCCAGTGGGGGAATGGCGTCATATGTCGCAAGCGACAAGTGACGGATGAGGTGTCCTTAACGATAACGAAAAGTAACTCCTCATCCACCGCTAACGCGAGAACCCCCCAAAGCTCGCAAGCTCGCTTCGGGGAACCCCGCCGCAGTCCCCCTTCTCCCGCAGGAGAAGGCTACTTGACTCCTCGCTTTGCTCGGATAAATAACCTCGGCAAAGCGAAAGCTTTTTGGTACCACCGGCACTGCCGGTGGTTTTCGAAATACAATCAAAACAGCCTGTACGGAGGGGGATCCGTACAGGCTTGGGGATTTGTGTTTGGAGATCAGCCGGCGGGCTGGGTGGTGGAGAAGAAATCTGCACCTGCAAAGTAGCAAATGCCGTCCGCGGTCTGAATGATGCACCAGATCGAGGAGCTTCCGCTTCCCTTTGCTACCAGGGTCACCTGATCGCCTGCGGCCAGGGTTGCGGGAACGGTATCGCTGCTGGCAGGAGCGCTGTAGCAGTTGACCTTACCCGTTGCGTAAACGGTCTGAGCGGTGCAAGCGGTAAAGTCGGTGTACTCCTTGAGCAGGTCGGCCAGGGACAGGGGCGCGGGCTCGCCGGACGCGTTGGGAGTCAGGAACTTCGCCTTTACAAAGAGGTATTTTCCGCTACCAAAATCATGCTCGATGATGTAGCAGAGGCTTCCGTCTACCACACCCGAGGCAACCACCTTAACCTCTGCCTTGGGATTGAGGATGGCACCAATGTTGTCGCCCTCAAAGACGGGGGTCTTACGGGCGTTCAGAGGCGTGCTGGCAAGAACGTACAGGGTCTTGGCCTCCATCTTGGAGAAGGCGGGATAGAGCACCAGAACGCTTTCCAGCGTCTGCTCCTGTCCGCCCTGGCTTGCGGTCAGGCAGGAATTGGAGATGTAGCAGTTGGTATAGGTCTGGGGGTCGCCCTCCTTCACGTCGTCGGGATATTTCACCATGCTCCAGCCCTCGTATTCACCGGTGCCGATACCGATCACGGTCACGGCGTCGTTGAGCTTGAGGGTATCCCGCACGGGGCTGTTGTCACTCTTGATGGGATGCAGACGCAGGTAGACCGAATCCACGTTAACGTACATCACGGTCTCGGTGCAGGAAGTAAAGAACTTGGAGTAATCCACGCCGCTGCCGTCCACCTTGGTGGCCGAGAGGTACTGGGAGAATACAAAGTAGTAGCTAACCGTTTTATCCTCGTTGACGTACTCGATCTTGCTCCACTTTTCGCCGGTGGCAACCACGGTCACGGCGTCATTGATCTGCAGGCCCTTGCCGATGGTTACCGAAACGGGGGCCGAGGAGGAGGCGTACTTACGAATGTTCACGCCGCTGGTGGCGTACATAACGGTAGGAGCACAGGTAGTAAAGCTCTCACCCGTCAGATCCTCGGTAGTGATCGACTCGTTGGAGGCGTAATACTGGGTGCCGTTGTATTCCACAACGCTCCAGGAGGTGCTGGTCTTGACCCGATGCAGCTTGGTTGCGCCGGCCACGTCCACGGCACCGGCCACGGTGGTCATATCCACGCGGAGCTTCAGGGTCACGTCAGCAACAAAAACGTAATCGTCCACCTCTTGCCAGGTCACGGTAATGGGAGGCTGGGTAACGCCCGCGGTCTGCGCGGGAGGGGTTTGGGGGGGCTCGGTTCCTCCGCCGGTGCTGTTATTTCCACTGCTTCCCGAGATGCAGGAAGCCATCGAAGCGGTCAGTAAGCCCGCCAGTAAAAGTGCCAGTAATCTCTTTTTCATGTCTTTCGTATTCGTCCTTTCTTTTTTTCACACGTGGGCGACTTTTTGGCTCAAAAATCGCCTTTTTTCTATTCTATCGGAAAAGGAGCCATCGGCTCCGACACTATTCCAATAATAGTATATCATACAAAAAAAGGGTTGTCAATGTCTTTTTTCGGTTTTTTGACGAAAAAAATTTTTTCTTTTTTCCCTCTCAAAATTCTTCCTCAAAAATCCCCTTTTTTCAAAAAATTGCGACCTCATAAACGCCCTTCCTTTGCGCATACTAAAGAAAAAACAAAAAAGGAGCCATGTCATGCATCGAACACCCATTCCTCTCAACGCAGTCCTGCGGGCGGCGGCCAGTGCCGTGGGACGAAAGGAAAAGGAAGGCCCCCTGGGGCACCTCTTTGACCTCCGTGACCCCACCGACCGCTTTGGTGCCAAGACCTGGGAAGGGGCCGAGAGCGAAATGCAACGCCAAGCCCTCAATTTGGCTCTGGCCAAGCTGGATTGGACCGATCAGGATCCCCAAGCCCTCTTTGCGGGGGATCTCCTCAATCAATGCGTGGGCTCGGCCTACGGACTGTTGAGCTTCGATATCCCCTATTTTGGCCTGTACGGAGCCTGCTCCACCTGCGCCGAGGGGCTGCTTCTGGCATCCATCGCCATCACGGGAGGGGCCTTTTCCAAATGCGCCACCGTCACCTCCTCCCACTACTGCGCCGCGGAGCGACAGTACCGCACACCCATTGAGTACGGTGCCCAGCGGGCTCCCACCGCCCAATGGACGGTCACCGGGGCGGGAGCCTTTCTGCTGACCGACGGCAAGGACGGTGCTCCCCGCGGCGTGCGGGTGGTGCGGGGACTTCCTGGAAAAGCCATGGAGGCCGGCATCAACGATGCCAACAACATGGGAGCCGCCATGGCCCCGGCGGCCCTGGACACCCTTTTGCGCTTCTTCCGCGCGACCCAAACCCGTCCCGAGGACTACGACCGCATTGTGACGGGAGATCTGGGCTTTGAGGGCGGGGCGATCCTCTCGGATCTGATGCTGGCGCAGGGACTGCCCATGGGGGATCGCTATACCGATTGCGGACAGCTGATCTATCACCGAAAGAGCCAGGACGTTCACGGCGGCGGCTCGGGCTGCGGATGCTCGGCGGTGGTGCTGGCATCCCATCTGCTCCCACAGCTGGAGCGAGGCGAGCTGAAGCGCATCCTCTTTCTTTCCACCGGGGCCATGATGAGCCCCGACAGCCTGAAGCAGGGAGAAAACATTCCCGCCGTGGCCCATCTTTTGGAGCTTGAGGCTCCCCATTCTTCCCTTTAAGGAGGTTCCCATGGAACTGCTCTTACCCTATCTCCGCGCCTTTTTGGTGGGCGGCGGATTTTGCGTGATCGCTCAGATCCTCATCGACCGTACCAAGCTGACCCCCGCGCGGATCCTGGTGCTTTACGTGGTGGCCGGGGTGGTCCTGGGCGCCATGGGCGTCTATCAGCCCCTCATTGAATTCGCCGGCGCAGGGGCCACCACGCCCTTGACCGGCTTCGGCTTCCTGATCGCCAAGGGGGTGCGGGAGGCCGTGGAGGAAAAAGGCCTGTTGGGTGCCCTGACGGGCGGACTTTCGGCCGCCGCGGGAGGCATTGCCGGAGCTTTGGTGTTGGGATACCTGGCCTGCCTGTTCACCAAGGGAAATCCAAAGGCGTGACCCTCCACTTTTTTCTAAAAAAACCTCTTGACAAATGCCTCGTATCGGATTATAATAAGGGATATTCTTTTTGGCGTTGCCGTGAAACGCCCCTCGAAAGGAGAGGATCCCTTGAACCATTCCCATATCAAACGGCTGGTGCTGGCCGCCCTGAGCACCGCCCTGGTCTTTGTTGCCACCATGATCGCCATTCCCACCCCCGTGGTAGGAAACGTAAATTTGGGAGATGCGGTCATTCTCCTCTCGGTCTGGACGCTGGGAGGCCCCTGGAGCCTGGCTTCTGCCGCCTTAGGCGCGGCCCTGGCCGATCTGCTGGGCCCCTACCTGGTCTATGCCCCCGGAACCCTGGTCATCAAGGCCCTTCTCGCCCTCTGTGCCATGACCCTGGAAAAGCTCTTTCGTCGATTGCGTCTTCCCTCTCTGCTCGCCCTGCTTCTCTCGGGCATCTGCGCAGAGCTGGTGATGGTCCTGGGCTACTTCTTCTATGAGGCGTTGATCCTCGATCTGGGCTATGCCGCGGCGGCATTGAATCTTCCCTTCAACGCCATTCAGGGAAGCCTTGCCCTGCTCCTCGGCGTCCTGGCTACCCGCTTGCTCCAACGCTATACCCAAAGCCATGAATAAAGTCATAACCACCGACACTGCTGATGATTTTCATTAAACAAAAAAACACCCCCGACGGGTGCCGTGCGCAACGCATGGACGTCTGTCGGGGGCTTTTTTCTTTTTACGTTGGTTCTGTTCTTATTCCTCTACGGGGAGGGAATCTCCTACGATGAAGTCCTTGATCAGATGGTAGATCTCGGTCTCGGACTCACAGTAGATTTGATCCCACTCAAAGGTGTACATGGCACCCAGGAGGGACTTTCCGCTGACCGAGTAGTTCTCGTCGTCGGTGAGGGTGATCTTGCCGGGATACTTGGTGGCAATGCTAACAAAACGGTTGACGTCTGCCATGGTGTCCAAACGAATCTTGTATCTCATATCTATACTTCCTTTCCTTTTTCTCCATTGTCGGAGTAGTTTCATCTGTTATTTTCCTGCTCGGCGGGAGGGCTTGGACCGTCCCGCAAACATCCGCCTCAGCAGAGGCGAGAGAAACGCCGGCGCTTTCCATACGATCATTTTCATGGTATGCTTCCTTTCGATGTAAAATGGATCCCATGGTAAGTATATGCACGGGGGCGCAAAGGGTTCCTTCTCAAGGCTGCACCGGGGGGTCAGATCCGCGCGGAGGGGTCCTCCAGCTTTTTCATAGCGGCGCGGAACACGGTCTTATCGTTTTCGTGGCTCAGGGACGCCTCGGCGTTCTCCACCGGGACCCACTCCACCTGGGCGATCTCCCCCTGGCGGGGCTTGATCTCCTTTTGGTCGGTCTGGGTCAGGAAGTAGACTACCTCCTTGGATACGCCGGGCAGGGGACGGTAATGCACCGTGGCACGAAAATCCGAACGGATCCGGATCTGCACGGCGGTCTCCTCAAAGACCTCCCGTACCGCGGTCATGCGCTCGGTCTCTCCCCGCTCCATGTGTCCCTTGGGAAAGGAGCGATGCCCGCCCATACGGTGTCGGATCATCAGAATATACATTTTTCCGTCTTCCTCATTGCGACGCAATACCAGCGCGCCGCAGGATTTTTCGTAATGCATTGGCATCGTCCTCCTTTCTCGGTTGTAGTGATTGAATGCAATGAATTAGTCGGGCTGTACCTGCTCCATAACAAAGGCCTCGAGGATATCGCCCACCTTGATGTCGTTGAACTTCTCCAGACCCACGCCGCACTCGTAGCCGCTGGCTACCTCACGGACGTCGTCCTTGAAGCGCTTCAGGGAGGAGATCTTATCCTCAAAGATCACAATACCGTCGCGGACCACGCGGATCTGGGACTGACGGGTGATCTTGCCGTCCTGTACGTAGGAGCCGGCAATGGTGCCCACGTTGGGCACGTGAATGGTCTGCCGAACCTCGGCGTGACCCAGAAGATTCTCACGGAACTTGGGAGCCAGCATACCCTTCATGGCGGCCTCGATCTCCTCAAGACACTCGTAAATGACGCGGTAGGTGCGGACGTCTACGTTCTGACGCTCGGCCGAATCCAGCGCGCTCTTATCGGGACGGACGTTGAAGCCTACGATGATGGCGTTGGACGCCGCGGCAAAGGTAACGTCGCCCTCGGTGATGCCGCCCGCGGCCGCGTGGATCACGCGAACCTTGACCTCCTCGTTGGAGAGCTTGAGCAGAGATGCCTTTACGGCCTCCACCGAGCCGTCTACGTCGGCCTTGACAATGATATTCAGATCCTTTACGCCGTCCGAGATCTGGGCAAACAGATCGTTGAGGTTGGCTCTTGCGTTGGCCTTGAAGACGTCCTCCTTGGCCTTGTCGCGTCTTTGATCGGCAAGGGTTCTTGCCATTCTTTCATCGGCAACAGCCTGGAACTCGTCGCCCGCGGAGGGAACCTCGGAAAGACCCGTGATCTCTACGGGAACCGAAGGTGCCGCCTCCTTGAGGGAGCGACCCAGGTGGTCGGTCATGGAACGCACGTGACCAACGGCGGTGCCTGCGATGATGATGTCACCGCTGCGCAACGTACCGTTCTGTACCAGAACCGTAGCTACGGGACCGCGGCCGCGATCCAGCTTGGCCTCGATCACGATACCCTTGGCACGGCGGTTGGGGTTGGCCTTGAGCTCCTTGACGTCGGCAACCAGCAGGACGTTCTCCAGCAGGTCGTCGATGCCCTTTCCGGTGAGTGCCGAAACGGGAACGCAGATCACGTCGCCGCCCCATTCCTCGGGAACCAGACCGTACTTGGTCAGCTCCTGCTTGATGGCGTCGGGGTTGGCGGTGGGCTTATCCATCTTATTGATTGCTACAACAATATCAATGCCTGCGGCCTTGGCATGGTTGATTGCCTCTACCGTCTGGGGCATGACGCCGTCGTCAGCGGCAACTACCAGAATGGCAATGTCGGTGGCCATGGCACCGCGGGCACGCATGGCGGTAAAGGCCGCGTGGCCGGGAGTATCCAGGAAGGTCAGGTCACGGCCGCCCGCCTTAACGCGGTACGCACCGATGTGCTGGGTAATACCGCCGGCCTCGCCTGCGGTGACGTGGGTGTGACGGATGGCGTCCAGGATCGAGGTCTTACCGTGGTCAACGTGACCCATAACGCAAACGACGGGGGCACGCTCAACCAGCTGCTCCTCGGTGTCCTCGGTCTCGTCGAACAGACGCTCCTCGATACTAACAACCACCTCGGGGCTGGCGGTGATGCCGAATTCGTCGGCTACCAGGGCGGCGGTATCGTAATCCACCGTCTGGTTGACCGTTACCATCATGCCCATGAGCATCAGCTTCTTCACTACCTCACCGGAGGTAACGTGGAGCTTGGAGGCCAGCTGGGCCACCACGATCTCCTCGGGAAGCTCTACCGCCGTGGGCTTGTGGATCACCACGGGAGCGGGTGCGGCCTTGCCGCGATTCTTACCGCCCTTGCCCTTGGCGTTCTGCTTGCCGCCAAAGCCGCTCTGGCCGCCCTGCTGCTTCTTCAGCTTCTGGGTGCCGCCGCGCAGGTTCTGATCCTCGGATACGAAGGTATCCAGACGCTCGTCGTACTTGGAGAGATCCACCGTAGAGGTATGGGTGTCCACCACGCGGGGACCCTTCAGGGTGCCGTCGGGGTTGACGTTGGTGGAGGCACCGCGCACGATGGGCTGTACCTTGAATTTTTCTCTGGGGACGTTGGGAACGTAATCGCCCTTGTCCTTATCAAAGCGGGGAGCGCCGCCGCGGTTCGGCTGTCCGCCCTTGTTTCCGGGAGCAAAGGAGCCTCCCGCAGGCTTGCCAAATCCGCCCTGCGCGCCGCGGCCAAAGGAGCCTCCCTGGCCTGCCCCATAGGGCTGACGGGGAGCCGTGCCCTGGGCACCGCCTTGCTGTGCGCCGCCAAAGGGACGTCCCTGTCCGTTGTTATTGAAGGAATGATTGTTGCCGTAGGGGGCACGGTTGCCACCTGCGGGCTGCGCGGGACGCGCTGCGGCACCGTTCTGCTGCGGGTGATACGGATTGCCGGTATAGGGTTGACGGGCCTTGGGAGCTTCTGCCTTGGGCGCCTGAGCCTTGGGTTGCGCCACGGAGGGCTGGGAAATTGCGGGTGCCTTCTCCTCGGTCCGGATTTCGGGCTTCTTGGGAGCCTCGGTCTTGGGGGCTTCTGCCTTGGGAGCCTCGGTCTTGGGAGCTTCTGCCTTGGGAGCCTCCTTCTTTGCGGGAGCCTTGGGAGCCTCTGCCTTGGGCGCTTCGGCCTTGGGGGTCTCCTTCTTTGCGGGAGCCTTGGGAGCTTCTGCCTTGGGGGCCTCGGTCTTGGCAGGCTCTGCCGCCGCGGGAGCTTCCTCCTTTTTGGGCGCCGCCTTCTTTACTTTTGAGGGAATATAGGTCACCCCATCCAAATAGTTACCAATATTGGTGATCTGATGGGCCTTTGTCAAAGCCTCGAACAAAATGTCAAACTCCACGGGCTCCAACGCCTTTTGGGTGGTCTTTGCCTCAATTCCGTTCTGATTGAGGACCTCCACCAGCTCCTTGCTCTTGAGCCCCAGATCCTTTGCCAATTTTGTAATTTTGAATTGTTGATTGATACCTGCCATATTTCCTCCTGATTTTCCGTGAGAGCCGCAGTCTCCCACATGAACTCTGATCACACGATCGGGTCGTGCTTCCTCCCTCCCGCGTCAAGGCTCCGACGGCGGAATGAGAAGGTAACTTGCTTTATTGATTGGACGGTAAGGCGCCCTGCACCAGACGGCAAAGATGCTCGTCGGTCACGGCCACCGCCGCCACGCGGCTTCCCTTTCCCAATGCCCGGGAAAGCTCCTCGCCGCAGATCTGCGACCGCACCATGGGCACGCCGTAAAAGGCGCAACGGTCTCGCAGACGCTTGGCGGTGTTCTCGGAATTATCCGAGGCACAAACCACCAGATAGGGCTTTTTTCCGCTTCCCAGCGCGTCGCAGACCAAGGGGGTCCCGCAGATCAGCTTTCCCGCCTTTCGGCAAAGCCCCAGCGCCGCAAGCAGCTTTTCCTGCCCTTGTTGCTCATTCCCCATGGGACAGCATCTCCTGTTCCATCTGGTCGTAGACCTCCTCGGGGATCGAGCAATCCAGATTCTTATCGATGCGACGGCTCTTGCGAGCGCGACGCAGACACTTGATATCGCGGCAGAGATAGGCGCCGCGACCCGATTTCTTTCCGGTAAAATCCAACGAGATCTCCCCCTCGGGACTGCGCACCACACGCAGCAGCTCGATCTTGGGCTTGTGCTCGTTGCAGCCCATGCACTGACGCATGGGAATCTTTCTGACTTTCTTTTCCATAATAAATATCCCCTTGAGGGAGTGGCTTAGTCGGCCTTGATGTCGATCTTGTAGCCGGTAAGTCTTGCCGCCAGACGGGCGTTCTGCCCCTCCTTACCAATGGCAAGGGAGAGCTGATCGGGAGCCACCTGCACGCGGCAGGCTCTCTCGGCGGTCATGGTGACCGAAATCACCTCGGCGGGAGCCAGGGCGGCGGCGATGTATTCCTCCGGCTTCTCGCTGTAACGGACAATGTCCACCTTCTCGCCGCGCAGCTCGTCAACCACGGCGGCAATACGGGCACCGTGATTACCGATGCAAGCGCCTACCGGCTCTACGTCCTCGTCGCGAGAGTAAACCGAGATCTTGGTTCTGGAGCCGGCCTCACGGGCAACGCCCTTGACCAGCACAATGCCCTCGGCGATCTCGGGGATCTCCAGCTCGAACATCCGACGAACCAGACCCGCGTGGGCACGGGACAGGGTAACGATGGGGCCTCTGGCCTCCTTATTCACTTCCATAACGAAGACCTTGATCTTATCGCCAACCAGGAAGGTCTCTCCGGGGATCTGCTCGGAGCGAAGCAGCACGGCGCGGCCGTTGTCGGTCTCCAGCACCACGTTGCCGTTCTCGTAGTCGATCTTGGAAACGGTGGCGGTAATGATCTCCTCGTGCTTGTTCTCGTAGGCCTCCTGCATCACGCGGCGTTCTCCCTCGCGGATGCCCTGGATGATCACAGACTTGGCGGCCGCGGCACTCAAACGGCGGAAATCCTTGGTCTTGACCTCGGTTTCAAAGGTCATACCCACCTTGTATTTCTTGGCCTTGGCTCTGGCGTCCTCCAGGGAGATCTGTACCTCGGGGTTCTCCACCACCTCAACCACCTCTTTTTGCTGGTAAACGCGAACGTCCTTCTTGGCGGGGTCGATGAGAATGCGAACGTTGGTGTTGTTGCCGTATTCCTTCTTATATGCCGAGATCAGCGCGGCCTCGATCTTTTCGATCATGTACTCTGCGGGGATCCCCTTTTCCTTTTCCAACAACTCCAGCGCGGTAAAAAACTCTGTGTTCATCTCAAATTTATCCTTTCTGATATTTCACGCAAATCATATTTCCGAATCAAAGGTGTATACCGTGCGCAACGATGCCACGGCAGGACGGGCAAAGGCCTTTTCGGTCCCGTCGGGAAGAGCGATCACAATCCGATCCTCCTCGTCCAGCCCCAGCAACACGCCGCGATAGCTCTTGGCACCGTCCAGAGGCGCGTACAGACGAACCTCCACGTCCCACTCCACGCAGGCGTTGATGTGCATATCGTTCTTCAGCTCTCGCTCAATGCCGGGGGAGGAGATCTCCAGGTGGTACATCTCGTCGATGGGATCGGCCTCATCCAGGAGAGGATCAATGGCGCGATGCACCTTTTCGCAATCCTCAATGGTGATGCCCTCCTCACTGTCAATGGTGATGCGCAGATACATATCCGCGCCCTCCTTGACGTATTCCACGTCCCAGAGGAAATATCCCAGGGAGGTGACCAGGGGCTCGGCGATGGCGCTGACTACGCCAACCACGCCTTTGTTGCTCTTTTTCATATCCTACCTCTTATCCAAAAATTAAGAGCGGGTTCGGAAAAACCCACTCTCGACTCTACTGTATACTTCACTGTAACATAGTATAGCACACTTTTCCATACTTTGCAATACCTTTTGTGAAATTTTTTTCATTTTTTTGAACAAATCTTCCTTTTATAAAGAGAGAAGAAGTCCTTGCCCAACTTCACATAAGAATATTTAGATTCCCGTAGGGGAGACCTGCGGTCTCCCGCGGGCGCACACAGTGCGCCCCTACCAACATAGATTTGCGTAACGCTCAAATCAGCGTGTCATCCTGAGCGGAGAAAACGCCACAGTGCGGCGTTTTCGTAGTCGAACCCGACCATAGGGAGGGCAACGCCCTCAGGCGTTGGGATCTTGTAACGAGACCTGCGGTCTCCCGTGGGCGCACACAGTGCGTCCCTACCAACATAGATTTGCGTAACGCTCAAATCAGCGTGTCATCCTGAGCGGAGAAAACGCCACAGTGCGGCGTTTTCGTAGTCGAACCCGACCATAGGGAGGGCAACGCCCTCGGGC
>JAFTNJ010000055.1 GCA_017451915.1 Clostridia bacterium
AAAAATCCTCGTTCTTCGGAACGAGGATTTTTCATTTGTGTCCGTAGGACACAACATCATTTGACCGAAGGTTAACATCATTATGAGCATAGCGAATACATCATTGTCCGCTTGCGGACACAAAACGATGTTGCGGCAAGCTGCAAATGATGTGATGCTTCGCATCAATGATGTGGGCCTACGCCCAACGATGTTGCGCTTCGCGCAAACGGAGAGTTGCATTTTTGTACTATGAACCCATATTGGTGAAACAAAATGCTCCCTAACACAAAAGCCCTTGCATTTCAAGGGCTTTTCGTGTTTTTAGGGCAGTTTTTTTAGAAAATTACAAAACAACAAAAAATGTTGACAATGTTATATCTGTGTGATATAATGTGAATGTAAGAGGTGGTACACATGAATTTAAGACAAAAAGAAATCATGCATATGTTGGCAACCCACGGCGAGATTACGATAAAGGCTCTTGCAGAGACGTTAAACGTTTCCGAAATGACGATACACCGTGATGTTGATTTTCTCCAAGAACAACGATATGTGTATAAAAAGCGCGGGGCGGTGGTTTATATTGAAAACGCCGATAGAGCGTATACGGATTTTTATTCTGATGAAAAGCGTGCTATTGGAATTAAAGTAGCTTCGCTGATCGCCGAAGGGCAGTCCGTGATCTTTGATAACAGTACGACGGCAATGGAATGTGCACGATTTTTTGACACGGAGAAGAAATATACCTTTTATACCACAGGGATAGAAACGGCTTCTGTTCTTGCAGAATATGGGAAAAGCATTCTCTATTGTAGCGGAGGGTATTATTTTCCTGCATCAAAGGGGTTTGTGGGGGCACAGGCGGAAGCCTTTGTTTCTTCGCTGAAAGCGGACGTATGTATCATCGGGGCAAGCGGAGTTTCACTTGAAGACGGCATTACGACTCCTTATCCCATGCATACACCGCTTCAAAAAGCGATTATTACTGCCGCAAAAACCACGATACTTGTTTGCGATCATTCAAAGTTCGACAAATCGGCAATGGAAAAGATATGCGGGCTTGAGGCGATTGATATGATAGTTACCGATGGAGCCTTGTCGGACGATGTGTATGAAAAGTATGCAAAATACGTTCAAATTATAAAAGCATAGGGGAGACTGACAATGAAAGCAGATGTTATACTTGCAAGAAAATACCGTGAACATCTTTTGAATGACGCTTACCGTCCTGTGTATCATTTTGCTATTCCTGACGATCTGGGATTTCCCGGAGATGCAAACGGCGCGTTCTACGCTGACGGCGTTTACCATTTGATGTATCTGTATAAGAACTCCGAGACGGATGCTTTCCATTGGGGGCATCTTTCCAGCCTTGACTTGGTCCATTGGAGACATCATCCCGACGCGCTGACCGATTTTGAAGGCGACAGAGGCTGCTTTAGCGGAGGCGGATTCGTTGACGACGACGGAACGGCATATCTGACCTTTTGGAAATTTCCCGCAACCAACAAAACAAAGGATAGAGGCGGTATCGCAATCGCCTATTCCAAGCCTCCGTACGATATCTGGGAGCGAATGGAGAATATCGCTATAGAGTCTGCTCCCGATATGTGGGGGATTACCGACGTTAAGATCAACGGAGAGCGTGTACACGTGGGAAGTGCTGATCCCTCTAATATATGGAAGGCCAACGGAAAATACTATATTCAAACAGGGAACAAACCTGTCCTCGACCGCTTCGGCAGAGGGGAGAAGGCAGAAGCAAAGTATCAGGGCGATTGGACAGACCTTTTCCAATCAGATGACTTGAAGAATTGGGAATACGTTGGACGGTTCTACGACAATCCTCAAATGGGTGTGGATGACTATCCCGACGAGACAGAGGACGATATGTGTCCCTCATTCCTGCCACTTTACGATGCAGAGGAGAACGGAAAACCTACGGGTAAATATTTGCAGATATTTATTTCTCACAACAAGGGCTGTCAGTACTATATCGGTGAGCTGGACGGCGAGCACTTCATTCCCGAGCAGCACGGCAGAATGAGTTGGAAGGACTGCGCATACTTTGCTCCCGAAGCTCTTGTGGACGATAAAAACCGACAGATTGTTTGGGCGTGGCTGCGGGACAATCTTTCCAATGATTTCAAGCGCTTTGGCTGGAGCGGCGCGTTCGGTTTGCCCCGTAACGTTTGGTACGAGGAGGGCGAATTAAAGCAGGCACCCGTATCCGAGATCGACGCATTGCAGTATGGTCACATCGCCTATGCTTCCACCGACGGTGATACCGTAAAGGTTGCAGACGGTACCGCTTGCAGAATCAAGGGCGAATGGAGCGGCAACGAAAAGGCAGGCGTCACCGTTCGTATCAGCGAGGACGGACGCGAATATACCGAGATCTACTACTCCCCCGAGGAGAAAAAGCTCATCATGGATACCACCCACAGCGGTAGCGAGGGCTGGCGCGTGCGCGAGGAAGCCCCTTTTGAGCTTCGTGACGGCGAGAAGCTTGCGCTGGATATTCTGATAGACAAATCCGTAATCGAGGTTTATGCAAACAAACGTCAGGCAATCTGCCGCAGAGTATATCCAACCGATCCCAAGAATAGCACGGGTGTTAAGCTGATAGGAAAAGCCCCCGAAAAGATGGATACTTACAAGATGTTCCCTGCGAATCCGTATTAACTAATCAGGAGTTGCATTTTTGTCCTACGATCCCATATTGGTGCAACAAAATGCACCCTCACACAAAAGTCCTTGATTTTCAAGGGCTTTTCGTGTTTTTCGCGGTAAAAAAACTTCTTTCACCATTGCACCTTTTCCTCGACCTTTTGGGCTTGCCCCTGCGACTTGAATGGAAATCATCAATATACAACTCATGGTTGAAAATAATTAAAATAGTTGTATGTGGACATATGGGAATCGTTTTGTTATAATGTAAGCAGAACCGGTTCAATATATGAAAATATGAGGTGATATTCTATGAAGAAAAACTTTTCTAACGCATTTAAGGATTTGAGAAAGCAGCGTGAAATGACGCAGGAACAGATCGCTGAAGTGCTTGGCGTATCTTGTCAGGCGGTAAGTAAATGGGAGACCAATACGTCGTATCCCGATATTTCGCTTCTGCCTGTGATCGCGGATTATTTTGGCGTGTCGGTGGATTGCTTGCTTGGTCATGACACGGGAAAGCAGCTTGAAGAAATCCATGAGGCTTGCGCTAAAGCAGAGGCCATGATTGCGGAAAAAAGATACATGGAGGCGATTCCTCCTCTCCGTGAAATGCTGGTTAAGCATCCCGGCAATGAAAAACTGATGTATCAGCTTGCCTGGAATCTTTCTTGGACAATAAAAAACGGGTCCATGGACAATTATAATGAGGCAATACTGCTTTACGAAAAAATTCTCACGATCAGTTCTGACACCGAAATGATTTTGAAGGTGAAAAGAGATTTGATCCATCGATATTACACGATAAACGAGATTACAAAAGCTCGCGCGATTGCCGAAACACTCCCTCCCTTTGCATTTTGCCGAGAAAAGCATTTGGGACTGTGTAATCTTTTAGACGGAAGGGAATTATCCGAGGATCTTCAATCAAACATTCAACTTTTTGGGCAAACCTTGCTTAGCTGCTTGGAATATTTCGAAGATGAAAAAATTCTTTCGGCCGAGGAAAAGAAGCCGTATACCACGGAATCGGCAAAGAAAAAGATTGCTTTGCTGAAGGAAATTCTCGAAGTATAATAACGTCATTGCCGTTTACGGCACAAATGAACGAGGTTGCAATTGTGTTCTACGGGCTCAACAAGAAAACCCCGCCTGCCGATTGACTTTTCCCTTGGGGCGTGATATAATTAGGGCAGAAGAACCAAAGAAAGAAGCCCGATTGGCGCAGACGGCGCGACGGGATGTTCGATCTTTGAGAATGGGGGAGACCTTTTACCTATGAAAAAGAGAAAAGACAGCTTTTTTGGATTGCATTTTGACTATCACGCCCAGCCCAAGTATGGGGAGCAGGGCGGGACGCTGCGGGAGGAGGATATTCGCGAGATCTGTCGCTCCCTGAACCCCGACTTTATTCAGATCGACTGCAAGGGACACCCCGGTTGGGCGTCCTATCCCACCAAGCTGGGCAACGCTATGCCCGCATTCGCCCGTGACACCCTGGCTCTTTGGCGCAAGGTGACGCGGGAGGAGGGCGTTGCCCTCTATATGCACTATTCCGGGGTCTACGAGATCAAATACACCTCGGAGCATCCCGAGCATACGGTGATGAAGGCCGACGGAACGCTGGCGCGCGGGGTGACCCGCACCGACGGTGCCTACGTGGACGAGCTGATGATCCCTCAGCTGACCGAGCTGGCTCAGGTCTACGGTGTGGATGGCGTCTGGGTGGACGGCGACTGCTGGAAGGCCACGGCGGATTTTCATCCCGAGACGCTGGCCAACTTTGAAAAGGAGACCGGCATTGATCTGGGCGGCGTTCTGCCTGCCACGCCGGACGATCCTTACTATGAAGAATATCGGGAATACAATCGGGAGCTCTTCCGTCGCTATCTGCGGCATTACGTGGACGTGATGCACGAGCGCTTCCCGGACTTTCAGATCACCTCCAACTGGGCCTTCAGCGACCATATGCCCGAGGCCGTTACCGCCAACGTGGACTTCCTTTCGGGGGATCTGAATCCCAAAAACAGCTTTCACTCGGCGCGCTATGCGGCGCGGGCCCTGGCACAGCAGGGAATGCCCTGGGATCTCATGTCCTGGAACTTCCGCAGGGCCGTAGGCAATCGGGGGGCGGTGGTTGCCAAGCATCCCACCCAGATCATGCAGGAGGCCGCGGCGGTCATCGCCATGGGCGGTGCCTATCAGAACTACGTTATGCAGTATTTCGACGGCTCTCCCAACATGACCGATCTGAAGACCCTGGAGCCTCTGGCCGCCTTCCTTCGTGCCCGTCAGCCCTACTGCTTCCGCGGCACGCCCCTGCATCAGGCGGCACTGCTGCTCTCTACCTATGACCGTCATCAGGAGTCCAAAAACCTCTATTCCCGCTCGGGCTACGAGCGCGTAATGGGAATGTCGGCCCTTCTGTGCGACTTGGGGCAGTCCCTGGAGATCGTTTGCGAGCACACCCTGGAAAAGACCCGGGAGGAATTCGGCATGATCGTGGTTCCCGAGCTTTACCGCGGTCTGGCCGAAAACACGGTCAAGGAGCTTTTGGATTACGCACGGGCGGGCGGCTCCCTGGTGCTGGCGGGTGGCAACACCTGTGCCCTCTTTGCCCGTAGCGGCGCGCCCTTTGCGGTGCGTCCCCTGAACGAGTTCTTTGGCGAGGGCGAAATGGCCTACGATAACGGCGGCGACACGGGGCACAGAGATACCTCCACCCAGGTGCACAAGCCCTACTATTTTACCATGGACGAAAAGTCCTTTGGCATTGCCTTTTCTCCCGTGGCCATTGAGGCCGAGGAGGGAAAGACCGAGGCCTGGGTGTCCGACGCCCTGCTTGGGGCGCGTTCCCCTCTGGCCGTGACCCTGCCCTTTGGCAAGGGAAGCATTACCGCCATCGGCTTTGATATTGGTACGCAATACATCAAGGGAACCCAGTATATGCAAAGGGATCTGATGAAGCAGATTACGTCGGCACTCTATTCTCCCATGGTACGCCTCGACGGAGCCTGCGGACGCCTGGAGATTGTGGCCATGAACAAGGACGGCAGAACCATGATCCAGCTGGTCAACGCCGGAGGAAGTCACGCCGACGAGCTTTGCGCCACCGACGACCTTTTGCCTCCCGTGCTGGACATTCAGCTTTCCATTGCTCTGCCCCGGGAGCCCAAGGAGATCCTTTTGCAGCCCGAGGGAACCCCGGTGCCCTTTACCTATCGGGACGGCCGTTGCGCTCTGCGCGTGGACCGCGTAGAGATCCACAGCATCCTGGAGATCCGGGAGTGATCCCCGGGAGAAGAATATGAGATCTCAACGCTTGCTGTTTATTGGAAACAGTGCCACCTATGTTCACGATCTTCCCCGAATGCTCCGCACCCTTGCGGGAGAAGCGGGGTACCCCTTGGAGGTCACCACGGTGGCCCGGGGTGGCTACACCCTGGCACAACACGCCGACGGAACCACCGAGCACGGCCGCGCCGTCCTTGCCGAGATCCAAAAGGGCTACGACTTGGTCTTTTTGCAGGATAACGGCAATTGCATCACCACGCCCGCGCGGCGGTTGGCATCGCAACAGGCTTGTCGGACGCTGGACTCGGCCATTCGTGCCACCGGGGGAATCACCTGCCTTTATATCCGCCCGCCTTACGGGTATGCCCTGGGAGAGTACTCTCCCGTGGAGCAATGCGGGGAATTGGACGGCCTGTTCACGGGGATCGCCGCGGAGCTGGGTGCCACCTGCGCCTTTGTCAACCGTGCCTTTGGCATTGCCATCGAGGAGCTTCCCTATGATCTTTGGGGGCCCGATCACGCGCATCTGGGACCCTACGGCGCCTATCTGGCGGTCTGTGTCTTTTTTGCCACTCTGTTTTCCACCTCATCCTCCGTCCTCTCCTTCAACGGATTGCCTGCAGAGGCAGCTCGCGCTCTGCAAGGCGTGGCGGACGCCGTCGCGCTGGAGGAAAAGTCTCCGCGGGGGCCGTTCAAGGGATAATTGAGGAGCGCATCCGAGCATAAACGTAAAAATCGCGGGCAGGTCGCATGACCTGCCCGCGAAAATGCAGACGGAAGGCGGTACTTCAGAGAAAGAAAGGTTGCCACCGGCTTGATTGCTTTCCCGTGCCGTTTTCTTTGCTTGACAATGCGCTCAAAAAGGAGTATAATAGAGTGAAACGATTTTTCCTCGGAAAGGAATAAAATACCATGAGAAAATACAGAGCTTTGAAAATCCTGGGTGCAATCCTGGCCGTGCTTCTTCTGTTCTTTGCGGTGGTCAATATCATTCCTCCCCAAAAGAACGTGGAGAGCAATCCCTTTGTGGTGGGGAAGGGGGAGCTTCCTTTGATCGCGGCACACCGGGGCGGCGGCGCCAACAATCCCGAGAACACGCTGCTGGCCTTCCGTGAGGCGGTGGAGACCATCGGGGTCGACATCATCGAAAGCGACCTTTATCTCACCAAGGACGGCTATTTGGTGTATAACCACGATAGCTACATCGACGAGACCTGCAACGTCAACGGCGACCTGACCCTGGAGGAGGTGGAGGAGCTCTGCGAGGATAAGAGCAACCGCCACTACATTCGGGACATGACCCTGGCCGAGCTGCAGCAGTACAACTTTGGCTACTATTTTGAGGATGCAAACGGCGAGCGGATCTACAAGGACGTGACCGATCCCGCCGCCCTCGGATTGCAGATCGCCACGGTGGATCAGCTTTTTGCGCTCTTCTATGAGAGCCATCCCGAGCTGCTCTTTATTGTGGAAATCAAGGATAGCGGTGAGCGTGGCGTGGAGGCCTGCCGCGTGCTTTACGAGCAGCTCAAGGCCTATCCCGCGTATATGGAGCGTATTGTCATTGGTACCTTCCACGACGAGATCGAGACCGAGCTTCGATCCAACTATCCCTCCCTGCTGCGCGGTGCCCCTACGGGAAGTGCCCGCAATTTCGTGCTCACTCAATATCTTGGGGTCAATCTTTTTGACAACGGCGACTTCGCCTGCCTGCAGATCCCCCTCTCCTATGACATTGGAGTGGAGATCCCTCTGGACGCCATGACCCTGGTGCGCCGTGCCCACCGCCGCAACATTGCGGTGCAGTACTGGACCATCAACGACGCCGACGAGATGCGTATGCTCATTGAAATGGGCGTGGATTGCATCATGACCGACGATCCCGTTCTCCTCAAGTCGATCCTTGAGGAATACCGCTAAGCCCGCGGATGCCATAAAACCGAAAAAGGAAGACTTTACTATGGTAAAACGTGTTCTAAAGGACTATCTTCTCATCACGGTCGGCGGCGTTTTGTCGGCGTTGGGAATCTACTTTTTTATGATCCCCAGCCACATTGCCGTGGGAACCGGAACCTCTCTGGCCATGATCCTGAGCGAGGTGATCCCCCTTCCCCTGTCCCTGATCTCCCTGCTTTTGAATATCCTTCTGCTTTTGATCGGATTTTTGCTCATTGGCCCCGAGTTTGGCGCAAAGACCGTCTACGTCTCAGTGCTGATCCCGGTGGTTTTGGGATTGATGGAGCTCCTGCTCCCCAACCTCCAATCCCTCACGGGGGATGCCCTCACCGATCTGGTTTGCTACGTGATTGTTTTGGGGGCGGCCATGGCGTTGCTCTTTTCCCGCAACGCCTCCTCGGGAGGACTGGACATTGTTGCAAAGATCATCAGCAAATACACCAACATGAAGCTGGGAAGTGCCGTTGCTCTGGCGGGGGTGCTGGTGGTGCTGTCCTCCATTCTGGTCTATGACGTCAAAACCGTGATCCTGGGTCTGCTTGGCACCTATTTTTCGGGAATCGCGGTGGACCATTTCATCTTTGGCTTGGGCATTAAGCGCAAGGTCTGCGTGCTGTCGGCCCGTCACGAGGAGATCGTGGATTTCATTTTGCACGATCTGCACAGCGGAGCCTCCCTGTATGAGGTTACGGGAGCCTACGACGGTACCCGCCGCACCGAGATCGTCACGCTGGTGGACAAGCACGAGTATCGCCGATTGATGGAATATATCAAAGAGAAGGATCCCAAGGCACTGGTCACGGTGTACTCTATCAACGAGCTTCGTTACCAGCCCAAGGTGATCCCCGCGGAAAAAAAGACAAAATAACCCCCGATCCCCCGTCGCGGCACCGCAACGGGGGATCTGTTTTAATGCCTTTAGGCAGTGGAGCGCTTGACGCGAAACAGACAACCACCCGCTATGCGGGTGGGCGACAAAGGTTTTACCCTTGTTCTTGGAGCAGATGTAACATAAGCCTTCTCCTGTGGGAGAAGGGGGACCACCG
>JAFTNJ010000010.1 GCA_017451915.1 Clostridia bacterium
GAGCCTTTCTGATAAACCCCGTTTACGGGGTGCAGTGCGTGTGATGCGATGATATAATTCGGTGCCCCTTTTAGGGGTTAAGCCGGTAATAGCCCCTTACAGGGGCTGTGCAAACCACCGGTTGAACCGGTGGTTTTGATTATTCTTCTACGATCACGTCCACCGTGTCCTGACCGTAGTGGGCGAGGAGCTCCACGTCGGCGGCGGTGATCCTCTCGCCGCTGATCACAATGGGAATCGCGGGAGGGCAGGAGACCGTTGGGGTGGCGCAGATCCTTCCCTCGGCCAGGGCCACGGGAATGGCTTGGGAGGGGGAGAGGATGGCCTCTCGGATCGAGAGCGGGGCCGTATGGGGGAGAATTGCCGGAAGGGCGGGGGAGGGCAGTGCCTCCTTGCGGGGCAGACGGAACAGAGCTTCCTCCAGCCGCCGCAGATCCTCCGCATCGTTTTCCGGGGTGATCATGAGTACCAAATGGGTGTCATCGTAGAATTCGGCCTCTACGCCTGCGGAGCGGAGATGCTCGGCCAGCGCTTCTCCCGTGTAGCCTATGGCACGGGGCGCCGGAATGAGCTTCAAAGGCTCGCAGGAAAGCTGCGGGATCCCCTTATCCCCCAAAGCCTCCTTCAATGCCGCCACACGTTCCAGGCAGGCCGCCAAACGCTCCCGATATCCATTTGTCAGGTAGCGATTGCAGGCGTCCAGGGATTGCAGGATCAGGTAGGAGGGGCTGGTGGAGGCAAACAGGGCAAGCATCCCCCGTGCCCGCTCTACCAGAGAGGGATCGGCCTCCTTGGACAGGTGGAGATAGGCACCGCCGGTGAGGACGGGCAGGGTCTTATGCGCCGAGTCACAGCACATGGTGGCTCCCAGGTCCATGGGATGGCGGGAGGGAGAAAGAAACTTCAGATAGGCCCCGTGGGCGTTATCCACCAAAAGGGGAATTCCATGGGCGCGACAGCAGGCGGCGATCCCGGCGATATCGGACGTCTGTCCCAGATAGTCGGGGGAGGTGAGATAGACCGCGGCGGGAGGCTCCTCCATGGTGGCAAGGGCGGCCTCCAGATCCTTGGGGGTTATGACGCAGCTGCAAAGTCGCTCCTCGGGGGAGGGATAGAGCCAGGTCACCTGCAGATCCAACAGGGCGCAGGCATAGAGAAAGGCCTTGTGGGCATTGCGTCCTGCCAGGATCCGCGGGCGGCTTGCGCCCCTCGGTGTTGCGGTGGTCACCAGAGCCAGCATGGCCTTGATGGCAAGGGACGAGCCCTCGGTAGAGTAAAAGGTGTGGGCCGTGCCAAAGAGGGAAGTGGCGTTCTCCTCGCTTTCGGCAAGGATCCCATGGGGGCAGGAGAGCACGTCGGCTCCCCCAATCTCGGTAATATCCAACGCCTCCATGCCCAAAAAGGACTTTCCCTTATGCCCCGGCATATGGAAGCGGGCGGTCTTGGCGTCAGCGTAGTTCTTTACAAAATCAACGATGGGGGTTTTCATGCGTCTTCGCTTTCGGCCACCTGCATCATCACGGCGCACTCAATGCGCTTTTTGAAGAGCTCGCAGCCGTATTCGTACACGCCACTGATGCTTCCCGTGGCGTGGTAGGCGTTGGCGGCACAGCCGCCGGAGCAGTAGAGCTTTGCCCAGCAGTCCTTGCACTCGGGACGGGCGTAGGCGTTGCAGGAGCGGAACTCGTCCTGCACCGTCTTGTTGGTTACACCGTCCCAGATGTTGCCAAGGCTGTACTTGGGATCTCCTACGAATTGGTGGCAGGGGAAGAGCTCGCCCCAGGGGGTGACGGCCATGTATTCGGTGCCCGAGCCGCATCCCGTGATGCGCTTGTAGATGCAGGGGCCGTGCTTGAGATCCAGCATATAGTGATAGAAGACGAAGGGGCGTCCCTCCTTCTTCCGCTGGATCATTTCCTTGGCCAGGATCTCGTACTGCTCAAAGAGCTTGGGAAGATCCTCTTGGGTCAGGGCGTAGGGATCGTTGGGCGGGCAGACCACGGGCTCCATGCTCAGCTCGGTAAAGCCCAGGTCGGCCATATGGAACAGATCGTTGGTAAAGTCCACGTTGTTGTGGGTAAAGGTGCCGCGGACGTAGTAGTTCTTCCCACCGCGCCGCTTGACGAACTCCTGGAATTTGGGCACGATGGTGTCGTAGCTTCCTTTTCCCGCGTAGTCGCGGCGGAAGTGATCGTTGACCTCCTTGCGTCCGTCCAGGCTCAATACCACGTTGCTCATTTCCTTGTTGCAGAAGTCGATGACGTCATCGTCCACCAGCACGCCGTTGGTGGTCAGCGTAAAGCGGAAGTTCTTGTTGTGCTCCTTTTCGATGCTGCGGGCGTAGGCAACCAGCTGCTTGACCACGTCCCAGTTCATCAGGGGCTCGCCGCCAAAGAAGTCGACCTCCAGGTTTTTGCGGCTGCCCGAATTGGCAATGAGGAAATCAAAGGCCTGCTTACCCACCTCAAAGCTCATGAGTGCCCGATCTCCCTGATACTTGCCCTGACTTGCGAAGCAGTAGGAGCAGTTGAGGTTGCAGGTGTGGGCCACGTGGAGGCAGAGGGCCTTGATCACGTTGCTGTTGTTTTTAAAGTTGTAGGCCAAGTTTTCATACTTGTCCTCGGAAAAGAGCTTGCCTGCCGCCTCCAGGGCGCGCACGTCCTCAATGCAACCCAGGATCTCCTCCTCGGTCACGTCGGGAAGATGCCCGTAGGTCTCTAGGATCTTGGCAACGATCTCCTCGGGGGTAGAGGACTTGTACATGGCAATGATGTCGTAGGCCACCTCGTCCACCGTGTGCACCGAGCCGGAGCAGGTGTCCAGAACGATGTTGTATCCGTTCAGTTTATATTGATGTACCATAATGGATCTCCTTACAATCGCATATCGAATGTAAAGGGTGTTGCAAAAACGAATTGCAACACCCTTTATCTAACGCAATCAGTTGTTCTTGTTCTGATTTTCGCACTGTTGATTTGCAACACCGCAAGAGGTTTTGCAAGCAGACTGGCAAGAGGTTTGGCACTCGCCGCAGCCGCCGTTTTCCACGGTTTTTGCAATATCCTTGGTTTCAATGGTCTTGATTCTGTTCATCACGAAATCCTCCGTTTTCCATTGGTTATATTGGGGCAGGATCCTGCCCACGATTGAGTTCATTATACCACAATCGCAAAATATTGTCAATAGAATTCAAAAAACTTTTGTGAAAAAGCGAAAAAGAAAAATTCGCAAACGCCTTGACAAGCAAAAAAAAATAAAGTATAATAAGGCATCTATAAAGATATGGAAGGAAAGAGAGGAGGACGCTGCCGTGCTGCTTGCCATTGACATTGGAAATACCAATCTCCACGTGGGTCTGTTTGAAGAGGACGATCTGCGTGCCGAATTCTGCATCAGCGCCACGCCCCCACGCTCTGCCGACGAGTATGGCTGGTTGCTTTCCTCCTTGATGGCCCGTCACGGTGCTTCGGAAAAGGAGATCCGGGGCGTGATCATCGGCTCGGTGGTTCCTTCCCTGACCCAGCGGGTGCGTGCCGCCGTGAAGGAGCTTACCTCGGCCCCGATCCTGACCGTGGGGCCCGGCGTCAAGACCGGCTTTCCCATTCGCATCGACGACCCCGCCCAATTAGGAGCCGATCTGGCCGCCACCACGGCCGCGACTCTGGCCGCCGTAGGCGCACCTGCGGTGGTGGTGGATTTTGGAAGTGCCACGGTGCTTTCGGTGATCGATAAAGACGGTGCATACGCGGGCGGCAGCTTTCTGCCCGGCATCGGTATGAGCCTGGAGGCTTTGCGCAGTGCCGAGCTGCTTCCGGAGGTCTCTCCCGAGCATACGGTGCAGCCCTTGGGCAGAAATACCGAGGACTGTATGCGCGCCGGTGTTTTGCGCGGACAAGCGTTGTCGGTGTGCGGCTTTTTCGATCTTTACAAAAAAGCCAAGGACCTTCCCGAGCAGACGCCTCTGGTGGTCACGGGGGGCTATGCCGAATACCTGCTTCCTTACCTGCCCCATCGGGCAAAGCATATCCCGCACCTGACCCTTTTGGGTCTGTTGCAGATCTATCGGCTCAACGAAAAGCGCAGGAGCTGATCTTACCCCGGTAACCCCGCGGTGTCCGGAGGAAGATACCCACCTAGGGATCTTACCCCCTTTGCCGCGCGTTACATATATTATTTTCGCCGTATTCGCCAAGCGCGAAACGACAGTAAAGGAGGCTTGTTATGAATACAAGCAAAAGAAAACAGTCCGTACTCCACATGGTAGAGCTCGCCGTGCTCACCGCTATCGTCATGGTTCTGCAAATGACCGGAGCCGTGATCCGTATTCCCTTTTTGGGAACCTCGGTCAGCCTGGTGCTGATCCCCATTGCCCTGGGTGCTATGCTCCTGGGTCCTGCCGCCGGTGCCTGGTTGGGCTTCGTTTTTGGCGCCATCACTTATATTATGGGTGGTGTTATGGGAATGGACCTCTTCACCCTGTTCCTGTTCCAGGATCATCCGCTGATCACCGCGGCTATCTGCTTTGTTAAGTCGACCCTGGCCGGCTACCTGGGCGGCCTGGTTTATCGGTTGCTCAAGGAGAAAAAGCCCTTGCTGGCCGTATTCCTTTGCGCTATGCTGATCCCCGTGGTCAATACGGGTGTCTTCGTTCTGGGATGCCTGGTGATCCTTGGTACCATTGAGGGCTACATTGCCGCCGTAGGCCTGACGGGAACCTCTGCCCTCTACTTTATTTTTATTCTTTGTGCCGGCATCAACTTCCTCGTGGAGTTTGCCGTCAACACGGTGTTCTCTCCCGCCCTTAAGCGTGTGATCGACATCGTTACCCGTCGCTTGGTTCGTTAAGAAAACAAAAAAAGCCCCGTGCGCCCTCCAATCACAGAGTTGAGGGCGCACGGGTTTTTATTAATGCCTTTAGGCAGTGGAGCGCTTGACGCGAAACAGACAACCACCCGCTATGCGGGTGGGCGATAAAGGTTTTACCCTTGTTCTTGGAGCAGATGTAACATAAGCCTTCTCCTGTGGGAGAAGGGGGACCACCGTAGGTGGTGGATGAGGAGTTACTTTAGAATTAGAACACCTCATCCGGCAGCCTTCGGCTGCCACCTTCCCCCACTGGGGAAGGCTTACTGTTGTTTGCACTCTCGATTATGGAGGGTGAGTTTGCCCAAAGCTTTTGCAAAGCAAAAGCCAGCGGCTTGAGCCGCTGGCCGGTCCTATTGGGCTTTTAGCCCTCGTGCATACCACCCGTTTGACGGGTGGTTGTGATTATGCTTTTTCCTTGTGCAAATAGCAAATACATCCGCTACAGGGGGGCAGGAGAGCGGGATCTCCCCAGATCGGCTCCAGCGATCCTCGGAGATCGTAGTGGGGCGCAATGGGTTCGTTGGAGTAATTCAGGAGGACTGCAATATCGGTATTTCCGTCCATAGGGTGCAAGGTAACACCAATGTGGGGCGAGTCGGCACGCAGGGCCTTTTTCTCCAGCAGATTTTTGGCAACCGTCTCATAGATGCGGTAGTAGGGGAATTCCTCCCGGGTAAAGCCCTCGCCCTGACGGGTCAGCCAGGTCTCCATGGGGAAGTTGGAGAAGAACACCTGTCCCTTGCCAAGCGCGTGACGGGAGAGCACGGCGTTCCCCTCCTCGTCGGCGGCCAGGATCTCGGCATCCAGCGGGGCGAGCCGGAATTTGCATCCGCTCTGGTGGGTGGAGCCGGTGCCGTAAACGAAGGGATAGGAGACGCCATCCAAAGAGAAGGTGTGCTCCCGCAGATCCTTGCCCATTCCCAGGGAGCGCAATCCCGTGACCTGCTCGAACTCGGTTACGGTGCCAGTATCGGTGGAAAGATAGAGGGTGGCACCCTGAGCAACTCGATCCAAAAGGGTGTACCAGGTCTCTCCGCGAATGGGAGCCCAGCCGTTGATGGAAGGAACGATGTATAGCGACGCCTCGGGGAGAGGGGCGTCGGAGTAGGCGAATTCACATTCCAGACCCGCCATTTTGGAGAGCACAAAGGCACCGGTGGCGGTTTGTATGGGGGAGGGAAGTCCTTCGGTTAAGAGGATCACGCCGTCGGTTCTGCGCGGAGGAAGGGAACGGAAGGGGAGACCGTCCAGCATCTCTCCAAAGGCGCGCATGACCCGCCCCACGGGCTTGGGTTTGCGGTCTTTATCTATCAGCCCCAGCTCCCGCTCTACCATGCTCCAGCTGTAGGGGGGATTTTTTAAATGGGAATGCTCGCAGCCGCACCACCAAAGGTAGCCCAACGCCCCGTGTGCCCAGGAGGAAAAGAGGTTGATGCGCACAAAATCGGCGGCCACCTCACGGGAGCCGTGCATATCGTTAAAGGTTCCGGTTTCCTGAATCATGGAGGGCTTTTTGCCAATGCCGCGGTACAGGACGGCCTGCACCGTGGGGATCAGGGTGGTGCGCAAGCGATTCATGGGCTCAAAGTCGCCCCCCACCGTGGGAGAAGGATAGGGATGGGGGCAGAGGACGTCGGTAAATTCTCCCTGGTCGGCGATGCGCCATACCTGGTTGCGAAAATCCACGGAGAGGCTGTGCATGCCCGACATGATGGGACGGGTGGAATCCTTGGCGGCAATGGCGTTGCGGATCATCAGTGTCCAGGCGCAGGCAACGTTGCGGTCAGAGCATTCGCTCAATACGTTGCATTCGTTGCCCAGATCCCAGGCAAGGATCTCTTTTCGATGCCGAAAGGCCTCCACAAAGCCACTCACGTAGCGCATTTGCCACACCAGGGATACGGGATCGGTATAATGATTGCGCCCGTTGAGGGCGGGAGGGCAAAACTGCCGTCCGCTCATCCAGCCGGTAACGATGGAGGGGATGAGGGAAATATGATATTTGCCGGCCAGATCGCAAAAGGTGGCAAAGTGCTCCAGCATCTCCTCGGATAACCCTGCGGGATGGGTGGGAATCACGTCGTTTTCAAAGCGATATTCAAATTCCGCGCCCCGCGCCCGACGCAGGGCGTGAATGGGCTGAAAGTCCCGCCAGTTGGGAAAGACCCGCATCACGCGCACGCCGGTGTTGGCCAGCGCTTGAAGGTCGGCCTCTACCGACGCCGCGTCCCAGTGCTTCCACATATCGGTTCCGCTTTTGGAGTCCCAATAGTTTACACCGATCATAAAATCCATCATAATACATTGCCTCCGTGGTTGATGTTACTACCTGTATTATAAAGGGCGGCCCTTGGGGTTGAATACTTGTTTTTTCTTCTTTTCTACCGCTTTTTTTAGATTTTTCTTGACAAGCCCCCGGGAAGAGGATATAATGAAATTCAGCAGGAGGAAGTGCTATGAAGAACACACGCTTGCAAAAGGGAGGACGGGAGGCCGCAGTCATCCGCCCCGCCTTTTTGCGTCATTATTTCGTCTCCCGACGGGAGATCCAAGGCTCTAAGCTACATTCCCATACGTTTTTTGAATTTGAAGTCATTCTGGAGGGCGAGGCGACCCATTTGCGAAACGGACGCCCCGTTTCTTTGCGTCGCGGCTCGGCCTATCTTCTTACTCCGTCGGAGCATCATTCCATCGTTTGTCGGGAGGGGGAGACGCTGAAGCTGTTGAATTTCTCCTTTCTTGCCACCGCTCTGCCCAAGGAATTTGCCCAGGGGGTGTTTTTATCGGAGAGTGCCTTTTCGTTTGACGAGGAGGGGATCTCTTCGCTGACGGCACTGTTGGAACTGTTGCACACCGAGGAGCGTTGCTCCCATCACGGGGATAGCCTTTACGCCGAGGCCCTGCTGCAGGCGTTGTTTCACTTTTTGCTTCGCTACCGCAAGGATCCCGCCGCCCCGATGCAGGGAGAGGATCGGATCTTTCGGGTGTTGTCCTACATTCATGAGAATTTTCAAAATGACGTCACCCTGTCGGAGCTTGCGGACATGAGCGGATACAGCTACGGATATTTGAGCCAGCTGATCCGTCAATATACGGGGCAGTCTTTCAAGCATTATTTGATCAAGCTTCGCATTGGTTACGCGCGGCGCATGATCCTGAATACCGACCTGGGGTTGAGCGAGATCTGTTACGCCAGCGGCTTTGGCTCGTATTCTCAATTCGCCCATCAGTTCACCCTTGCCACCGGTGCCGGCCCGGACGCGTATCGGAAGGAGCATCGGGGACAGACGATTTCTTGATATTTTAGGAGTAACAAGGATACCCCAAAAGAGAGAACGGCATCACTTTCATGATACCGTTTTCTCTTTGTTGGTGACCCGTAGCAGAATCTGAACTGAAACGCGCACGTGTATGCGGATTTACGCCACAGATAGCGGTGGTGCGCGTTCTCGGCAAAATCCTCGCCCGCTCGGATTTGCACAGTTCGATTGATAAAGGATAACAAACAAAAAGAAAACGGCATCACTTTTGTGATACCGTTTTCTCTTTGTTGGTGACCCGTAGCAGAATCGAACTGCTGTTACCGCCGTGAAAGGGCGGTGTCTTAGCCGCTTGACCAACGGGCCTGGTAGCGGGAATTGGACTTGAACCCATGACCTACCGGGTATGAACCGGTTGCTCTAGCCAACTGAGCTATCCCGCCA
>JAFTNJ010000056.1 GCA_017451915.1 Clostridia bacterium
GGTTAGGGGAGGTACGAGGTACCGGCTTGACAAATGGCGCCTTTTGTGATACAATAGAACCAAGCAAATGAAAAAGAGGTTACCAAATGCGGTCAATGATGGTGCAGATTAAGTAAATAATCTGCTCTGCGTATAAGTACACCCAATACTTTAACTTTTGAACGAGCATTTGTGTCACCTCCTTTCATTTGCGGAATTACCGCAAACCCCCATCACAAAAGGTGGCGTTTGTCAAGTAGGGCACAACAAAACCGAGGCGAGGAAAATCCCCGCCTCTTTTTTTTATGTAAAAATGTTTCAAATGTAAAATACCCGTGTTATAGTATAGGTGCCATCATAAATAAGAAAAAGGAGGTACATGAAATGTACACTATTATTGGCATCGAAAAAAGAGAAGGCGTTTATGAAGGTAATGCCTACAATAACACAATCTTGCACACCACATATACCAAGGTAAATGCAGGGAATACGATCGGTCTCTGTGTTGCCACCCTCAAAATTAAGACGGCGAACTGCCCCGTGATTGCCCTTGGGGATTGCGTTGACCCCTTGTATGACAAGTACGGCAACATCGTCCATCTTAACGTTTCCTCCAAAAAGTGATTGCAAAAGGTTGATTCTATGAAAGGAGAATGAGTGAATGACTAAGCTGATTGAAGAAATTTTCAGTAGCTTTTCTACTGTAATCAAAGGTCTGGCTGGCGGTATCAAAGACGCTTTTGGTAATCTGATCTACGTAGATCCTGCTGCAACTGATCCCACTTTCTCGCCCGTGGTGCTCTTCCTGTTCACCATGCTCGGCTTGGGTCTTGCTACGGGTATTCTGTATAAGATCTTCGGCCTTATCAAGCGTAGAGGCTAAACCACCCATAAGGGGGAGAGGGAAAAAAGGATCCCTCTCCCCGATTTTTTTTGAAAGGAGAATATAAAAAATGAAAAACAAAATGAAAAAAAGTGTTGTCAAGATCTTGACGGTCATTTTTTGCATGGTGACCGTGTTTACCACTACGATCTTGCCTGCGTTTGCGGCGTATAACCCCGATGTGTATGACTCGGACTCCCTGGAGGAATATCCCTATATGGAAATCGTTCTTGACAGAGAAAATAGCGTCAATATCCCCAATATTGCCAATGCCTATAACGATGTAATTTATGGGGACGGCGTTGAGATTTCTATTGATTGGGAATTTGAAGAATTGGAGTATTATACTTGCTTGTGTTGCAATATTCAGCATGAGGCGAGTTATGTTGGCTTTGGCGATGGGAGTGGTTACTTCGGTGTCTTTTCGAATTGTTATACTTATGAAGGGGGTACAACATGGGAAATGTTCGTAGATAATGGAGAGATTGGATTCCGTTTCAAGTATGATTCCTATGGTTACGCGTTAGAGGACTATCCCAAAGCCGATACTGACCCTAATGAATACTACTATATGCTCGTTATGTTCCGCTATAATGAGGCGCGTTATGGATATGGGCGCGTATTAACGCGCGGCCTGGGTACTGGTGAAGATATGTCGTATCATATCTTTGAGTTAAGCGGCTATGTAATGAGTGATCAGCAGTTCGTTCTGCGGCATTATAACACGGGACGCACCCCCACGATTGATAGTGATTGCATTTCCTACCTTGAAGATCTTGGGGTGATTGATGTGTCACACCCCTACCATGAAGCAATGGTGAGCAATGGAGCGCCAAGTTATTCCGACGGTTATAACAATGGCTACGATGCGGGTTATGATGATGGCTATGATGCAGGCTATAGTGATTGCGAGCAGGAATATGAGAATTCAAGCAATGAGGAAATAGACGGTTGGCTACAAGATGCTTATGATAATGGCTATAGTGATGGTTACGATACTGGCTATGCAGAAGGAACAGCAGATAGTTCTGCGGCCTCAACTGCAGGAATTGAGCAGGGCGTGAAGCAATCAAAGTTGGAATCGTACCGCGCTTTCCAAATTCTACAGGGCAAAAACCCCGACGATCTAACGAACATTGAGGCAGAGTTGGCAAAGGATTGGACTACTATCGTGGGTGACCATTTCCTGTATGGTTACACCCAAGGTGACGAGGCAGGCTATACACGTGGCTATGACGAGGGTATCAAGGAATCGGGAGAATATAGCACCGCTTTCAAGGACATGGCTTTTGCTATCTTTGAGGCTCCCGTAGTCTTGGTGGATGGTATGCTCGGCTTTGATCTGTTCGGAATCAATCTTGCAGCGTTTTTTAAAACCATCATCACCGTTGCCGTGATTGCGGCTATTGTGACGGTGCTGGTCAAGTTTATTCTGTAAGGAGGTGCGAACATGACGCTTTGGGAATTTATTGAAACAAAGTTGCTCCCGTTGTTCGGCGAGATTACCCCTTATGCCTTGGAACGTGTGCGTGATACGTTTTGGATCGTGCTCGGCCTGATCTGTGTGCATTTCTTGGTCTATCTCCCGTATAAGGGCTTGATGTGCCTCCTGCATAAATGCAAGTGGAAAGGGAAGTGGTTCGTATGAGAAAAGCATTGCTATTCTTCATGGGGCTTGTCTTTGTCTGCTGCGTTTATTGCTACGGAACCAATGAGCGCTTTTCCTTCATGACTTGGGTAGAGAATGTCAAGGATTTTGGAGAGACATTGTCGGTTGAACAACTTGTGGAGTGCTGGACAAAAGATTCTTATACTTTCTCGGTTTTTGATATGCCGTATAGCCTGCAGGTGTATGATATTCGCGAGGTGGCGACTGGTGGGACTGCTTTTGTATATTTAGGGGAGTACCCCTTGGCATATAGAGACGATTATTCTTTGACAAAAAAATATCGTTATGATTGGCGTTGGGTATATAATGAAAACGGCACTTTGAATATAAATTCGCTTGATGATCAGTACGGTGGTATGTGGCCTGTTATTACCCAGAACGGTGAAACGATTTTTTATGAAACTTATGAAGGAACAGACGAAACGCTTGCGTTTTTGGATTCTATTGCGGCGTTTTTCAAACGCCTGGGGCGTACTATCAAACTTTTTGCAGAAATGTTGGTAGACGTGTTCAAAAATATGCGTCTGTTGCTCCCCTGGAATTCCACCGTAGTAGTAGAGTAAGGAGGGAAAGGCCGTGTTTGAAATTATTTGTATCATCGTCTTGGGCGTGTTGCTCTGGCGCGTCTTTACCAGTTACCGCTTGAAAACCTTTGATACCGTGGTCGCCTTTACTGGCGGCCTCGGCTCGGGTAAATCCTTCCTTTCGGTAGATATCGCTATTAAGCTGCTGCGGAAAAAGAGAAGGGAAGTGTGGTTCAAAAATCTGTTTCGTAAAAAAGGGGAGAAGCTCCCACTTCCCTACCTGTATTCCTCCATTCCCGTGGAGATATCAAAGAAGGAAAAAGCAATCATTCTCACCGAGAAGCATCTGACCTTGCAGGAGAAGCTCGTTCCCGGCTCGGTCTGCTTCATCGACGAGATCGGCTCTTTCTGCTCTCAGTTCGACTACAAGGCAAAGAACGCCGATGTGTTTGACGAGTTCGTCCGTTTCTACCGTCACTATACCCGTAACGGGTACATGGTCTGCAATGACCAATGCTCGGAGAACATTGTCCTACAGGTACGCAGACGGTTGAACACCGTCTATAACCTCATGGGGTTCCGCAAATGGTTCGGGATCTGCTATACCGTAAAGGTGCGTAATATCTCCGTATCGGAAGAAATCAAAACCATAGAGGAACAGAACACCGAGGGCAATATGAGAACCCTGTTCGGCTTCTTGCCGTTGCGCAGGAGATATGACACTCACTGTTACGCCCCCCGATATGCCTATGTCCCAGAAGGGGAGGTACAACATCATACCACCCTCCAAAAACTGGATATCCTTCGCTTGCCCAAACAAGAGGTCTTAACATTGGATAGTCGAATTGCACAAAAGAAGGAGCTCGATCCTGCTCCCGCTGCCATTGAAAAATAGTGCATTTTGACGAAAAAGAGTACTATCTCCAATTTTGTGTTGACAAGAGGATTTTGCTATGCTATAATTGTAGCACGATTGAGGGCAGGGTTGATGTGCGTCCTCGCTTTTATTAAACATCCCCAATTATACAAAAGGCGATTGAGCTTTTGTTTGGAAAGATCGAGAGAAAAAAAGATTTGTTCACAAAATCCCAACCGAAGAAGAAAAAAGAGGGAGTTTGTGAAGAGATCTTTTTTCTTACCCCAGTACTTTTCATACAAAAGCGGGTATTTTGTAGCCGCCTTGACTCCGCTGTGCGGGGCGGCTCCTAATTGGGCAAACCAGTACGAAGAACGCGCGAGAACCGCACAAAATCAGCCTCTGGGGAAGAACATTTTCCACCAAACCAAAAAAATTCCACGGAAACACCCCAAAAACCCCTTGACAAAGGCTTTTCCATGTGCTATGATACAATCACAACTGAATATGGCCCCAAAGCCTGTAGAAGGGTAGAGGGGCCTCCCTTTTTGGATAAAATCGGAATCGGCTTGCCGATTCCTACCCCGAATGACCGCTTGCGGTCATTGATAGGCGTCAGCCGGTACCCGGCAGCACGAAGGGACGAGAAGGCGAAGGAGTTCGGAGTTTCGGCAAACGGTCAAAGGAACGAGCCTCTGGACTTCACTCACCCTCGATACCCAGGCGCGATAGCGCCCTCTGCACGAAGGCTTACCGCTTGCCTTGCCTCCGCGAAGCGGACGGAACGGCAGGGAAGCCACGGCGGACACGCGCCCAGCGCGTGTCTTTTGCTCTCCCGCATGGGGAGCGTTGAGACCGCGCGAAGCGCGTCAGCCGACCATTCCGCGTCAATGGTCGGCCAAAAAACTGACAAAAAAACAAAAATCTGTCTTCGGTTCGCCCTTGAAATACAAGGGGATAACGCCCTTTTAGAATGGTTCTAATTTTGTCAATTTGATATGACAAAAAGAAAGGAAAAAAATATGTCAAAAACCTCAAAAAAAACAGGTCAAAAATATTCCCGTTTTTTCTCCCTCACCACCTACGCAACAGAAAGTGTGAAAGCAACTGCTTTTACCACCCCAAACAAACCACAAAAAAGCCCAACCTCAAACGCGAGGAAGGACTTTCTTTTTTTATCTCTCAAAGGACGCGCCAGAGGAGAGATACATCTACTACGGAACGGAGCAGAGTATGAAATCGCGCGTGGACTGAACCATATGCCCAATTATACAAAAGACAATTTTTGTATAATTAAGGGTAGGATTTTAGCGAGAAAACTATGAAAATACTGCGTTTTTCCTTTGCTTGGGCAAAATGAATGGGGATCTTATGGATCAAGTTATCATTATCCTCTTTGCTTAATAATTCTGTGAAAAACATTGATGCGCCTTGTGGTTTAGTCTTGACGAAGGCTCCTTTTTATGCTATAATAAAGAAAAACTTTATCAAGAATAAAGGGAGCGAACATGACCCCTCTCATTGATTTCCATTCGGGTCTTATGCCCTATATGAGGAATGGTTCCCCGAGTATCCCGGAGTCACACCGCGCACTACGGTTTCTCCATGATCAATTCGGTTTTTCCCGATTCTATCTTTCGCCACTCTTTGACTGTACAGAAGACTCGGTAGCAATGTTCCTTCTGAAGCGACAACGAGCCATGGAGCGTCTCTTTGCCGAGGGTGAATTGCCCGGAACCATCCAACTCCGTCAAGGGGCTACAGTATTGCTCCGAGCATCTCTTTGGGAAACCAAGGACCTTCAAAAGCTGGCACTGAAGCGATCCGGACATCTGCCGCTTCAATTTCCTCTGGGAGCTTATCAGGAATGGATGGATACCGAGTTGAATTGCCTGCTCTATAAAGGCAAATTTCCGCTTCTTTTTACCTCCTTCGAGATTCCTGTTTTGTTGTATCCAAAGGAGATCATCGAAAAGCTTCTTCGCATTCGAGACGCTGCATTTCAATTCAATTATCGAGCGTTATCAGAGCCCACCACGCGGAATCTCCTCCGCAGATTGCTGAAACAAGGTTCTCCGGTGCTGTTAGGAACCGGAGTAAACAACACGGAACAAGCCCGTTACTATGAGCTGACGTATGCTCTTAAGTGTGCCGAAAATGAACTGACCCCTTCGGAATTCCAAGCGCTCTTGGAATGGAACCAGTCTTTTTGGAAGTGCTGAATTATACAAAATTTTTACTACTCTTCTCACAATACTTTTGCCGCGTTGCCTCTCCGCCACGCAAATGCCGTTCCGATTTGTTTTTCAGCATTAGCTTTTGCACCTCAAAATACAGTCCGCGATCCACATTTTTTAAAGTTTGGGTCACGTCCTTATGTACTGTGCTTTTACTAACTCCAAAATGCTGGGCCGTTGATCGAACCGTGGTCTGTCGCTCAATCAAATATTCCCCCAAAACCACGCACCGTTCCCTTCCGTTCCACGCAAAATCCATACCCTTTGCCTCCATAATATAACAAACCTTTGGTACATTATATGAGGCTCGGAATAATCTTTAGACTATGATTGGATAAACTTATGTTACAAAAAGAAAACGAAAAATTTGCCGCCTCCACCATATTTGAAGGCATGACCTCAATCTCTGCGGTTCTCAACGCGCAATGCGAAAACGACCGAAGAATTGAGAAAATATGGATCGATAAAGAAAAACGACGTACAAAAAGCGCTGAAATCGGCTTTTTGGTGGCCAAATCCCATGCCCTGGGCTTCCCTATTGAATTTGTAGAAAAAGAGCAGATCGACGTCATTGCCGTTGGAAATACCCACGGTGGCATTCTCGCCTTTTGCAGTGAACGCAATCTTCCATCGCTGACCGCCGAGCAGATCCTCCCCAATGGATTTTATATCTATGCAGAAGGCATTGAGGATCCCTATAATTTTGGTTACACGGTACGTTCTCTTTATGCCGCCGGCGTTTCCGGCATTGTGCTCCCACCGCGAAACTGGATGAGTGCCGCCGGCGTGGTGGCGCGTGCTTCCGCGGGATGCTCTGAATTGCTCCCCATGTTTACCGCCACGGCCGAGGAGGCCGTCGCCGCCTTTCGCGCAGCGGGTTACCAGATCCTTTGTGCCGGCATTCGGGATTCGGTATCGCTCTTTGAAACCACCTTTTCCTATCCCATTCTTTTGGTAATCGGAGGCGAAAAACGCGGTATTTCCCGCAAACTTTTGGAGCAGGCAGATCAAATTGTACGCATTGACTACGGAAGAAGCTTTCGCGGTTCCCTCTCGGCGGCCTCGGCGGCAACGGTCATGGCGTTTGAGCTCTTTCGGCAAAATCAAAAATAAAAACGCAGAGTCGCACCTCGTTTTTGGGTACGACTCTGTCTTTTATTTTTTGGAGAACAGATCCGAAATGACGTTCTTGGTATTCAAACGAAGCAATTCGGTCAGCGTTTTTTGTAGGGTTTGCTGCACGTGGGGGTCCAGATCCTTTCCCCGCAGGATCCAGCGTGTCTTTAATGAGACCAGATCGGTCAGCGTTTGGGCATTGTCGGCAGAAAGCATTTGGTACATGGCCTCCACAAATTGCTCTCGCTGTTCGTTGGTCATCTTATTAACCCATTCCTTCAACACTCTGTCAATGCGTTTGGATTCCTCGGTCACATCCTTTAAATAGACGAATCCGCCGCCCATGACCTCCCAGGAAACACCATCGTGCTGATATAAGCCCTTTTGGCGGCTCTTAACCACGATATAGTTTTCATCATGCTCTAAAAGCATTCCCACCACGGCGTTTTGCGGTACAAAGGATCGAATGATGGGACGCAAAGTCATGTAATCCTCATCCTTCAGGATCTTTTCGTGAAATCCCGGGCCATCGTTGCTCCAAACGTTAATGAGGCGCGCACGCACGTCGGGGGTACAGTTCACCGCCGCATACACCGCGAGATTGCCGCCCTTGCTGTGCCCGGTCAGACGAATGGATCCGGTAGAGGTTTGCGCTGCAGCCTCCAGATATTCCACCGCCTTGAGCTGCGCGGGCACCACGGGAAGAAAGCTCATGTTAAAATCTTCCTTCCAACCAATCAAGGTATCGTCGGTTCCCCGATAGGCCACCAGCATGGTATCATCCTCGGGAAAGAAGGTTACCGCCGAGAATTGGGTCTGCTCCTCCAGGTCAATGTGATTTACATAGGCGCGCATATTTACGTTACGAAAGCGCTTGGTCTCCTTGATCATGCGAAAAAGCTTAATGATCTCCTTAGGAATGATCAATCCCACGGGGATCTTTTTTTCGTCGGGATATTTTGCAAAAAAAGCGTTTGCGGCGGCTTTGATGGGAACCGTAACGCTGGAATGTTGCTCGGGTACGATACCGTCAAAATCCAGATAGGAGATCAAAGAAAAGATCAGACTGTCCACTTCATTGAAAGGCGCTTCGTAGAACGCAAGGTCACCCCGCCATTTGACGTAATCAAACAAGGTTCCCATATTCTGTCTTTCCTTTCTTATTCGTTATAAATATTATTTAGCAGCCGTGGAACAGGCGCTTGCTCTCATAAGCAGGCTCACAAGTCAAATATATGCCCAGCTTTTTCAGAGTATGCTCATCGTTTTCGGAAAGAATCACCGAGGAGTGCATTTCACACTTACGAAGATTTGCCAATTGCTCCCGTGCTTTGGCTGCAATGGGATCGGTAACGGCGCAAATGGAAAGGGCGATCAACACCTCGTTGGGATGGAGGCGCGGATTTTTGCTTCCAAGCGCGTGCACCTTGAGATTGGTGATAGGCTCCAGGATCTCGGGAGAGATCAGATCAATGCGGTCGTCGATCCCTGCCAAGGTTTTTAATGCATTCAGCAATGCCGCCGACGCCGCACCAAGCATACGCGAGGTACGTCCGGTCACCATTACGCCGTTGCCAAGCTCAATGGCCGCGGCAGGCTTTCCGGTGCTTTCCGCCTTTTGCTTTGCGGCTTCCACCACCTTGCGAAAATCGGTATCGATCCCGGCAGACTGCATGATCAGCTTTAATTTATCGGCGTCACGGCTTTCGGTGCTTCCCTTGCGTTGGTTGCACAGTGCCGTGTAATAACGGCGGACGATCTCCATTTTGGAGGCATCACAAACCACATCGTTATCAATAATGCAGTTCCCTACCATATTTACCCCCATATCTGTGGGGGACTTGTAGGGAGAGGCTCCGTAGATCCGCTGGAACATCGCGTTCAACACCGGAAAGATCTCAATATCACGGTTATAGTTGACCGTGGTCTTCCCATAGGCTTCAAAATGGAAGGGGTCGATCATATTCATATCGTTCAGATCGGCGGTGGCCGCTTCGTAGGCAATGTTGACGGGATGCTTTACGGGAAGGTTCCAGATAGGAAAGGTCTCAAACTTGGCGTATCCCGATTGGATTCCACGCTTGTGGTCGTGATACAGCTGACTGAGGCAGGTAGCCATCTTGCCGCTTCCGGGACCGGGGCCGGTGACCACCACTAAGGAGCGGGTGGTTTCAATATAATCATTCTTGCCGTAGCCCTCATCGCTTACGATATGATCAATATCCGAGGGATAGCCCTGGATGTGATAGTGACGGTAAACGCGAACGCCCAAGGATTCCAACCGCTTTTGGAACTTCACCGCGGTGGGCTGATCCTGCCAACGGGTAAGCACAACGCTGCCAACGTAGAGTCCAAAATTGCGGAACGCGTCGATTAGGCGAAGCACGTCCAGATCGTAGGTAATGCCCAGATCTCCGCGCACCTTGTTTTTTTCTATATCGTTGGCGTTGATGGAGATCACGATCTCGGCTCTATCCTTTAATTGGATCAGCATACGGATCTTGCTGTCAGGCTCAAAGCCGGGCAGAACGCGTGCGGCGTGATAATCGTCAAAGATCTTGCCACCAAACTCCAGGTAGAGCTTTCCGCCAAACTGATCGATGCGTCTGCGAATGTGCTCGGATTGCGTTGCTATATATTTCTCATTGTCAAAACCCAATTTATTCATCGTCCTTTTCTCTCCTCTCAAAACAATTTTAATTACGGTTGCAATCGATAGCACCCGTCGCCAAGTGCCTGCAAGGTGCTGTTGTAGAAAGCGGTCATCGCCGCGGTCAGATAGCCAATGTCCTTCGTTCCCGCGGTCTCATAGGAGGAATGCATGGCAAGCTGTGCCATTCCAATGTCTACGGTGATCAAGGGCACCCGAGTGTTTGAGATGCTTCCCAGCGTGGAGCCGCCGGGAACGTCGCTCCGATTGGCGAATTGCTGAACCGGAACACCCGCGCGGCGACAAATCTCGGCAAACAATGCCGCAGAGATTCCGTCGGTAGTGTATCGTTGCGCCGCGTTGGTTTTGATCACAACGCCGCCATTGAGATGGGGCGCATTCTGCGCATCGCTGAATTCGGGATGATTGGGATGCTTGGCGTGACCGTTGTCGGCAGAAACCATCATCGAGGAGGCCAATAAGCAACGCTTATCCACGCCAAGGGCCTCACAGATACGGGAAAGTACGTCAGAAAGGAAAACCGAGCCGGCTCCCTGCTTGGTGGCACTTCCGGTTTCCTCGTTGTCGGCGGCAAAGCATACGGGAATGGCTGTCGTAGGAGTTGCTTGTAAGAATCCCTGCAGAGTACCGAACATACACATCAGATTGTCAATGCGCGGTACCGAGAAAAACTCCTCCTTCGCCCCCCAGAGGCTGCCGGGTGTGCGGTTATACAAATAGAGATCCATACCGCAGATCTCATCCTCGGCGCATTCAAGCTCCTTGGCCAAAAGACCTTTCAACGTTGCTGTGGAATCGTCGGTCTGCGTAAAGAGCGGAAGCATATCCACCGCCGCGTTGTAGCTTGCTCCCGAGTTGACGTTACGGTTCATGTGAATGGCAACGCTGGGAATCAGGAGCAGATCGCGGTCAATTTTTACGGTTTTTGCAAGGAAATTCCCCTTTTGATTGAGGATTACACGGCCGGCAAGGGAAAGCGGACGATCCATCCAAGAAGCAAAAATCGTACCTCCGTAGGGCTCCACGTTCAAACGGACATATTTACCAAAGGCCGGAGATTCATATTCATTTTTTAACTTGAAGGTAGGAGAGTCGGTGTGGCTGGCGGAGATCATAAAAGCCGTAGGCTTTTCGGTGGGGACACGGAATGCAATGATGGAGGATTGGTTACGGGTAACGTAGTACCCCTTCCCTGCCTCCAGACTCCAGGATTCTCCCTCCGGCAAGGGAATGAACCCCTGCTCCTTTAAAATTTTAGTGGCAGATTCCACCGCATGAAACGCCGTGGGTGATTGTTCAATAAACGAAAGAAGCTGTTTGGTGTCCTGTTTGCTCATGGTTTGGATCCCCCTGCATCAAAAATAAAAAACTACTTTTATTATACCATAAAAAAAGAGCGATTGCAATAATAGATCACTCTTTTTTTTCATTATTTTTTATTCATTTTCCGTATTTAGAGAACAGCGAAGAATAGCTTCCGCGATAAAAATAGCTGTTTCCGTTCTTATTCTCACCGCACCGAAGCAGACCCAAATGCTCCAGGATCCCTTGGGACTTCGTGTTTCTTTTATGCGCGTAGGCCTCCACCCGCTCCAGATCCTTTGGCAGCTCGTTGAGCAACCAGGAATAAAACGCGCGGAACACACCGCTTCCCTGGTATTCCTTCCGTAATTGGATCTCCTCCATCATCAAGGTTCCGCGAGAAACGTAATATTGGAAATATCCAATCAAGACATCTCCGTCATATAGGAGGACGATCTGCCGCGGCTCCTTTTGCATGGCAGGATACACTTCGGAATACCAATCGTCAAAATCCTTCTCATAAGAATTTCCCGTGGGTACAATAATGTTCATGTTGGCATGAAGAAGCGCAAAGCACATGGGAAGGGTTGCCGCAAGCTCATTTTTGTTCGCGTATTGAAAGGATAGGTTCATCATCAGTCTTCTCCTTTTGAAATCATCAGAACTCTATCGTTTTAAGAGTTGGATCATGTTTTAAAAATTTGCCAGGTTTTCTCTTGCATATTTTGTCAGATAGGTTTCAAGCGGTTCCAGTTCGTAAAATGCGTCATCATAATCGGCAAAAGGATACCGTTCATATTGCGCCTCAAATTCTTCCACCGTATCAATATCAAAGGACGAAAGATCCCTAAGATCAATCTCATTTTTCTCCACGAATGCATCGTAAAGTGTTTTGTGGTCAATCGCACCGATAATTGCCATGTATTCACTCACCAAAGGAGCCACCATTCGGCTGGAATTGACAAAGAACTGACATAATCCACCGTTGTTCACTTCGATCTCAAGCCAATTCACAGAGTAAAACACCTTTTGATAAAAATTCAAAGCGTTTACGCCTTCTTCCCATTCATCAACATCGTCTACCTTATGTTCGGTTCTAACCATAATTGCATAGAACAGCTCCTCGTCCGAAAGGAGGCTCAATTCATCCGTAGACATTTGCAAATACAGTGCATCGTTATTATAAAAATCCATTTTAACTCTCCTTTGCTCTAATGATCGTTCATATTTCCGTTAATTCCACTCCAACACGCACGATGTACGGTTTTCTCCTAAGAAATCAATTTCGAGAGTTTTTTCTCCCCAATTGATTTCACCAATATAAGATTCAGTCAACCGTGCTCCATCGGTATAAACCAAGACAGATTCTTTGTCAACCGTGTTTCCCATCGCATTCAGTACTCTGACCTCTGCTTTCACTGGTCCAAACGGCCATCCCGGAGCACCAACTTGATATAGTACGAAAACATATTCACTATCCGGATCGGTGCCTCTGTAAATTTCTTCTTTCTTAAATTGGTCTGTGTATATAAACACAGCAACAAAGAAAAGGATTGCCGCCAATATTGTAGCCAGCAAAGAAAGTAAAACTATTTTCAGCTTTTTCATATCTCCACCGCCCTTCATTTACGCGGAGCGCAACATTTTTACACCGTAAGGCGTAACATCTTTGAGCGTAAACTCATATCATTTGTAATTTGTAGCAACATCATTTGAACGCGCCTTGGGAAAAAGATGCCAACATATTTATTCACTATATAACAAAATTTTTTCGAGTAAACGATCTTTTTTCTAAAAACTCGCAAAATATACTTATAATTCTTTTCGCCAATATCGTATGTTGGCGGAATAGGTTCAACGGGCATATTTAACCTGAATAACAAGTCATAAAGCCTGTTGTATTTTTTCCTATCTCCTTCAAAAAACATTCCAAAAGTACCTGCTATGGTATTCAGCAAATTCCAATTATCAAGAACATGGTTGTAATCGATCGGATCGGAGATAGGCGTGTCGAAGTCGTATTCAACAACATCGCTTTCGATTGTCAATTCGTTGATTTTACAAAAACGCTTCATTTCCGCTGTTGATTGAAAAAACAACAAATTTTTAGCATCATTGTGCAATATCGAATCCGAATGTTCAGTGTAATAATACAGTGTTAAATATGATTTCCCGTTATTCTTAATCAAAATGGGGTAAACAATTCTATTTTCTATGCAACTGCAAAAGTTTTGCATATCCCCACCACCTTTCTGATTACATTATATCACACTTGTGGGCGGTTTTCAATATTCTCCTTGCAATATTCAAAAGTCTTTCATTCGTTCCGTCGAGTTCATCGATTTCGTTTAAAATGAGGAAATACGCGCGGTCGAGCATCTTTCGGGCATATTCTTCATAGTCGTCCTTCGGTGGTTCTTTTTAGAAAGCTGTTCCGTACGCAGACGATGGTAAGCTTTGCTCCTCAATAGTGTATGATCTCGTATTCCATATAAAAAATCCCTTCGGTTTGGCAAACACCATTATACCGAAAGGATGTGGAAAGTCAAGATAAGTTTTTGAAAATTATTTGTTATCAATTTTCTTTTCAATCGTTATACACGATGAGGTAAGCATTCTTTGTATTCTGCCGCAGAGGTTGCGGTAGTTTTTGAATGTTTCTTCGTCAATTACCTTTGTGTTATAGAGCAATTTGAGCCATGATTCAGTTTCCGCGCACTCTTTTCTAGCGATCTTGAATTTAGAAAGCATATCCGCAAGGCTTTGAGGGTATTGAGCCTCGGTAATGTTGGCAAACACACTTGACGAGGATTTGCGAAGTTGGAAAACGGTGTTGGAGTTGCCGCTGATAGATTTACAAAGCAATTCACACTTTGTTGCAAGCTCTTCGGAATATTCGAGCAATAGGTTTTTAGGCATATCGTTCTCCTTTCGCATCCTCGCGTCCCAATCACGCCGAAGGCGTGCATGAAATCCGCCGTAGGCGGTATGTCCTCAGCCCGCAAAGGCTGTATGGAATCAACACGAAGTGTTGTATGTTATCAAGCCGACGACAGTAATGCACGCTTGCGCGTGATGCCATACGCGACTTCGTAGCAATTACATACAATGCGCAAGCGCATTGATTACATACCAAGCCTCCTTCATCGGCTTGGATAAAAATTAAAGCGACCTCGAAAGGTCGCTTTAATTTTTGGTGGAGACAACTGGATTCGAACCAGTGACCCCTTGCATGTCAAGCAAGTACTCTAACCAACTGAGCTATGCCTCCAAACATGAGACATTATACCACAAACAATTTCAAATTGCAACCCCTTTTTGAAAAAATCTTTACTTTTTACAAGATTTCTTACCGCTAAAAGGCTATCCGCAATCATAAAATCCTTGCGGATAGCCTTTTTATCAAAGCTTGGTATTTTTAATGCGCTTTTTCATCTTTCGAAGATCCCGCAGCATACGCAGCGTATCCTTGATCACGCTTACCTTAGACTCCCCGTGATTAATGATCTTTACCGGCATTTCCACGATCTTCATATTCATTTTCATCGCCCAAAGAATGGCCTCAAAGTCAAAGGCAAAGCGATTGACCTCGCACCGCGAAAAAATCTTTTCGGTGGCTTCTCCGGAAAAGGCCTTGCAGCCGCACTGGGAATCCGAAAGACGGAATCCCCCGGCAATGCACAGCACCTTGATGTAGACCTTGGACATTAGCTTGCGCAGGAAGGTATATCCCTCGTAGCCGTCCTTTTGCAAATTGCGTGAGCCGATCACAAGGTCGGCCTCGGGATGCTCCGCAAAGGTGTTGACCACCCGCTCAATGACCTCGGTTCCATAGGCCAGATCCGCGTCGGTAAACATACGGATCTCCCCCTTGGCGGCCAGCATAGCGGTACGCACGGCATACCCCTTCCCTTGGTTGGGTTGATAGGAGATCACCTGCACACAGGGCAACTCCAACGCTTTAACGATCTCATCACAGCCATCCTGACTGCCATCGCTGCAAAAGAGGATCTCATAGTCCTCAAAATGTTCTGCCATGTAGCGGGAAAGCTCCTGTGCCGTATTGGCGATCACAGCCTTTTCATTATACATGGGGATACAAACCGAGATTTTCATTTCTTAAACGTCCTTTCGAAACAGAAAAATATCAAAGTCCAGCTCCGTTGTGAGCTCATTCAACCCAAGCAGCTTCTCCCGATCGGATTCCGAGGTGCGCCAATAATAAGGCGTCATGGAAAAGAGTGCCGAAATGTGCTCCTGCCCGACAACCGTCACCGTATAATGCAGGCGTTCCTTGGAAATAAGGCACATGTTTTGCGGAAGATCGTTCCGCCCTGCGTTGAGATAGGGATTGTCGTAAATTGCGTTTTTCAAACCAAACAAATGCCGCTCTCCCGCACCGATCAGTAGCACGTAGCCATCGGGCTTAAGCACGCGCAGGAATTCCTCCTCTGCGCAAGGCGCAAAGATATTCAACACCAGATCCAGCGAGGCATCCTCCACAGGGAGGGAAAACAGGCTGGCAATGACGAATCCTGCACCGTTCTTTTGCGCTTTGGCCGTTTTGGCCGCCGCATCAATGCCGTTGCGAGAAAGATCCACCCCCAGCACGTCCAGCTTTTCGGAAAGCCGATTGGTATAGTATCCTTCTCCGCAACCGGCATCCAATACCGACGCCACACCAAGGAAATCTATTTTTTGACAAATTGCATCGGCCAACGGCTGATAATAGCCGGAATTCAAAAACAGCCTTCGGGCGTTGATCGCTTCCTTTAAATCCCCATCCCCACCGTGGGGACCGGCAAGATTCAGGTATCCGCTCTTGGAAAAATCAAAGCAATGAATCCTTGCCCCCTGACAAAGGCAGGATTTTTCGTTCTCGGTGAGAGCCAAACGGCTATGACACACCGGGCAACGCAAACGTGCAAGTACGGAATGCTTCAATGTGTTTCCTCCTCATTTGTTGTCGATTCCAATCGTTGCGTAGGATGAATCACCGGCAATTCAAACCAAAAAACAGAGCCCTTCTGCAGAGTACTGCTCACACCGTAGCCGGCGCGGTGCTTATCCAGGATCTCCTTGACGATGGAAAGCCCCAATCCGCTGCCCACCATGGCACGCTTGTGGACTTTATCGATCCGATAATAGCGATCCCAGATATAAGGGACCTCGTCCTGAGGAATCCCGGCGCCGGTATCGGCAATGTTGACGCGAACAGTCTTGCCGTCCGTAACCAGAGTTACCGTAACCGAGCGATCCTCCCCGGTATAGTTAATGGCATTGTTGATCAGGTTGTACAGCACCTGAAGAATCATGCTCCGATCCGCCCAAACGTAGGCTTCTCCCTGACCGTCCCACAAAATTCGATACCCCTGATGCTTGGTAAAGGCATCGTAACGTTCCATGGTTTCCTCAATCGCCTCGGTCAGATCAAAGACCTCAAAACGCGGCACAATGGATCCTGCCTGCATTTTGGAAAGATCCAAGAGGTCGTTGACCAGGGCCGACAGACGCGCGGTTTCGTCAATGATCAGCTGCATATTTTCCGGCGTGTTCTCCCCGGGAATATCCCGCATCATCTCACCGTACCCGCGAATCATGGTCAAGGGCGTGCGGAGATCATGGGAGATATTGGCAATCAATTCTTTTTGCAGCCGATCCACCTTGGAAAGCTCCATGGCGGCATAGTTCAGAGTGTCTGCCAGTTCACGGGTTTCCCGATACCCCTGCCCCGAGAACGGAACGTCGTACCGTCCCCGTGCCAGCTGCTTTGCCGACTCGTTCATGCGGATCAAGGGCTTGGATATCTTTCGGTAAAGCAAAAATACCATCACCGACGCTGCCAGCACCAAAATACAGACGATCCAAACGAATTGCATTTTCAGCGTTTCTACCGTAGAATTCAAGGGCAGAAGCTTACTGTTCAGAAATAGAATATAATAGGCGCCGTCCTCTTCGGCTTTGGCGATGCGAACATATACCAACCGAATATTTTCGGCAGGGATCTTGGAGTCTTTATCCTCACTGCGATGAAAGATCTGCCACCAAGGACGCTCGTCCGGAATCTCATATCCGCCAAAGGCCATTTTGGTTTGGTAAGCGCCGCCATTTTCCAATGCCTTTTTATAAATCTCCGAAAGAAATTTGGAATCCATCCAATGATCTCTGTACTCGCCGCCCGCATTGGCTCCCGCCACGTGGATCGCTTCCTCTCCCTGCACCCGATATATGGCAATGCTCATGGAACGCTCCACCGCCTGGGAGGAGGTTTCAATCTGCAGGTTGTCCCTCCCAAGGGAGGGGATCAGCGATTCGGCCGTAAGCTCAAGCTCTACCTTTTTTACCGACTCAAAGAAAAAATCCAGCAAAAGGATTTGGAACACGCCAACGATCAAAAAGGTGATGGCTAAAAAGGACAGAAAGTAGGCGATCAGCTTCCAACGAATACTGGCACCGTGCGGCTTTCGTGGGCGTTTTTGGAGTTCCCGATCACTCATACGCCCTCAAAGCGGTAGCCTACACCGCGTAGCGTAACGATAAATTTGCTGTATCGTCCAAGGCTTTTCCGCAACAGCTTGATATGGGTATCCAGCGTACGGGCATCTCCGTAAAAATCGTAGCCCCAAACCTCACACAACAGCTTTTCTCTGGAAAGTGCAATGTTTCGGTTGGAAAGAAGATAGAAAAACAGATCGTATTCCTTGGGAGACATATCCACACGCTCGCCGTCAATAAAGACCAGACGTGCGGTCACGTCGGCGCGCAGTCCGCCATTGTCCATTTCCACCACTACGTTGGGGGTATTTTGCGAAGAAAAAAGATTGCTTCCCCGTGCCATGCGCTTCATGATCGCATCAATGCGAAGCATCAGCTCCTTGGGAGAAAAGGGCTTGGTAACGTAATCGTCCACACCGACCTCAAAGCCATTAATACGATCGTATTCCTCGCCCCGCGCGGAGAGCATGATGATAGGAGTATTGGTGACCTTGCGGATCTCTCGGCATGCCGAAAAGCCGTCCAGCTCGGGCATCATAATATCCATCAAAATAATATCGTAGGTATTCTTTCGACAAAGCAGAACCGCCTCCATACCGTCGCCGGCCTCGGTGATGGTATGGCCTTCGAATTCCGCGTATTTTTTGATAATCGAACGAATGCGAGATTCGTCATCCACAACTAAAATATGATACATGAGCGCTTCGTCCTTTCTAATGTCTTAAAGGGTCAGTTCAAACGGTCGGCAACACCCTCGGGAACATACTCTTGCAATACCAGGGTAGTGGTAAATTCCTCGCCGTCCCGCGATGCCACAATGGTAAGGGTGTCCCCTACCTTGCAGGCGCTGATCAGCACCTCCATCTCCGCCGAGGTGGTAATGGCGGTTCCGTTGATGGACACGATGCGATCCTTATTCTTCAGATCCTGGCAGTAAACCGATTCCACAACATAGACACCGATGGTATCGATTCCGTAATAGTAATGATAGCGATTGATGTTGGAGGAATTGATATCCAATACCTCCAGGCCGTGATCTACAATGCCGCGCACGTAACCAAACTCGATCAAGTCCAGCTCCACTTGGTAGGCAGAGTCGATGGGAATGGCAAAGGCAAGCCCTTCCACGCCCTCGGCGGCATACTTGGCGTTCACAATACCAATCAGCTTGCCGTCCAGATTGAAGAGTCCGCCACCGGAGTTCCCCGAGTTGATGGCCGCATTGGTCTGCAGCAGCGTCATGGTGGTGCCGTCGGAGGTCAGAATACTGCGCTCGGTGGCACTGATGATTCCGTCGGTCACGGTTCCCTCCAGGGTGCCCAAGGGATTGCCAATGGCAACCACGCGCTCACCAATCACCAGATCCGAGCTACACCCCTGCTCCGCGTAAGCGAGAGCCTTGGTGGGATTGATTCGCAAAACCGCAAGATCGCTGGTGGCGTCGGAGCCCACCAGAGAGGCTTGGTATTTTTCTCCGTTGTTCAACGTCACGGTCACCTCGTTGGCATTCTCTACCACGTGATTGCAGGTCAAAATGTAACCGTCTGCCGAAATCACAACGCCGCTGCCACGGCTTACCGAGGTACCGGTTTCGCCAAAGAAGGAGGAGGTCATCACGCTGGCTTCAATCACCACCACCGTGTCCTGTACCTTTTCGGCAACCTGGGACACCGAGAACACGTCTTCCCCCGCAGAGCCGTACTCCGAGGCGTTGGACTGAGATTTATCCAGCAGTCCCTGGGGATTTTCGTTCAAAAGATCGTTTTGGGAAGGTGCGTTGGTAACCGTGTTCTCCTCGGTTGGAGCCGTTTCACGGAAGGAAAGAGCGCAAAGCGCACCGCCAAAACCGGAGCCAAAGGCAATTACGGCACAGAGCAGTACGGTAAGTACACGCATCCCACCGCCGCCGTTTTGGTTCTTGGGAGCATTACGCATAGGGCCGCGTGCGGGTTGTGAGGGCTCCATACCGGAAAATACGTATTCATAAGAATGATTCGGGTTCGATGCATATGGCTCAGAGTGATTGTTTCCTCCGAAATTGTTCTCATTGAATTGATTGCTTGAATGATTCATTTTCAATTCCTCCAATTTATCGGGCTTCTAACAAATCCCTTTTGTTTTTGCAAGCCTATTATATCCGTTCAATGTGACGGCGAAATGAAGATGGTAGAAAAAAACCTTGAAAAATCGCTTGCCTTCTTGTTTTTCCTGCGTTCATCTGCTATAATAATTAAGGAACAACTATATTATACCACAAAGCCAATCCAAAAGCAAGGAGAAATCAAATTGTTTGCATTTTTATCGAATTTTTTGCAAAAGGAACAGATCGAGCTGTGGGGATCCCTTCCCCTTTCCTCGTGCCATATCGTAAAGCCCTATCTTTTGGAGCGGACAGAAATCAGTGACGGCACCGTCATTCTCCTTGCCATTCCCTATTACACGCACGCCTGCGACGATCCCCGCCGCAATCTGTCTGCCTATGCCGTATCCAAAGATTATCACGCCTTTTGCCGACAATTCTTCGAAAAACTGTTGATCGAGCTACGGGAACGCTTTCCGTCCCATCGCTTTTCCGCCTTTGCCGATCATTCTCCCATCGATGAGCGTGACGCGGCCGCACGGGCAGGCCTGGGCGTGATTGGAAAAAATCATTTGCTTTTGACAGAGAAATACTCCTCTTACGTCTTTTTCGGAGAGCTGATCACCGACGCCAAGCTCCCCACCAAGGAGACCGAAATTGGCTATTGCAATGCCTGCGGTCTCTGTCAAAGGAACTGTCCCATGAACCACGGCTGTCCCACCTGCCTTTCGGCACTGACCCAAAAGAAAGGGATCCTGACCCCCGAGGAGGAGCAAAACCTCCTTCGCTACGGAAGCGTTTGGGGATGTGATCTTTGCCAGGACGTCTGCCCTTACACGGTACGGGCAAAACAAGAAGGAAGCATTTACACGCCCATCGCCTTTTTTGAGGAGGCTTGTACTCCGGTATTGACCGAAAAGCTGATTTCAGAAATGACGGAAGAAGAATTTTCCCATCGTGCCTACGCCTGGCGCGGCAGAGATACGGTGCTTCGCAACTTGAAGCTGATGAATAAACATAGAGAGGAGGATCCCCCATGTTAAAGCTGCTCTGCGGCATATCCGGTGCGGGAAAAACCGCGTGGTTACTGGAGCGCATCCGTGAGGACATTGCCAATGGAACCCGTTGCGTTTTACTGGTTCCCGAACAGCAGGCCTATACCAGCGAGCGGGACCTTCCCTCACTCCTGCCCTCCAACGCAGGCCTGTATTTTGAGATTGTCCATTTTTCGGGACTGGCCGAGGACGTATTCCGTACCTACGGCGGCATTACCAAGCGTTCTGCCAATACCGGTCTGCGCACGCTTTTGATGTGGGACACGCTGCGTACCCTCGCACCGCTTTTGCAGCAATACAAGCAAAACGCCAAAAACGATCCCTCCCTGTGCACCCGTATGCTGCAAACCATTTCCGAGCTACATAACAACGGCATTACCGGCACCATGCTGGAGGAGGTCGCCAAGAATCTCCCTCAAAATGCGCTCCTGCAGAAAAAGATCCTGGATATTTCCATGATCGACGCCGTTTATCATGCAAAATCCGAGGAATGCTTTGGGAACGATCCCGAGGACAAGCTCCTTCGCCTGGCGGAAATGCTTCGAAACCACGATTATTTTCAAAATTCCCACATCTACGTGGATTCCTTTACCAGCTTTACGGCTCAGGAATACCAAGTGCTGGGGGAGATCCTGCGGCAGGCCTCCTGCGTAACGGTTTCCCTCTGCATGGATCCCCAAAACAGCAAGCTTCCCCACTTTGAAACCGTGATCAATACCTCCAAACGTTTGCAAAAGCTGGCCAATCGGGTAGATACGACCACCGAAAAGATCGCCCTTTCGGCCGAGCATCTGCGCAAACCCACAGAGTTGGAGTTGTTGGGACGGGAAATCTGGAATTTTGAAGGTCAACGATACACAAAAAAGGAAGCCTCCGAAAACACCGAGGAAGCGGTGTTCCTTTTGCGTTGCAAAAATCTTTATGAGGAAGCCGAGGCAGCGGCACTCAACATTTTGCATCTGGTGCAAAATGGACTTCACTACGGTGACATTGCCGTTGTGGCAAGAGACTGTGAAACCTACCGCGGTGTTCTGGACGCCGCCATGGAGCGTTACGGGATCCCCTATTTTCTCTCGGAGCGCACCGATTTTTCCACCAAGCCCCTGTTCCGTCTGATCCTCTCTGCGCTGCGCGCCGTTTGCCGCCATTATCCTCTGCAGGAGGTCATAACACTGGTCAAAACCGGTCTTGCGGGCGTGGACCTGCGGGAATGCTCTCTGTTTGAAGAATACTGCGAAACCTGGCATATTTCCGGCTCGCGTTTTTTGGATGACGTTTGGAGCATGAACCCCGACGGGCTGACCCCGGAGCCCTCCCGGCGCGCCGTGGAGATCCTGGAGTGCGCCAATCGGGTACGAAAGCAGGTCATTCTTCCTCTGCAGACCCTGCAAATCGAGTTGAATGCTTCCCCTCGCTTAAAGGACAAATGCGCGGCTCTGTACCACTATCTTGATCGCCTTGACATTGCCCGGATCCTTTCCGAGGGGGCAAAAAAGGAGCTGCTTTCCAATGCCAAGCGCGCCGCCGGAGAAACGGTGCGACTGTATGCTACCTTGATGGACCGCCTGGCCGAGCTCTGTACCCTTCTGCCCAACGCAGAAATGAACACCGAGGACTTCACCGTTGCCATTGGTCTGCTCTTTTCCTCCACCGATATGGGGTCGGTTCCCAATACTCACGATTGCGTGATCATTGGTTCGGCCAACACCCTCCGCGTGGAAAAGGTTCGCGCCCTTTTGCTCCTCGGACTTTGCGAGGGGGAGTTTCCCCGTGCCATTGCCGACGACGGCATCCTTTCGGAGAGCGACAAGGATATTTTGGAGGATCTCGGCATTCGGTTGGATTCCCGCGAACAGGCGCGCTTTTCGGAGGAGCTTCTGTACCTCTACCGTGCCATGACCAAGCCCACGGACGCCCTCTATCTTTCCACCGTATCGGTGGATCCGGACGGATCTGCCCGGTCTCCCTCCATTGCCTACAATCGTACCGCCTTCCTCTTAAACAAAAAAGAACGGCTTTTTGACCGAAACGCAATTCGCGCCCAAGGTGCCTTGAAGGGTGTTACCGAGGAGCCGCAACGTCAGCTCCCCGCACTGGCCCCCATGCCCGCAGGAAAGACACTCCGCCTCTCCCAATCCAAGATTCAGGCATTTGTCCTTTGTCCCTACCGCTATTACAGTACGTATCGCCTGAAATTACGGGAAAAGAAGGATTCTACCCCGGGCTATGCCGATGACGGTACCTTTTTGCATTTTATTTTCCAAAAGTTTCTGGAAGCCTCTCTGGATGATGGCGGCCGACTTGCGGTCCCCGAGGCCGAGGAAATCGAGCCCCTGGCCGACAAGATCATTCTCGGTTATCTGGAAACCCTCTGCCCTATTCCTCCCAAGGAAATGGATGGACCGCTCCTGCATCTGTACACCCGGCTGCGCAAGCTGGCTCTGGTGATGCTGGAGGATATGATTGCTGAGCTGAAGCACAGCAAATTCGTTCCCACACGCTTTGAGCAGGTGATTGGCTCCTCCGAGGAGGAAAACCGTCTTCCCGCCGTCACGCTCACCCTCAAGGATGGCTCACGCGTGCTGCTTGGAGGTGTAATTGACCGCGTGGATCTTTACAAAAACCAAGACCGCGTTTATGTTCGCGTGGTGGATTACAAATCCGGAGAGCATCAATTCTCCCTGGACGACGTGGCTACCGGCATGGATATTCAGCTGGTGCTCTATCTCTTTGCCGTACTTTCCTCCGCCCCAAAGATCTACGCGCCTGCCGGTGCCGAGTATCTGTACACAAAAAGCGAAAAAGGCAGAACTACGGTGGCGCGCAGCGGACTTCGTTTGGAGGACAAAGAGATTTATGCCGCGCTGGACTCCTCGGAGGGCGGCCAATTTACAAAAAAATTAACCCCGCAAACCGAGGAACAAATCCACGTGCTGACCCAACGAATGCAAGATGCGGTATGCGCCGTAGCGCAACGTATTTTGGCAGGAGAGGCAGACAAGACCCCCTCGGAAAAGGCCTGCCGCTTCTGCCCTGTGCGGGAGCATTGCGACAAGGCCTATCACGGATGAAAGGAGTAGATCATGGCAAGATCCTGGACAACCTCTCAAGAAGCCGCTATGACCCTGCGCGGAAAGACCCTTTTGGTCTCTGCCGCGGCAGGTTCCGGCAAAACCAGTGTATTGACCGAGCGAATCATTCGCTCTCTTTTGGATAAGGAGCATCCTGCAGATCTCTCCCGTATGCTGGTAGTTACCTTTACCCGCGCCGCCGCCGCAGAGCTGAAGGCGCGCATTTCTACTGCCCTCTCCGAGGCGCTGGCTCAAAACCCCGGGGATAAGCATCTTTCCAACCAGCTCTTTCTTCTGGGAAGCGCACAGATCTCCACTATCGACTCTTTTTTCCAAAAGATCGTGAGGGAGAATTTTGACGTTTTGGGACTTCCCGCCTCTTTTCGTATTGCCGACGATGCCGAGGTGCGCCCTCTGGCCGCCGAGATCCTTTGCGATGTGATCTCGGAGTTCTATGAAAAATTCGAAACAGAATCCTCCCAATTTGTATTTGACCGCATCGTAAAGAATCCCTTTGCCAAGGTCGTGGATCATTTGATGACCAACCGAAGCGACGGAAAGCTGAACGAGATCCTGGCCGAATTTCTAAACACCCTGACCGCCTATCCTCAAGGGATCAGTCTGCTTAAGGAAAACGCCGAGCGACTCCGCGCCCAGAAGGATATGGACTTTTTGACCACCGATTACGGTGCCGCCCTCCGTTCCTATCTTTTGGAGCAGTTTTCGGATTGGCTCACCGACCTTGACGAGGTGAAAGACTATTTGGACAGTGCCCCCGACGACAACGCACGCTTAGGAGGTCTTGTAGCCTCGGATCTGGATTACTGCCGCAACATGAAAGCCGCTCTGGAGGAAGCAAGCTATCTCCGTGCTCAAGCGGTGGGAGCCTCCTTCTCCACGGGGCGCTTTCCTACCATCAAGGAAAAGACCTCGACCGTTCTGTTTTATCAGGAGTGGCGGAACAAATGGAAAACCGAGCAAAAAAAGATTGGCGAGTATTTTGCGTTTTCTCCCGAGGAGATCACCCGACAGATGGAGCAAACCGCCGATCTTTGCCAAATGCTGTATGACTTTTACAGTGTTTATACCCAGCGCCTGTTACAGGAAAAAAAGGCACGCGGAATTCTGGAATTTGACGACATTCGCGGCCTATTGTATCAGCTGTTAACCGGCCCCGACGGAGTTCCATCAGACTTTGCGCAACAGCTCTCCCGACAGTACGATGCCGTCTACATCGACGAATATCAGGACGTGGATTATCTTCAGGACACCATCTTCTCCATTCTCGGCGGTACCCGTCGGTTTATGGTAGGCGATATTAAGCAAAGCATTTACGGCTTCCGCGGAAGCGAGCCCTCCATCTTTGCCGAGTACCGCAAGGCCATGCCCCTCTACAATACCCCCGCGGCCGAGAACGCCAACGGAGCCTGCGTGTTCATGTCCGAGAACTTTCGTTGTGATTCTCCCGTGATCGAATTTACCAATCAGATCTGTTCCTTCCTTTTCTCTGCCTGTGAGGCAAGCATTCAATACCGTCCCCAGGACGATCTGGTATGCGCCAAGCCTGCCCCGGAGGCTCCCGCTGTGAGCTTTCCCTCGCCGGTCTGCGTTTCGGTCTTTGATAAACGCGCCAAAAATGACGAGGAAAGCGAGACCTCCGCGGCACACGAGGAAGCCACCTGGGTGGCCGCCGAGATCTCCCGCCTGATCCGCACGCAAGTCCTGGATAACGGTGCCCCCATCACGCCCTCGGACATTGCCATTCTGGTGCGCACCAAAGCCCAAGGCGAGGCTTATCAGCACGCGTTGGAGGAGCTTCGGGTTCCCGTCAACCTCACCGCATCCTCCAATCTTCTGTACGAGGAGCACGCCGTCAATCTGCTCAATCTTTTGCGTGCGGTAGATAACCCTTATCGGGATCTCCCCTTGTCCGAGTTCCTGCTCTCTCCCCTTGGCGGCTTCTCTTTAGAGGAGCTGTCGCAGATTCGCGCCTTCTCCCCCGATGAAAAATCGCTATACGACGCCATGTCTCTGGCATTGGCCGAGGGGGCCCCTTTTGAGGAAGATCTGCGCCAACGCATTGTCGCGTTTTTGGATTGGATGGAATTGCAACGAGAAAACGCCAATGCCAAGCCTGCCGATCTCTATATGCGTCAGCTCTACCTGGACGAACGATTGGTGCCCTATAGCCGAGAACCTGCCCTGCTCTACCTTTATGAGCAAGCGCGGATCTACCAACGCTCCTCCTGGTGTGGCTTGTATGGCTTTTTACAACACGTAGACAAGCTGACGGAAGGCGGCAACGTCTCTGCCGGAGGCTTTTTACAGGCCGAGGAGGCAGTCACCATTATGACGGTGCATCATTCCAAGGGCTTGGAATTTCCCGTGGTGTTTCTTGCCTCCTGCGGTGCCCCCTTCAATAAGCGGGATCTGACCGAGACGCTGGTCTATCATAAGAATCTGGGACTCGCCACCAAGCTCTACTCCCCAAGCACGGGGAACACCAACGACACGCTGTTACGCATGGCCGTCAAGCAGGAGATCGGCATTGAACAGACCGAGGAAAGTATTCGTACCCTTTATGTAGCCTTGACCCGTGCAAGGGAGCGTCTTTACGTAACCGGAACCTTGAGCGGAAAATGGGAGAATGCCGTACAAAATGCCGGGTTGGTGAAAAAGGGCAACCGTCACGACATTCTTTCCTGCAACAGTTACCTTGCCTGGATTCTTGCGGCATTGCAACAAAAAGAGGCAAAAAGCCCCGAATTTCCTTGCACTTTCCAACATATTCCTGCCGGAAAGGTAGAAATCGGTATCCCCCTTTCCCCCGCAAAATCCCCCCAAGAGCTTTCCTCGTCCCCGCTCCCCAACGATCCCGTAGCCACGCATTATGCCTCGGTTTTGGAGCAAAGCCAACGCTTCCAATACCCCTTGGATTTTCTGCAAGGACTCCCCACCAAGGCAGCGGCCTCCAAGCTGACCCCGGATCTATTGGATCTTCTCTCGAACGAGACCGAGGACGATCTGCGTCTGGAAAAGCAAATTGAGCTAATGCAGACAGCCCCACATTCTTTTGAAGCCATGCTACGTGACCGTCAATCCCAAACCGCCGCAGAGATCGGTACCGCCACCCACGCCTTCTTGGAATTCTGCGATTTTCGACGCTTTTACGAAAGTGATATCGACGCCGAATGTGCGCATTTGATAAAGGATCGCTTCCTTCTTCCTTCGGATGTGGAGCTGTTACACCGAGAGCAGCTTGCACAATTTGCCAAGAGCAATTTGATGCAATGGATCCTGCAGGCCAAGGCCTTGTACCGAGAGCAAAAATTCGGTCTTCACATTCCCATGGGTGAGTTGACCCAACGCAAGGAACGCCGTCAACAGTTGTCCGAGCATACCTTGTTCGTTCAGGGATCCATGGATCTCTTTCTTATCATGCCCGACGGAAAGCGTCGGTTGATCGACTATAAAACCGACCACGTCACCGATTGGGAAAGGGAGCATCTTCCCCGACTCGTTGCCAATATGAAGAAAAAGCACGGTACCCAGCTGTTGTACTATGCCAAGGCCTGCAAAGCCCTCTTTGGGGCATATCCGGATGAGATCTACATCTATTCCCTGCCCTTGGGACAGGCGTTAGAAATTCCCCTGGAGCTTTAATTAAAAAAGGACGCCCGTCTCCATATGGAGACGGGCGTCGTTTTTCAGCAATGAAAAAGAACCGTAAAATTTAAAATCATCATGTAAATCAACCAAATATCATGTAAAAGGAGAAGCATACCTGTAAATTTGGTCACTCGGTAAGCAATGGCGGTGATCCAAACGCTTACACAGAGGATCAAAATGCTTAGCAAAACGCTAACAAAAACATATCCGCCGCCAAAGAAGGTAGGATACCACAGCAGCTCCAGGATCAACAGCAATAAAAAGAGCATACCGCCCTTGTATTTTTCCCCGTTGCATCCCTTTTCCCGATAGGCTAACAAAAAGCCAAAAGCACACCCGATGCTAAAAAAGGAGATCGACCAAAGCAAGGACAACAGCCATACCGGAGGCACGATTTCTCCAATCCCCAGGGCAAGCAATACCGGATACGGACTTCCTACCCCAATGCGTACCGCAATGCCCGCAATCAGGTACCCCACACCAAATAATAGCATGAGCAAGGGGCTGGACTGCTCCATTTCCAGCGAGAGCCAGGCCCCCACCTTAATCCTTCCGTATTTTCGTTTAAACAAAAACAGCACCTCCAAGCAAAGAGGCACCGTTTTTGTGTTGGCCTCTCGTTAAACCTTATGAGAGAACCGACGTTTTTATTCAATTTGAAAAGAAAAGTTCTCCTCCGGAGGCTCTTTCGTGTCGTCTGTTTCTTTCGTTTCTTCCGCGACCTCCGTTTGATGCTTTGGGCAGGAGCGGTGAAACGGAACCCCGTTATGAGAGAGCCCCACGATCCCCCGGTCTTGAAAATAGGCGTGTTTTTCCGAAGGATTGGCGGGCATGGTCAAGGGATCCCCCGCGTAAACGTATTGAGCATCCATCACCAAAATCTGCTTGGGAAATTGCCGCTGAATACGAAGAAGTGCTACGCGGATCACATCCGCCTCCGGGCAAAAGCCGTGTGAGATGCCTTTTTCCACGCTATCATAAGAACAAAGCACGTGGCGATCACAGAACGTTTGGGGTTCCTGTCCCTTTACAAACCAGCCAATTTCCTGCCGTCCTCCTCGCGGATCGGCTTCGCAGACGTCGGAAAGAAGCTTTCCCGAGTCCCTGCAATAGGTGGCACGCACGATCGAAGTGGGAATGTCAAATTGCTTTTTTCCGCCCCGTTCCCGTACAAGGTGGGTCATAACGGTATTCCATACTGTGGTGCAAAGATTTTTCCCCTCCAGGGATTGAGGATATTCGTAACCGCACCAAACACCGCAGATCAGCTCCGGGGTGTAGCCAATAAACCAACGGTCATAGTCCCGATTGCTGGTGCCGGTCTTTCCTGCACACTCGGTCAACTCGCCAAGGGTAATGGCAGAGGAGGTTCCCTCGGCAATGCCCTTTTGCATCATTTTCGTCATAATGGCCGCCGTAGCATCTGAAAGCACGGTCTCGGCACCTGCGGTATTGGAGAGCAGGATGCGCCCGCGGGCATCCACTACGCGATAGTAAGAACGGGAGGCGTGATACATTCCCCCGTCCGCAAAGGCGGTATAGGCGGTGCTCAATTCCCGCAACGTCAGGCCATAGTTCAACTGTCCCAAGGCCAAGGCCGCCAGATCCTTATCGTTTCCCCGCGCGTCTGCCAGCAAATGCTCCAAATGAAATTTTTCTTTGGCAAAGGCAAAGGATTCCTCCAAGCCCAATTCCTCCAGGATTCGCACCGCCACCGTATTGGTGGAGTGCGCCACGGCGTAGGCCACGTTGGTCAATCCCCGATACACCCCCGTGGCGTTCTTGGGCCAAGGAAGACTTTCTCCGTTGGTAAATGTTACCGGAACGTCGTCGTACACGCTGGCCCAATGAATCAAGCCCTTTTCCAATGCCGGGGCAAACACCGTAAGCGGTTTAATGGCCGAGCCGGGAGGGCGAAGGGTTTGGGTTGCAAAATTCTGTACTCGATTCCCTTGCTTCTCTCCCACCGCCCCGGCAACACCAAGAATGTCCCCGGTTTTGGCGTCGATCACAATCAACGCTGATTGGGCGTGGGTTCCATCTGCGGCAGTAGGAACGCGAATGGCGTTTTGATAATAGTCCTCAACAAAGGACTGCACCTCTTCGTCCATTGCCATATAGATCTGCAGGCCGCCGGAATAGAGCCATTGAGAGGCCATGGCACGGCTGATGCTGTATTCCCGGCTCAGATCGGTAATCACATCCTCGATCACCATATCGGCATACCAGGAATTGATGCCCTGGCTCTCGCTTTCGCTCACTTCAAGCCCCAGGGGCTCCTCCGTCGCCGCAAGATATTCCGCATCGGTAAGAAACCCTTGAGAATGCATCTCTCGCAAAATCAAGTTTCGCCGCGCCAGATTGTTCTCGGGGTTCCGAATGGGGTTATAATACGACGGATTGTTCGTAATAGCGGCGATGGTTGCGGTCTGTGCCGTGGTTAGCTCTGCGGGAGGTTTGGAAAAATAATGCATGGAGGCCTCCGCAATTCCGTTGCAATGATCGGAAAAATGAATGATATTGAGATAAAGCTCCAAAATCTCGCTTTTGTCCAATCGTTCCTCCAAGCGCAGGGCGTAAATGGCCTCCTGAAGCTTTCGTTTGGGGGAGATCTGATCCTGCCCCGTCATATTTTTGACCAACTGCTGTGTGATGGTAGAGGCGCCAAAGGCAGTGTCTGAAAAGCCCAGGAAGTAATTTGCCGTTGCCGCCAGCGTCCGCCGCCAATCCACGCCGCGATGATCAAAAAAATGCTTGTCCTCAATGGCAACAAAGGCGTGGATCATGGTTTGCGGGATCTCCTCATAGGACACATAGTCGGTCTGCACCTCCCCAAACACCTGCTCGGTGACCTCCGTTTCCTCTCCTTGGCGGTTGGTGCGGTCGGTAAACTCATATAAATAAAAGCGCGGGGTAGGTCCGTCAAAGGAATACCCAATCAACTCCTCGGGCAATTCCCGTTCAAATTCTCGAAGCATCCACGCGCCCCCCAAAAGAATGGAAAAAGTCAGCAACACCAACGCAACAACGGCGACCTTCCAAAGCAGATGCGTTCGTTTTTCTTTTTTTAACATACGTCCTCCTTCCTTTTTTGATAGTATTCCGCAAAATAGGAATATCCATTTTCAAAAACGGAAATGATATTATTACTCCATCTGCAAAATAAAGAGAAAGGAGAAAAATCATGGATTTTTCAAAGTTATTTGCAATCCTTGCCAGCTTCTTGCTGGTGATCTGCCTGACCCTTGCCCTTACCACCCTGACCGTTTTGCGAAACACCGTGGAGGAAGCCAAGCAAACCAAGGAGGAGGCTGTGGAAGCCATGTCCCGCCTGGACCAGGCAATGGACCAGCTGGAGGAAACGGTGACCGCCGGAAATTTTCAATCCCCGGGAGAGCTCCCCTCGGACAAGAACGAGGAACCAATCTCGCCCACCGTATCCTTTTGCATCCGCGAAGCCAATGAAAAAATTGCAATTCTCAACAGTGAGGGACACCTGATCTACCTGTTGGAGATTTCCCCTGCCCTGCTTCCTCGGGAAGACCGCGAGGCCCTGCAGGAGGGGATCTCGATCTCCTCCTGGGCAGAGCTTTTTTCCTGGATCCAGTCCTATTCCAACTGAATCAAAAAAAGAAAGAGAGTCGTGATCCTGCGCGACTCTCTTTTGAATCTATTTACAGAAGAATACAGATCAAGCCGTTGCTTCCTTCGTTGATGATCCGCTCCAGGGTTTCCGAAAGCTTGCTGCGGGATTCCTCCGGCATATGCTCCAGCTTGGTATGCAATCCCTCGTTGATCAGCTCATACAGGGATTTTCCAAACATATTGGATGCCCAAATGCTTTTGGGATCCTCCTCAAATTCCTTCAGCAAATAGCGCACCAGATCCTCGGATTGCTGCTCGGTACCAACCATAGGGTGGATCTCGGCCTCAATGTTAGCACGGATCATGTGCACCGACTGTGCCGCCGCCCGCAGCTTTACCCCATAGCCACCGGCCTGCTTAATGATCTGGGGCTCCTCCAGACGAAGATCCTCCACGTCCGGCATCACAATCCCATAACCGGTGGAGGTCACCTGCTCCAGGGCCTCGGCAACCTTGTCATATTTATCCTTAACCTGGGAAAGCTCTTGCAACAGCGCGATCAAATCCTTTTCTCCGGCAATCTCAAAGCCCGTCAGCTCCTGCACCACACCGTAGTAAAGCTCTCGCGGAAGCTCCAAGCGCAGATCCGCACAACCGGTACCAAGATCCAACCGATCCATATGAACGCTTTGAATGTATTCATTCTCTCGCAATCCCTCAAAGGCCGCCGATACCTCACCCATTTTCCGCACCTTTTCCGCGGCCCCCCGCAGGGCCGTTTGCAAAGAGGTGGTAACGCGATGGTTGCCCCCCAACGCCGTCGTCCATTCGGGAAGCTTGATCCGGATCTGTGTGACCGGAAATTCCTCCAACACCAGGGCAAGAATGTGACGAATGTCCTCGGCGTCCAGATCCAGGCAGTTGACCAAGGCCACGGGAACGCCGTATTTAGCCTCCAGCTCGTAGGCAAGTGTGCGAGAAGCTTCACTCTCCGGAGTAGCGGAATTGAGAATGATAGCAAAGGGCTTGCCTAAGGCTTTCAATTCCTTCACGATCCGCTCCTCGGCTTCTACGTAAGACTCCCGGGGAATTTCCCCAATGCTGCCGTCGGTGGTAACCAACATTCCAATGGTGGCGTGCTCGGTGATCACCTTATGAGTTCCCAACTCGGCGGCCTCCACAAAGGGCATGGGAGCCTCTTGCCAAGGGGTTCTGACCATCCGCGGCTGTCCGTCCTCCACGGCACCCATGGCCTGGGGAACCAGATAACCGACGCAATCGATCATCCGCACCTGCATTCGTGCCTGATTCTCCAGAAGCACCGGGACTGCCTCCTCGGGAATAAACTTTGGCTCGGTGGTCATCACTGTCTTTCCCGCCGCCGATTGGGGCAGTTCGTCCCGCGCCCGCTCCTTGGAATATCCCTCTCCCATATTGGGCAGAACAATAGACTCCATAAATCGCTTAATAAACGTGGATTTGCCGGTGCGGACCGGCCCCACCACGCCAATGTAAATATCTCCGCCCGTCCGTTCGGAAATATCCTTATAAATAGAATGTCCAGGCATCATAAAAACCTCCCATATTTCACGTTGGTAAAATATATGGGAGGTTATTTCTTTTTAGAACCGCCGGGGACAATCTTTAGAAAAACGGCAGAAAGCCCACAAGATAGGTGGCAAGGCACGCCCCAATGGCAACAACGATCAAGGACTGCTTGCAAAGGGCCAGAATCACCGCTACCGCCACACCCGCAATGGCCGAGGAGAGATTCCCCGTGGCCGAAAAGACCTCGGGAATGGTCATGGCCGTCAGAACCGCGTACGGGATGTAAGCAAAAAAGCTTTTAGCAAAGCGGGAGGTCAGCTTTTTGCGGAAGAGCGTAAAGGGGATCATGCGCACAAGATAGGTGGTAAGCGCCATGGCCAACAAATAAAACAAATGCTGTATCGTCATGGCTTCTCCTCCCCTCCGTCGGGCGCCTCCGTCTCCTTGACAGGACACAGAAGTGCCATGACCGTTGCGGCCACCACGGCGCAAAGGATAATGGCAAAGCCGTCCGATATAAACTGAAGGAATTTGATATAGCGCAAGCAGCAGCTCAACGCCACCGCGATCAAAACAGTAAACAGAACCCCTTTGTCACGGGTGGAGGGAGGCAGAACGATAGCTATGAACATGGCGTAGATCATGATCCCCAGTGCCAGTTGCATCTCCTGGGGAAGGATCTGCCCCGCGCAGGCACCGAGCACGGTTCCCAGGGACCAACCGATATAAGGACAGGTCATCAAGCCGTAAAAATAGGAAGGACCTACGGGATAGGGCTTGGAAGAAGCCAGGGCAAAGATCTCATCGGTCATACCAAAAGACATGAGCAAGCGATGCGGCGTGGTACAGCGGGAATCCAGGCGTTGCGTCAAGGAGATCCCCATCAAGGAATACCGCAGATTGATAACCAACTGTGTGAGCACCATTTCCAGGATCGACCCCGCCGAGGCAATGATCACCACTCCCGCCACCTGTCCTGCAGAGGTCATGTTGGTCATGGAGATCAAAATGGCATACAAGGCCTCCATTCCCTTTCCAACCGCAGTAATTCCAAAACCAAAGGAAACCGAAAGATAGCCCAAACCAATGGGAATGCCATCCTTCAGGCCGTGATGATATCGGTAAGGAGAAGCCGTACGTGTCATAAAAGCCTCCTGCGCGCAGCGAAAATGTCTTGGATCTACGTAAAGAAACAAGAATGCTACTATTATAACACCGCGCGCAGGATTTGTCAAGGAAGCTTTTCCTTTTTTATTTAAGTTCGCTGTATTTTAAAGTATCCTCTGGGATGAGAGCAGGTGGGACAGATCTGGGGAGGCTCCTTCCCTTCCACCACGTAACCGCAGTTGATGCAGATCCAGCGGGTGGCCATATTATCGGATTGGAACACCGTTCCGCTCTTGACCTTCTCCAAGGCATCCCGGTATTGCTGCTCGTGATGCCGTTCGATGGAGGCCACCTTGGCAAACAGATCGGCAATCACGTCAAACCCCTCTTCTCTTGCCGTTGCTTCAAATTCTGCATACATCGTTTCCCATTCAAACGCCTCACCTGCGGCCGCCGCGTCCAGATTGCGCTCTGTCCCCGACCAGCCGCCAAGATAGCGGAACCAAATTTCCGCGTGCTCCATTTCGTTGGAGGCGGTATCCCGAAACAGCTCCGAGATCTCCACAAATCCATCCTCTTTGGCCTTTTTCTCAAACCATTTGTAACGCAAATAGGCCTGGGACTCTCCACTCAGGGCCGTGTGAAGATTTTTTTCGGTTTGCGTTCCCACAATATTTTCTGCAAAAACGCCGGGCTTGGTGTAGGTTGCCATACTATTTCTCCTTAAATCACAAAAATCGGGAGCACTCCCGTTACCAAAGTGTTCTCCCGATTGGATTGGATCTATTCAGTTCCCGCGATCCTTTTTCATAGCCTCCCATTCGGAGCGCAGGATCGAGCAAATCCCCACGTTTACGTAATTTCCCTTGATCAGCATTCCCTCACGGCAAATGCCCTCAAAGGTCATTCCCACCTTTTTCATCACCTGCAAAGAACGTTGATTCTCCTCCATGAACTTTGCCTCGATCCGATGCAATCCCAGTTCCTCAAAGCCAAACTGCAAAACCCGAAGCAAAGCCTCGGTAGCAATGCCCTTGCCCCAGTATTCGGGGTTCAGCACATACCCAACCTCGGCGCTATCATGGGAGCAGTAAAAGGCGGTAAAGCCGCAGGTGCCCACCATTTTGCAATCGGGCTCGTAAACAATGGCCCAATCGTAGAACATTCCCACCGCATAGCGTCCCCCAAGATATTGCAAATATTCCTTGGTATAGGTACGGTCGGGGTGGGGGTTCCAGGTGAGATATTTTGTCACGTCCTGACGGCAGGCATACTCGTACATATCCTCCGTATCCGCCACCAGCATTTTGCGCAAGGTCAGACGTTGGGTGTGTAATTCCGGCAAATGGGAAAATACGCGGTAAAGCTTTTCTTTCTTCATCGTTGATCATCCTTTGTTGCATTCTGTTCTCATTATATCAAAAAAAGAAAAAATTACAAGGCTTTTTGAAAAAAATAAAAAGTATTTTCCGTATCTCCTTTTTTTTTACAAAGATTTATGATATAATAGATCTACATAAAATTAGAGAAGGAAAGGAGAAGGAATATGCGAGAGATCTTGAAAAACGCCTCCGGTGGCGAATGCATTCCCGTTTTGCTTGGTGCGTCTATGAAAACCTATGAGACCGCCCAGGATCTGTACCGCCGTCACGGCTCGGTCTCTCACGTGTTTTGCGATCGCATTCCTCTCCCCTTCCGTTTTTCCATCTGTATGCGGGTGCACCGCATCTGCCATACCCGCGGACAGCGGTTGCTTTTGCAGGCCCTTCTTGATTTTGCCGAGCAACTGGGCAACGCCGACGTGATCCTGCTCCTGATTCCCTGCACCGAGGAATACGACCTCCTGCTTTCCAAATACGCTTCCCAGTTGGAAAGTCGCTACGTGCTCTGCGATTCCGCTACCCGTGTGATGAGCTCCACAGGAGCCGAACCGAAGGGAGTGCTGCCGCAATGAATGCTCGTTTTATTCTTGGAATTTTGGGCGGCCTGGGTCCCATGTCTACGGTTCGCTTTTGTGAGTTGGTGATTGGGCATACCAAGGCAACCACCGACGCCGATCACATAGATATGCTGATCAGCAGTCGCGCCTCCACTCCCGATCGCACCGCATTTATTTTGGGAAGATCCAAAGAAGATCCCCTCCCCATTATGATCGAGGAGGCCCACCGCTTGGAGGCGGCCGGTGCGTCGCTCCTTGTGATCCCCTGCAATACCGCCCATTATTTTTACGATGGCTTACAACGGGAATGCGCGCTGCCCATCCTCAATATCATTCAGGAAACCGTCGGCTTTGCCAAGGAACGCGGCGTGACACGCGTGGGACTTTTGGCCACCGAGGGCACGGCCGCCTCCGGAGCCTATCATCTGTGGTGCAAAACCTATGGTTTGGAATGCATTCTGCCCTCCCCCGAGGATCAGAGCGTAATTTCCTCGATCATTTACAATCAAGTAAAGCAAAACCGCCCCGCCGACCACCGGGCCTTTGGGGAGGTCTGCAACCGCTTGCTGGAGAAGGGTTGCGAAAAGATCATTCTGGGCTGTACCGAGCTCTCTCTTTTGGATAAATCCGGATTTCCGGAGGATCGTTTTCTGGATTCCCTGGAGATCCTGGCGTATAAAACCATTCTCGCCTGTCACAAAACGCCCATTGGCTTTTCTCATCTTCTTTCCAAGGACACGGAGGTCAACGCATGAAACTAACCGATCTGCTTGCAGAGCTTTCTCCCCTCACGGATCTCCCCGATGCAGAGATCTGCGAGATTACCGAACGCTCCACTTCCGCCGCCCCTCATAGTCTTTTTGTTTGTATTCCGGGTGCGGTGCAGGATGGACACAGCTATGCACCGGATGCCTATGCCAGGGGATGCCGCGCTTTTTTGGCAGAACGCCCCCTGGAGCTTCCCGCTGACGCGGCAGTGATCTGCGTTCCCAATACCCGCGCCTGCCTGGGTCGCCTGGCCGCCAAGCTCTATGGTCCCCTTTCCCCCGATTTGCGCTTGATCGGAATTACCGGGACCAAGGGAAAGACTACCACGGCACAAATGATTACCCACATTTTAAATCGAAACTGCATCCCCACCGGATACATTGGAACCAATGGAATCTCCTTTGGCAAGGTTCGGCGTTCCACCGTCAATACCACGCCCGATCCCGTCACCCTTTGGAAGACCCTGCGGGAGATGCAGGCCCACGGCATTGCGGCCGTGGTACTGGAGGTTTCCTCCCAGGCATTGATGCAATATCGGGTGGTGGGACTTCCCTTTGACACGGTTCTCTTTACCAATCTGTTCCCCGATCACATCGGCCCCAGAGAGCATCAAAGCTTTGATGAATACAAGAATTGCAAAAAAATGCTCTTTTCCGATTACGGTGCAAGGATCGCCATTGTCAACATTGGAGATCCCCATGCCAAGGAAATGCTGGCATGTACCTCGGCCGAGAAGATCCTTCGGTGTGGAGTTAATATCCCCGCTGCGGAACTGGTCGCCACCAACGTAACCTTGGGACGGCAGGGCGCGTTGCCTTGTATTCGGTTCGACCTTTCCTCCAATGCGAGTACCACCATCCCCTGCGTTCTCCCTTTGACGGGTAAGGTAAATGCCTGCAACGCCGTATTAGCAATCGCTTGCGCTCAATACTGCTTTTCGATTCCCCTCAAAGTCGCCGCGGAGTCACTTTCCGATGTTTCGGTGGAAGGCCGCTCCCAAGTGATTCCCCTCCCCAACGGAGCCTGCGTCATCATTGACTACGCCCATAACGGCGAAAGCCTGCGTCAGCTGTTGAGTACCTTTCGGGAATACCGTCCCCATCGGTTGCTTTGCTTATTCGGCTCGATTGGAGAGCGCGCCAAGCTGCGCCGTCGGGAGCTTGGACAGGCTGCGGCGGAGCTTTCCGATGTTTGCATTTTAACGTCGGACAATCCGGGAAAAGAATCCCCCGAGGCCATTCTGGACGAGATCTCCTCTGCGGTGGAGGAATACGACACACCGTATCTCCGAATCACAGACCGAACCGAAGCGGTTCTCACGGCATTGCGCCTGTTGCAACCGGGAGACATTTTGTTGCTTGCCGGAAAGGGCCACGAGAATTATCAGCTGATCGGTACCGAAAAAATCCCTTTTTCCGAAAAGGAACTCATTCAACAATACACCAAGCAAAGCCTTTTACCATCCTAAAAAAAGAGCCCTTCTCAAAAAGAAGGGCTCTGTATTTATTTGGGGTCTTTTTTTCTTCGAAAATGCAACAGCCTTTGAAGGCATTGCCATAAGGGCCACAGATTGATGCCGAGAATAAGAAGCACAGCAATTCCCGTTCCGAGCAATCGCCACGAGGAGGCAAAGGTCATAAATGCGGCAGAAATCAACAAAAGCACAATGCTGACGGTCAAGCGCGGCAGATATAACCGAAACCGAATCATTCGCGGAGCATCCAGCAGGCGCAACAGCATAACAAAACCGTATCCCGCCAGGGTGGCAATGGCCGCACCGAGCGCCCCCATACGGGGAATCAGCAACAGATTCAGTACAACGTTCAGCACCGCGCCCGCGATTGCCGTCAGGAAGGAGTGCATACTCTTCTTTTTCACCATATAAACGGTGGCCAGGAAGGACACAATGGATTCCAAAGCCGCCGCGCAAAGCAAGGTGGGCATATATTCCCACGCCCCATGGTAGTTGCTGTGAAGCAGGAGGCCCGCAAGAAACTCAGAGAGCAGGATCAAGCCTGCGGAGCCGATCAGGATCAGCGAGAGGTAGCCTTGAAATACCCGGGAATAAAACTGCTTACAGGACTCCTCGTCGGAGGATTCCGCCACCGCCGAAAATTGCCAGGCCTGCATGAAAATGTTGGAAACCAAAATAACCAACGTGGGGATCTTATACGCGGCCGAATAAATACCATTGATATCCGAGCCGCAAAAATAGGTCACCATATAGCGATCGGAAAGATCGGTGATCAGCCAACAAACCGTGGTAGGTACCATGGGAAGGCTGAAAAACAACAGCTCCTTCACCAGCCTTTTTTTGACCATAGACACGTGAAAAGACTCCCACAGCTTGGCCGCAAAGACCAATAGCACCGTGGTTAAAAGATTTCCCAGAATCACCGAAAGCACGTATCCCGTCACGCCCATATCCCAGGCAAGAAGGAACAGAAGGTTGAGCAAAATAGTGCAAAGAGTATTGAATATTCCCTGGAAGGCGTAAAGTCGGGTACGGTCAATGGCGCGGATATACTGGGCACATACAGCCTGCAAATTGGCAAACAGCACGTACAAAACGATCAAAAACACGTAACCGTCAAAAAATTCCACGCAAAGCAGCAAGGGAGAAAGCAGCAGGAAAAGTGCCGATCCAATGCCCAACAGAGTGATTCCGGAGGAAAAAACGGCCTCCTTGTTGGCGTTTTTCTCGGCCGCAAAGCGGAAGATCCCGTTGCCGATGCCAACGCAGGCAATGGGAATGATCAAATTCGCGGTGCTTGTGATCAGCTCTGCGGTGCTGTACTCGGAGGTTGAGAGCAATGCCGTGTACAGCGGCATTAACAGGAATACCAACAGCTTGGAGCCAAAGGTGCCCAAGGCAATTACAAGGGTATCCGAAAAAAGCTTTTTAATACGACTCATTTTTGCTCGTCAAAATAGCGGGTGGCGGAATCGGCCTTGCCATCACCGGTGGTATCTACGAAAACCGTATCAATCTTGCCGTCTCCGTTGGTATCGGCAAAAATACGGCCTCCGGTGGTGTTCTGCTTTTTCCGCAGAGAGAGCAGAACAACAATGCCGTAAAGGATGCTGAGCAGAATGATGGCCCAACCGGCAATTTTGAACAGAGCCCCCAACGCACCGGCGGGACCGATCAGCAGCATGACCACACCAAGGATGATTTTCGGCAGCTCGGTCTTTAAGCGTTCCTTCTTTTCTTTGGAGAGAAGGATCTGCAAAAGCGGGAATACCAAAAGGTAAGCTCCCAGAAAAAACATCAGGAATTGGGAGTGCCAAAAGATCATCAAAAAACCAATAATTGCGGAAAGTGCCGAGAAAAACAGGGTGATCTTCCCTTCCTTGGTGGAAAAGCTCATCAATCCCACCGTAATTCCCGGAAGCTGATAACAAACCGTAACAATTCCCATAATTACAAAAACGATCGTTAGCAAAAGCTCCGCATTCAGACAAAGGAGCAGGACTCCCGCAAGCACGCCAAGGAGCGTGGAAAGGAGAACACTTCCCCCTACGTAGCGTTTCGACGAATTCAAATTCATATGCTTTCTCCTTTTTTGTTTTTTATAGCTTGAAGCAAGATCGGCAATGCCGACGGATGCACAAAATCTGAAGGACTCTCCCCACGATCAAGGAGCTCCCGCACCTGCGTAGAGCTCAAGGTAGCGTAGGTCCCCTTGGAACGGAACAGACGGGTAACAAATCGGGGGTTATGCTCCCGATTCCAATCTGCCATAGACTGCTCGTAGATCAAATCCTCCTCGGTTCGCCATCCCTTACACACGGCAGAAGCATCCAAGCGGTCAAACAGATCAATCAGCATTCCATGATCCAAAATCACCTCGGCATTTTCAATTTCAGCTACCGTCCGTTGGGCAATCGCTACCCGCTCCTCATCGGTCAAAAGATACTGCTTTTGAGAATTTTTCATCACGGCAACCACAACCTTGTCGTATTCCCCAGCCACCGTACGGATCAGATCCAAATGCCCCAGGGTCATGGGATCAAAGCTGCCGGGAACAATGGCCAATTTCATTGCGCTTCCCCTCCGTTTGGCGTTTGATACTGCAGGATGGTTACGTGAGCAATGCCGTAACGCGTCTGCTTGAGCACCGCAAACGATTCCTCCAATTCCGAATGGGAACCAAAAACATCCTCCGGCTGGGCCGTTTCGCAAACGATTTTGGCCCCGGGTGTCAGCAGACGTCCTTGAAGAAGGCCTTGCAACGCTTGCGGCACCCATCCGGGGGCGTAGGGGGGATCCAAAAACACCAGGTCAAAGCAATCGCGTCCCGCATTCCCTTTTAAAAACGCGGCATAATCCATGCAAAAGACCTCACATTGGGATTCCAAACGGGTCTTTTTGCAGTTTTCACGAACAATGGCAACCGCCTCCTTGGAAGCGTCACAAAATACCGCCCGCGCGGCACCGCGGCTCAATGCCTCCAGCCCCATCTGCCCCGAGCCGGCAAACAGATCCAGAACCTTGGCCTGCCGCAACTCAAACTGAAGGGTGGAAAACACCGCCTCCTTGGCACGTTCCGAGGTGGGACGGGTATTCTCCCCCGGCAGAGTGGCCAGGCGCACGCCCCGCGCCGTTCCGGTAATAATTCGCATCATAGCTTGTACGTCCTTTGCTTTATTTTTCTTCCTTTTGAGAATGATAATACCGATAAATTGCTTCCGCGTCCCTGTGGGAGATTCCGGCAACCGCCGTCAGCTCTTCCACGGACGCTCCGCGGATCCGGGTCACGCTTCCCAGCGCTTTCATCAGCTTCTTGGCCTTGATATCTCCAATTCCCGGAATTTTGGTAAGCACCGAGGTCTTGAGGGTCTTGCGCTTGGCCGCATCCATCTGCTTGACCGTATAGCGGTGCACCTCCTCCTGAATCCGATAGATCAGGGAGTAAACCTCCTGCTCCTTGGCAATGCTGATCTCCCGGGTATCGGTACAGAGGGCACGGGTCTTGTGAAAATCATCCTTAACCATACCAAACACGGGCAGGTCTATTCCCTTTTCACGCAACAACTCCCGCACCACCGAAACGTGTCCCCGTCCACCGTCCAAAAGGATCAGATCGGGAAGATGGGAAAAGGAGCCGTTAGCATCCTCCAGGTGCTCCAAGCGACGTGCCAGCACCTCTCGCATGGAGGCATAGTCATCGGTAGACCCCACCACCGAGCGGATCCGAAAGCTTCGGTAATCGGCCTTGGAAAAACGGCCTTCGTTGCAAACGATCATGCCTGCCGTCAAATGCTCCTTGCCCAAGTTGGAAATATCGTAAGCCTCAATCCTTGACGGATAGCTTTCCAAACACAAAAGATTGGCAAGACGAAGCAGCGTTCCCTCGGATTTTTCGGCGGAAATCCGATGCTGGTGCGCTTGTTCCGCGGCGTTTTTTTCCACCATGTCGCAAAGAACGCGCAAATTCCCCCGTTCCGGTGTGCGGATATGAACCTTATGCCCCGCCAGCTGCGAAAGATAGGCGGAGAGCATTTCACAATCGGCAGGATCCACCGATTGGGAAAGCAGAATTGTGGGAGGGACGTACGCACGGTTCTTATAATGCTCACAGAGGAAGGTGGTCAGATCCTCCGGCTCCAGAATACTGTCCGCACCGTAGATCGACTCGGTCTTATCCTGCAATACTCCGGAACGGATGTAAAACACCGAAACACAGGAGCAAACATCGTCGGAATAGAGAGCCACTACATCCTGCTCGGTTTCGGGATCGGCCACCACCTTTTGCTTTTCCTGCAATGCCGCCAGGGCTTGAATGGCATCCCTGCATTGGGCGGCGGCTTCATAGCGCTCTTCCTCGGCATAGGCAAGCATCTGCTCCTGAAGCTGCTGACGCACCGTTCCGCTTTTTCCGCGTAGGATCTCCTCGGCGTAGGAGATCATTTTTTGGTATTCCTCGGCCTCCACCTGCCCGGTACAAACGCCACAGCAACGGTGCATCTGGTAATAGATGCAGGGACGAACCTTACCAATCTCCTTGGGGAAGGTATGATTGCAGGTAGGTAGCTTTAAAACACGGTTGACCAGTTCAATCAGGGTGTAGGCCGTTCCGGAACCCGAAAAGGGGCCAAAATACTTGGCCTTATCCGAATCCCGCTTCCGCGTGAATTGCAGGCGCGGATATGCTCCCGGAACCAGCTTGATATAAGGATAGGACTTGGCATCCTTTAACCGAATATTATACTTGGGCGTATATTGCTTGATCAAGGTGTTTTCCAGGGAAAGCGCCTCGATCTCGGTATCGCAGAGATAATAATCAAAATCCTGCACCATGGATACCATACGCGAGGTTTTGACGTTCTTTTCGCTGTTCTGAAAATACTGGGAAACCCGATGCTTCAGCTTGCGCGATTTGCCAACGTAAATCACCTTTCCGCCCTTGTCCCGCATGATATAGACGCCGGGACAAAGAGGCAGCGTGTTTGCCTTTTCCAAAAGTGCCTGTCGGATCGTTTCGTTTGCCACTGGCAAACACCTCCCTTCCTGGGAAATAAAAAGATAGAGCGGCACGCCTCATGCCCACAAAAGCCGGTCAGAGTACGCGCCGCTTACAATCACTATCTGGTTCTTTAAATTTCAGAGAAACCGCTGTCGATCAATTCTACCAATCCGGAAATTGCATCCGTTTCGTCCTGACCGTCTGCAATCAAAGTAACCATCATTCCTTTGGCAATTCCCAAGGACAGTACCCCCAACAGGCTCTTTGCGTTTACCTTGCGGTCATCCTTTTCAATCCAGATGGACGACTTGTAGGTGTTTGCCTTTTGAATGAAAAACGTTGCGGGTCTTGCATGAAGACCGCTGGTATTGGTAATAATGATGTCGCGTGAAATCATATTTTGCTTGCTCCCATTTCTGTATCAAATACATCCATCGCCCAAAATTGGCGACAGTACGAATAATATTTATATATAGTATAGCAAAAAGAAATTAAAAAATCAATAGTCATTCTATTGTTTTTTTACGAATTAATCTATCATTTTTCGTGCATTTTGATATAAAAACGGTCAAAAAACGACTTTGAAAGTTTTTTCGCGGCATCAATCCGCAATTTTCATCAGCCAATACGTCAAAGCGGTATAATCGCTGTACAGTTGCATTGCGTTTCCGTAGAGCAACGCGTGTTTCCCGTTCTGCAACAGCATTCCTTCCTTTTCGGCACCGTGGATCTCCACCTCCAGTCGCAGATCCACCAATCCCCCACCGGGAAGCTCAAGCTCGGAGGATTGCCCGCGCAAGGAAGCCGCAGATGGGTCAGCCTCTTGGAGCTCCTTGGACAATACTCGCCCAAAAGGCTCTCCGGTTTCCCGATAAAGCCAATCGCCAATCTTCAGGCAATCGGAAATCTGTGGGGAAATTCCCGTGGCAAGCAAGGTAATTTGCCGCGTGGGAAAGGATTCCTCCTTTGGAGTCTTCCATTGCCAGCGTAATACAAGCGACAGCACCGACAGAATCAAAAAGAGGAACAAGAAAAAATCCAATGCACCAAAGCGGCGTCCCTCCGGCTTATTCATACACCGTCCCCCCTTCTTCTACCGAAACGATCTTTGCGTTTGGAGCATATAAGGGACCGATCCGCAGGGAGTAGCTTCCTCCTGCCGCGATCCGAATGTCGCAAATGCGGACCCCCTCCCCTGCCGAAAGCCTCCCACGCCCCTCCACAAGCAAGGAAAGATCCACCAGGGCGGGATCCTCTTCCTCCCATACCTCTCCCTTTAAAAAATGGGTCACAGTATGGGAGGATTGATGGGCCGAAAGGATCTGTCCCAAAAGTGCGGTCCCGTTCTCGGAGCAGATCGGCGTTCCTGGCAAGAGCAGATCCGACCGGGTGTTGATCCATTCCTTTTTTACCCCCGGAATAAGCACCGTATAGTGAAAAACGGCACTTTCCTCCTCCTTGAAACGCCATTGGAGAATTGCCACCAACAGGCCGACGATCAATAACAAAAACAAGGCCAGCAACAACCAATCCACCCAGGTAAATTTGGGTTTTCCATGCATTTTTTCTTCCATTATTTCTCCTCCGATCCTCGTCCCGCAGTGCTGACAGCCAAGGCGGCAAGGATCCAAAACAAAGTAAAAATTCCGTTGTGATACCAAACCGAATCAAACCAGCCCATGGTCGCCAGGCCAAAGATACCGCAAAGTGCTCCAACGCAGTACGTATGCTCCTTGGTTGGAGTGTTTCTGCGGGAATCCCAAAAAACAAGTCCCAGCATTGCAAGAAAACCAAAAAGAACAATCAATCCGATTACTCCCAACTCACACCAGAGCTGAAGAAACCACTGGTGGGTGTGCACCACACGCTCGGTACCGCTTACGGCAAAGGGGAGATAGCTGCTTCGAAAATTCGATTCTCCCAAGCCTACGCCAAAGGGGTGGGCTTTTAGCATTTGCAAAACGCCCTTCCAGGTGTATAAACGAAAGCGAATGGAGGATTCCGAAAGACTTCCAATGCTGGAAAATCGATTTTGAATATTTCCGGGAGACCACACCGCCACTGCGGGAAGCAATGGGGTCAGGGTAATCAGTAACGCCTGCGTCCGTGAACTGATAAACAGAAAGGTAAAAAAAACGGCAAGGATCCACCCCAACCAAGCACCGCGGGACCAGGTAAGGAGTAGTGCCGCAGATTGGATCAAAAAGCAAAGCGCGCTAAAACCACGCGTCCGTCGGCTCCATGCCTCGGAGAGCACAATGCCAAGGGAGAGCGGCGTAGTTAAAAGCAGAAACATTGCGAACAAATTGGGATTAAAAAAACAGGAGGTGACCCGTCCGCCAATGTCTGAAAAACGGCTGATATCCACCCATTCCAGAGGTGCAAAACCAAAAATATATTGGAAAGTGCCGAGAAAAGCGCAAATAAAGGAGGAAATCAGCAAACTCACCGCAATGGAGGTCCTCCATATTTTTTGCCGTAAAAAGCTACGAAATGGAAAGTAAAGAAAGAGGAGAATTCCTCTCCCCATCCCCGCCATCCACGCTTCCCTGCCCCCACCAAACAACCCCTCCAAAAGATAACTGACGAGAAGAAGCAGAACGGGAAGATCGAGCCACGTAAGCGTCAACATACGGTGGCACCGAAGGATCTTACACCCCCAAAAAAGAATCAAAAGCACCGCAAAGCAAAGCAGTGTCACGGTTGGATGAGGTACGAGATTCAAAAACGGGAGCACCGCGCAAAGAAGTAACGCAAAGAACTCGGGAACGGTAAAAAACAGGCAAAGAAGCAGACCGCCAACCGGGAGAAGCAACCACGGCCAAGGCGACGCAAAAAAGGAGATTCCCCCAATAACAGAGGACAGAGCCAAGGAGCCTCCAATGCGCGCCTTCCCTTCCTTGGAAAAACCGGCTCTGCACTCCGAAGAAGCGGGAAGAATGGAGAGCAACCAAACGCCGCTCCAACTGTTGATCAAGGCCATACCCAAGGACTCCTCCGTCCGCAATAAGGACAATGAGCAAAAAAACAGTACCAAAGGGAGCAAAATATCCACCGAATACAGGTCACAACCGCGAAACACGCCGCCACAGGTGCCAAGAATCCCCACCAAAAACAGAATGCGACCAAAAAAGAGGGTGGACGTATCAAGAATCCAACGTTTCCATGTATGGAGCAGGCAGATCAAAAAGCTTTGATCCCAGGCTCTCATCAGGCGTTGACGAAGAAAAAAGGAACGAAATACCCTCGGTTCAGCCCGATGCTTGTCAAGGATGCCGGGAAGAGTGCAACGCACGCGCGCCGAAAGCCGGAGAAGTCCGCCGCAAATGCCGCTGTTGGCAGAAAGCCATATCCAAAACCGCGTCAAGCCACGCTCCATTCCCGCAATGATTTTGCTATCCCTCCGTGCAGACATAAAAAATCCCCTATCATAAAAAGTTATGTAGGGGATGTATTTTATTCTTCCAACAAGTCGGGGCGAAGCTTTTTCGTCAGCTCCAGGGCCTGCTCCTCCCGCCATTGATCAATGTTTGCGTGATGTCCCGAGATCAGCACGTCGGGCACCTTCACGCCATGAAACTCGTAGGGGCGGGTGTACTGTGGATATTCCAAAAGTCCCGAGGAAATGCTCTCCTTTTCGTAGCATTCGGCATCCGAAAGCACGCCATCGATCAAGCGCGCCACGCAGTCCACCAAAATGCAGGCAGGGATCTCTCCTCCGGTGAGAACGAAATCTCCAATGGAAATCTCCTCATCTACGATCTCGTCCACGATCCGTCGGTCTACGCCCTCGTAATGCCCGCAAAGAAGAATGAGATTGTCATATGTAGATGCCAGTTCAGCAGCCTTGGCCTGGTTCAGAACCTTTCCCGTAGGTGAAAGATAGATCACCCGACGTCGCGCGGGACAAAATTGTTCCTCGGCCTGCTGATGCAGAATACCTTCGTAGCAGTTGTAAATGGGGGGCGCCATCATCAGCATCCCTTTACCACCGCCATAGGGAGTATCGTCCACCCTGCGGTGCTTGTCCTCGGAATAATCCCGAATGTTATGCGTTCTCACCGTAATGGCTCCACTTTTTTGGGCGCGGCCAAGAATGCTCTCTCCCAATACCGTGTTCACCAGGTCGGGAAACAGGGTCATAATATCAAATCGCATTACACGTTCTCTCCTTCCCCGTCCAAAAGCCCGGGGATGGGGCGAATATAGACCGCGTCCTCGGGATCGATCTCGGTAACAAATTGAGGAACGCAAGGAACCATATGCTCTCCGGTAGACGTTTTTACAATATAGAGATCTGCCGCTCCCTGCTGTTTAATGTCGACCAGCTCACCAAGCACCTCACGGGTATCGGCATGACGCACGGGAAGTCCCAAAAGATCGGCAATGAAATAGTCGCCCTCCTCCAAGGGAAGGTCCTCTCTGGCAGCGTAAACCACCACGTTGCGCAGGGCGTTGGCCGCATCCTCGCTCTCCACGCCCTCCAGATCCGCCAGCACGAACTGCTTGAATACCGAGGCGTGCAATACCTTACGCTGGGTATAGGCTCCGCCCGATACAAAAAAGAGGCGCTTTAAGGAGGCCAGGACCTCCGGTGCATCACACCAGGATTCCAGCTTTACCGTTCCCCGAAAGCCGTGGGTATTGATGATTTTTCCACATTCCAGATACGTTTGTTTCATATAATCCGTTACTCCCGTCCAAATTCCGCACAGCGTCTCCGTGCCGTTATAGTATACCATATGCGCGCAAAAAATGCAAGTTTTCTTTTGCTTTTTCCATGTAAAAACCGTGTTTTTTTCAAAAAAGGAGAAGAAAAAGAAATTATTTACAAATTTCCTCTTGTAATTTCCTGTGCGATGGTCTATAATAAAGAAAATTTTTATTTTGGAGGAACCCACACCCATGTTTTTGTTTGCATTTGCTGAAGGGGCCGCTGCGGACACCGGCAGCAGCTTGATGATGATCGGTCTTTTGGTCGTCATGTTCGTTGCGTTCTATTTCTTCGGTATCCGTCCCCAGAAGAAGCAGGAAAAAGAAGTCAACGCCATGCGCAATGCCTTGACGGTTGGCGATGAGATCACCACCATTGGCGGTATCATCGGCAAGATCGTAAGCATTAAGGAAGAAACCTGCGTCATCGAGACCACCCACGAGCGCACCAAGATCCGCATCCTCAAGAGTGCGGTCAGCCGCGTAGACGTAAAGGCCGAGGATTCCGAGGGCTAATTTGAAAAAAAGATCATAAATCCGCCTCCGTGCGAATATGCTGAACCAAGCAGATTCCTACGGAGGCAGATTTTATGAAAGCAACGTCCAACGCCCGTCAAAAAGCATCTCAAAAAACGCCCACCGGCGGGATGTCCGGTGCCTTTCTTCCGCACATCCTAAAGAGCGCGGGAATCACGGTCCTGTTGGGCCTTTTCCTGCTCCTCATCGGTACTTTGATCGCATATTTTACCGCAGATCCCGCCCAATGGGCAGCGCCTTTGGGATGGTTTGCCTCCGCTCTGACCGCGTTTTTCGGCGGTTGGATTGCTGTACGGATCCACAAAAGCTCCGCCTTGCTTTGCGGCTTATGCAACGGCTTGCTTATGGTTGCCCTCTTTTTTCTCTGTTCCCTTTTTGGGGAATATTGCCCGCCGGTCCATTCCACCACGGTTTCCCTGCTTCTTCGTGCAGGATTTCTTCTGCTCTCTATTCTTGGCGCGATCGTAGGCAGAAATCTTCATCCTCCGCAAAAAAAGCGACGTCACCATTAACAATTTCTATCTCCGGGACAGAGGTTTTCTCTGTCCTTTTTGAATTGTTCACAATGAGTTTACGATATACGCCATCAATTTCCTAAAAAAAAGTGTATAATTAGAATTTGAAGACAATTATATAGAAAGGACGCTTTCTTTTGGAATGAAAAAACTGCTTATCTATTTAAAGCCCTATACCAAGGAAACGGTTATCAGCCCCTTTTTCAAGCTGCTGGAGGCCATCTTTGACCTGCTGGTTCCTCTGGTGGTAAAACAGATCATTGACGTTGGCATTGCCAACCGGGACAAGCCCTATATTTTGGGCATGTGCGCGATCCTGATCCTCTTTGCCATCATTGGTTTGACCTGCTCGCTCATCGCTCAATATTTTGCCGCCAAGGCGGCCGTAGGCTTTAGCACCGAGCTACGTCGCGATCTGTTCTCGCATATTCAGTCCTTTTCCTACGCGCAAACCGACCGCATCGGCACCTCCACGCTGATCACTCGCATGACGGCGGACGTCAACCAGGTGCAATCGGCGGTCAATCTGACCCTGCGGCTCTTCCTCCGCTCTCCCATCATCGTTCTGGGATCTATGATCATGGCCTTTGCGGTCAGCCCTCGCAACGCCTGGATCTTTGTGCTGGTCATTCCGCTCCTCTCGGTGGTAGTATTCTCCATCATGATCAAGAGCATCCCGCTTTACAAAAAAGCCCAGCAGAGTCTGGATAAGGTCACCTCGGTAACCCGTGAAAACCTGACGGGTGCCCGGGTAATTCGCGCGTTCCGCAAGGAGCAGGAGGAGATCGACCGCTTTACCGTGGCCAACAACGAGCACCACGCCATTCAAAACTTTGTGGCTCGTATTTCAGCGTTGATGAATCCCCTGACTCTGATTCTGGTCAACATGGGTGTGATCCTGATCCTTTTGTTTGGAGCCAAGGACGTGCAGATCGGCCGCCTCTCCCAGGGTGAGGTGGTTGCCCTGACCAACTACATGGCACAGATCCTGGTGGAGCTGGTAAAGTTCGCCAATACCATTTTTACGGTAAACAAGGCCCTTGCCTGTGCCAACCGCATTGAATCGGTACTGGAAACGCCCCTGGGCATGGAAAGTGATCCTACCCTTGCCACGGAGACCGGGGATTCCTCCATTGCGGTGGAGTTCCAAAACGTGGGAATGACCTATAGCAAGGATGCAGAAGCCTCTCTTACAGGCATCCAATTCCAAGCCCCCCGCGGTTCCACCTTTGGTATCATTGGCTCTACCGGCTCGGGAAAGACCTCTCTGGTCAATCTGATTCCCCGCTTCTACGATGCTACCGAGGGGCGCGTGCTGGTCAACGGCCGTGATGTCCGAGGCTACGAAACCGAACCCTTGCGGCAGAAGATCGCCGTGGTACCGCAAAAGGCGGTACTGTTCCGCGGCACCATTCGCTCCAATCTCCTTTGGGGCAACGAGAATGCCTCCGACGAAGAGCTTTGGGAGGCTTTGGAGGCCGCGCAAGCCAAGGACTTTGTTCTGCAAAAGGAAGGCGGACTGGACGCCCCGGTCAGCCAGAACGGACGCAATTTCTCCGGTGGCCAGCGGCAGCGTCTCACCATTGCCCGCGCGCTGGTACGCAAGGCCGAAATTCTGATTCTGGATGACAGCTCCTCGGCGCTGGACTATGCCACCGACGCCGCTCTGCGTCAAGCCATCAAGGCACTTCCCTATCAGCCCACCGTATTTTTGATTTCTCAACGCACCTCCTCTCTGCAGCACGCCGATCAGATCCTGGTTTTGGAGGACGGCGAGCAGGTGGGACTTGGAACCCACGATGCGCTCCTGAAATCCTGCGAGGTTTACCGTGAGATCTACGAATCCCAATTCCGGAAAGGCGGTGAGCAGGCATGAAAAAGCAAAAGATGAATAAGAAAACCATTGGGCGGATCCTTCGTGACCTGAAGCACTATCGAATTCTGTTGCTGTTGTCCCTGTTTTTTGCCGCCGTAAGTGTTGCCCTGACCCTGTACGTTCCCCTGCTGACCGGTGACGCCATTGACCTGATGCTGGGCAAGGGTCTGGTAAACTGGGATGGCGTAGTTATCATCGCCATCCAGATCGGCGGTTGTACTCTGATCACCGCCCTTTGTCAATGGCTGATGAGCGTACTGAACAACCGCATCACTTACGGAATGGTGCGAAAGCTCCGCCGCGATGCCTTTGAAAAGCTGCAAAAGCTTCCCCTCTCTTATCTGGACAGTCATTCGGTGGGGGAGATCGTTAGCCGTATGATGAGTGACGTGGATCAGTTCACCGACGGACTTTTGATGGGCTTTGCCCAATTCTTTACCGGTATTTTGACCATTCTGGGCACCCTGGTCATTATGCTGACCATCAAGCCCTCCATCGCCCTGGTGGTAATTCTGGTCACTCCCCTTTCTCTCTTTGTTGCGGCGTTCATTGCAAAAAAGACCTACTCCATGTTCCGTCTGCAATCCGAGACCCGAGCGGAGCAAACGGCTATGATCGACGAATACGTTGGCAACCATAAGGTGGTTCTTGCCTTTGGACGGGAGGATGAAGCCCAGGAGGAATTCAACGAGATCAACCGGCGGCTTGGAAAATGTGCCCTGCGCGCCACCTTCTTCTCCTCCATCACCAATCCTTCCACCCGATTTGTCAACAATCTGGTGTATGCGGGCGTGGCCCTGACCGGTGCCATGATGTGCATTGGAGGCGGCGGTTTTACGGTAGGCGGTCTTTCGGTCTTTTTGACCTATGCCAACCAGTACACCAAGCCTTTTAACGAAATTTCCGGCGTATTGACCGAGCTGCAAAACGCCATTGCCTGCGCTTCCCGTCTCTTTGAGCTGATGGATGAGCCCAATCTGGTCCCCGACGCCGAGGATGCGCGGGAGCTGGAAAGTGCCGACGGCTTTGTGGCTATGAAGGACGTGGCCTTCTCCTACACCCCTTCCCAGGATCTGATCCGCGGCTTGAATCTGACGGTGCATCCCGGTCAGCGCATTGCGCTTGTTGGTCCTACGGGGTGCGGAAAAACCACGGTCATCAATCTCCTGATGCGTTTTTACGACGTCAATGACGGCGCGATCTTTGTCAGCGGCACCGACATCCGTGACATCACCCGCGCCAGCCTGCGGGCAAACTGGGGCATGGTATTGCAGGACACCTGGTTGCGCGCCGCTACGGTGCGAGAAAACATCTGTATGGCCAAGCCCGACGCTACCGAGGAAGAAATGATCGCCGCAGCCAAGGCTGCCCATGCCCACTCCTTTATCAAGCGTCTTCCCAAGGGCTACGATACGGTGCTTGGGGAAAACGGCGGCGACCTCTCCCAAGGCCAAAAGCAGTTGCTTTGCATTGCCCGCGTAATGTTGAACCTTCCCCCCATGCTGATCCTGGACGAGGCCACCTCCTCCATTGATACCCGTATGGAGCTGAAGATCCAAAAGGCCTTTTCTACCATGATGCAGGGACGCACCTCTTTTATCGTTGCCCACCGCCTCTCCACCATTGAAACCGCCGACGTGATCCTGGTCATGCGGGACGGAAAGATCATTGAACAGGGCGATCACGCAACGCTCCTGGCAAACCAGGGCTTTTACCATCATTTGTACAACAGTCAATTTGAAAGCTGATATTCAAAGTTTATTTTCTTTTTCCCTCGCAGATTTCACATTCACGCAACAAAACCGTGTTATACTATCTGCCATAAAACCTGTAAGGAGGCCTTTCATTGCTTTCACTCAAAAATATCGTTAAGGAATATTCCACCGGAGATTCCACGGTGCGTGCGCTGGACGGGGTTTCGTTAGACTTCCGCAAAAGCGAGTTCGTGTCGATCCTCGGCCCCTCGGGCTGTGGAAAAACAACGCTCCTGAACATTGTGGGCGGATTGGATCAGTACACCAGCGGTGACCTGATCATCAACGGCGTTTCCACCAAAAAATACAAGGATGCCGACTGGGACACCTACCGAAATCACTCCATTGGATTCGTATTCCAAAGCTACAACCTGATCCCCCACCAAACCGTACTGGCAAACGTGGAGCTGGCACTCACCCTTTCGGGTATTTCCCGCAAGGAGCGTCGTGCCCGTGCCGTGGAGGCATTGCAGCAGGTGGGACTTGGAAATCAGCTGCGTAAGCGTCCCAATCAGATGTCCGGCGGACAGATGCAGCGCGTAGCCATTGCCCGCGCCCTGGTCAACGATCCCGACATTCTTCTGGCGGATGAGCCCACGGGTGCGCTGGATACCCAGACCAGCACCCAGATCATGGAGATCCTGAGCAAGATCGCCAAAAAGAAGCTGATCATTATGGTCACCCACAATCCCGAGCTGGCGCATCAGTATTCCAACCGCATCATTCGCGTGCTGGACGGCCGGGTGGTGGACGACAGCAATCCATTCCAAATTCCCCCCGAGGCCCCGCTGGAGGCTCCGGCAGAGCGGCTCAAAAAGAAGCGCAAGGCGGATCCCTTCTCTATCAGCAAGCGGGACGCTGTCGCTTGCCAGTTGGGAGGCACCGGACTGCAAAAAAGAAAGGCGAAAAAGAGCACCAATCGCTCCATGTCCTTCTGGACGGCTCTTTCCCTTTCCTTGAACAACCTGATGACCAAAAAAGCCCGTACCTTTATGACCTCCTTTGCGGGCTCCATTGGTATCATTGGAATTGCGTTGATTCTTTCGGTGTCCACCGGTGTGACCAATTATATCAACTCGGTACAAAGAGACACCCTCTCCACCTATCCTCTGACCATTCAAAAAGAAACCCAGGACTTTAGCGCCATGTTCTCGGCCATGACCCAGGTAAGCGAAAGTCAAAACGCCGAGTACGATCCTAATAAGATCTACGTGGACGATTCCATGGGTGCCATGGCCTCGGCCATGAGTGCTACCACCAACAACAATCTGGAAAAGTTTAAGGTCTACCTGGAGGAGCACTATGACAGCATCAAAGACGCGGTCAGCGATATCCAATACACCTACGACTTTGATCTCCAGATCTTTACCGCCGACGGAAAGACCCAGGTCAGCCCCTCGACGATCTTTGACAATATGGGCTCGGCCTTTGCAGGCATTGGAGAGATGGTTTCCATGAGCGGAAGTTTTAACGTCCTCTCGGAAATGATCAACAACCAAGAACTGCTGGAGGAGCAATACGAGCTGGTGGGCGAAGGCAGCCACTGGCCGGAGAACCCCAACGAGGTGGTTCTGGTCATCAACAAAAACAACCAGATCAGCAAAATGGCCCTGTATATGCTGGGTATTTTGGATCAATCCGAGTTGGAAGACGTGATGGAAAAGCTCATGACCGAGGGCAAGTACGAAAGTGAGGAAATTCCGCCTTACGAGCTCACCGATTTCCTCGGCATGGAGTTCCTGCTCCTGAACACCTCGGACTTCTTTGCCAAGCGGGACAATCTGACCTATACGGTCGACGGTACCGACTACCCCATTTGGTACGATCAACGCAACGGCGTGTTTGATCAGGAGTCCTTCGTCACCGAGAACGGCACCAAGCTGGTGATCTCGGGCATTATCCGCCCCAAGGAAGGGGCTACGGCCACCTCGATTTCGGGTGTGCTGGGCTATACCAAGGGCCTGACGGATCTGATCCTTGCCGAAAATCTGACCAGCGAGGTTTTGAACCAACAAAAGGCGACCCCCGACCACAACGTGCTGACGGGCTTGAAATTCGAGCGGATTCCCTACACCCGTGAGAACATTCACGAGCTGATCGAAAAGGTAGACGACGCCACCATGGAGCAGCTCTACGCCTATATGACCCAAATGATCCTGCAAAACGAGGAATTTGCAAGTCAGCTGGTGGTAAAGGATGCCGAAGGCTTTTTGGGCTTCTTTGCCATTATGAACAACGACTACCAGGCCAAGATCATGGAAAGCATGCTTGCCATTGCCAAGCAGCAGGATCCCACCGGCATGAGCCTCATGCCCATTATGACGGTGCTTTCCCAATCCATGAAGAACATTACCGTAACGGCAGACAACTTTGTAACGCTGATGCCGTTGATGTCCACCGAGCAGATCATGCTGACCCTGGCCGGGATGCCTGCCAACGGGCAGATCCCTGCCATTAACGGCTTGATTACCCTTTGCGGGGAGGATGCCATGCAGGCAATCTATTCCCAAATGACCGAGGAACTCAAAAAGCTGACCATTACCGAGGAAAGCTTTACCCTTCTTCTGCAAGGAAATTTCATTCCCGACGAGGAATTTGCATCCATGGAGGAAATGCTCTACAAGCTGGCTCCTCAAACCGACGCTACCTATGAGTCCGTCCTGGAGGAGCTGGGGGATGCCGAGGCAACTGCTCCCGCATCCATCAATTTCTACGCCAAGGACTTTGAGTCCAAGGATCTGATCGAGGACTTTATCAAGACCTACAACGATCAGGTGGGTGAGATGGATCAGCTGAAATACACCGACATCGTAGGACTGATGATGTCCTCGGTATCCACCATCATCAACGCCATCTCCTACGTGCTCATCGCCTTTGTGGCCATTTCCCTGGTGGTATCCTCCATTATGATCGGTATCATCACCTATATCTCGGTATTGGAAAGAACAAAGGAAATCGGTATCCTTCGCGCCATCGGTGCCTCCAAAAAAGACATTGGTCGCGTGTTCAACGCCGAGACCCTGATCGTGGGCTTTGTGGCCGGTATGATCGGTATTCTCACAACCCTGTTATTGAATATCGTGATCAATATCATTCTCTATCATCTTACCGACATTGCCAATCTCCAGGCGGTCCTCCCCGTTGGCGGAGCCATTGCGCTGGTAATGATCAGTATGCTTCTCACCTTTATTGCGGGGCTCTTCCCCTCGGGCATTGCCGCCAAGCGCAATCCGGTGGAAGCGCTTCGAAGCGAATAAACGCAAACAAAAAACATGGCGTTGTACTCTCCGGTACAACGCCACGTTTTTTATTTTCTTATTCCTCGACCTCGGCCTGCTCCTCACTCTTTTGCATAAAGACCAGGAACAGCGCGTAAAAGATGGTAGGATAGGTATTGAAAAACAGCACGTCAAGCAAGCTGAATGCCACCAGCCCCAAAATACCGATGCCAAGAAAGGTCTTGTAAAGGCTCGGTTTTTTGACCACCATGCGTACCGTGTAGATCCGATGCCAGGCATAAGCCAGGAATCCCACGGCTCCGCCGGCTCCCAGGAATTGGATCACGGTATTGTGATAAAGATAGGGATACACGTCCTTGAGCCATTCCTCGTTGACAAAGGAATCGTAAAAGCCCGAGCCAAGAATGGGATACTCCAGGAAATGGCGAATGCCGATCTCCCATTTTTCAAAGCGACCGTTATCCCCAAAGCCGTAATTGATAAAGTTTTGCAGAACACCCATCAAGGTGTCACGAAGCAAGAACCCTCCGGCAATCCCCAAAAGAATCAGTATGGCGGCAAAAACACGGTTGCGCTTTCGGTAATAGCCAAAGAAGCACAGGGTCAAAATACAGAGAAGAAGAACCACACAGCCAACCAGCAACGCACCGCGGCTCTGGGAGAGAGCGATGGCGAGGAAGGTGAGCAATCCAAGAATATATCCGATCCAGCCCCGTTTGTGATTGGCGGCAAAATAGAAGCAAGCCGGCATCAAGAAGGCCAACATTCCACCAATCGCAGTCCAAACGCCCCAACCAAGGAGCACGGTTTCCTTCACGGGAGAACCGTTCTCAAACGCAACGGTGGTGCCGTACGCAAAGCCAAGCTGCGCAACGATCAGCAGAGCGGCCAGCACAAGGCAGTACATAAAATAATCAAACACCGTTTTATCAAAATGAATAAACGCGGCGAAAAGCCAGTACACCAAAAGCAAGGACAAATAAAAGGAAGTAACGTAAAAAAGATTGTAGATCACGTAATTTACGCTGAACAATCCATTAAAGGAGATGGCAACGCAAAAAATCAAAAGGCTGAGAAATACCCCTTTGATGGGGACACGATTGGCAAATCTCCGATTTTTGATCACAAAGGCCACCAAAGAAACCACCAAAAGAACGGCAAAAACAATGATGGGGATCAACGCCTGTGGCTCCAAATAAAAGCGACTGTAATACGGCACGTTGGGAGAGTGCTCAATGGTAACAATAAAGATGGTACAGGTAAAGGGCGCGATGGCAAAGCGGAGATCCCGACAGATCCAACAGCCCAATGCCAAGGATCCTACCACGATCCCACCAAAAACAATGTCCAGACCAATGGAATGTCCTAAAAAAATCAGTAGCACGACCACCAAAGGATAAAGCTTCCCAAGGTAAAACGCGCGCAAACGTTCTAAAACAGCTGTCATATCATTTCAAACCTAACGTAAATATTTTCAAATTTTCCTCCAACACCGAGGGCAAAAGATAACGCTCCAGCGCGGGGTACTCTACGCTTTCCTTACCGTAAACTCCACGGGCACGGATGTTCCGGATCCCCTGACAAAAGGCCTCCATATCATTGAGAGGATACAACGCCCCCTCCTGTTCACAGAGCAGATCCCATTGACCGCGCACGTCAGACGCCAATACGGGCAGGCCTGCCGCCATAGCCTCCATAAGATTAAAGGGCAAGCCCTCGCAGGAGCTGGCCGAAACGTAAAGATCAGTGGCAGACAGGATCTCGGCAATATCATCCCGGTGTCCCAGGAAGAACACCCGATCCTCCAAACCAAGATCGGCAACCCTCTGCTTCAAATTGGCTTCCTCGTTCCCAAGACCAACCAGCAGCAATCGGACCGCACTTCCCTCCTCCCGAAGGCGATGGACGGCATCGATCAAAAAGCCCTGGTTTTTCCGTTTGCTCAGCTCGCCCACGTAGGTACAAACAAAGGAATCCTTATCAAGTCCCAAGGAACGGCGCACCGCGGTCTCTCCCGGGATCACACGGTCGGCGGGAAGCCCCATACCGTAGGAAAAATAGACCTCCTTACGGCAAAGACGGTGCTCCCCGGCATTTTCCAGATCCTCTCGGTTCATGACGAGAATATCGTCGGTCATTCCCTTCACCAGCTTCTCGCAAAACAGAAGAATGGCTCCGCGAAGACCGCCCTGCGTTTTTGGAAACAGATACCCGTGTACCACGTTGAGCACGTACGGACGCCGTCTCATGCCAAGCATGGCCAAACGGATCCAAAAGGCGGCCAAAGTGGTATTGAGAATCACAAGATCATAATTTTCCCGCTTCAGGATTCGGCGGATCTGCCACCAGGCGCGAAGATTGGAAAGACTAAAATAGCTTTTGGCAAAGGCGATGGGATGCTCCACGCCCTCCCCATTGGCCATCAAATGGACGTCGGCGTCCCGACGCAAGGCTTCAATATAGGGCTTGTGAAAGCGTTGCAGATGGGACGCGGTGGACGCCGCGTACAGGATCTTTTTACGCATCCTCTTCCTCCTCCTCGAACACCGTGTTCTCGGAAGGCTTCCAGCCGGCACGGGTAGCACTCTTCTGCTCCTCCAGCTTGTCCCGCTTTGCGTATTTCTCGTGGCGGTTGATGGCGTGCAGAGGGGTCAGAAGCAGGATTCGAATATCTCCCAGGAAGGTCCAGTTTTCAATATAGTTGATATCCTCGTTGATGCGTGCCTGAATCGAGGTATCGCCGCGCAAGCCCTTGATCTGCGCCAAGCCCGTCATGCCGGGACGCAAGGTGTGCTTCAGCATATACAAGGGGATTTCCTTTTTGAACTTTTCCACGTAGAACGGAACCTCGGGACGGGGGCCCACCAGGCTCATATCGCCCTTGAGAACGTTGAAGAACTGAGGAAGCTCATCCAAGGCAAAGCGACGGATAAAGGCACCAAAGCGGGTCTTTCGGGGATCCTCGTCGGTGGACCAACCGGTCTGCTGCTGATCGTTGACACGCATGGAGCGGAATTTATACATGGTAAATTCCTTGTTGTTCTTTCCCACGCGGATCTGCTTAAACAGGATCGGCCCGGGAGAGGTCAGCTTTACGCCAATGGCGGTAAAGAGCATCAGGGGGGAGGTCAAAATGATCAGTGCCAACGAGCCGACGATATCCAAGATGCGCTTGGAAAGCTGATTTCCCGCATTGTCCAGGGGTGTACTGCGAATATCGATCAGCGGCATATTGCCTACCACGTTGACCTGACGGGGGGATTTGAAGTATCCGCAAATCGAGGGCACGAACAAAATCTTGGCGCAGTTGTTGTTGCAAATATTGATATACTTGGTAATCACCTTTTTGCGGACCGTGTCAAAGGCCATAACCACCTCGTCGGGGCGGTATTCCTTCAAAATACGGTCCAGGTTTCCGGTGGTTCCCAGGTGCGGCAAGCCAATTACGTTCAGGTTTCCAACATAACCGATCACCGAGTAACCGAACTGAGGGTTATTCAAAATCTCCTCCATGTAGGCATCGGCCATTTCCTGGCTGTCGGTTACAAGCAAAATGTGCTTGATGTTTCTCTGCTTGAGACGCAGGGTATGGAGCACGGTGATCATAAAGATCTTCTTCGTTACCAGGACCAACGTGCTGAAAAAGGCCGACATAAAGAGCCAGGTGGTAAAATAGTTGGCGCTCTCCTCGGGGATCAGTAGCAAAATGCCCGCAAGGGTGATCACAACCACCTCGCTGTTGACCAAAAAGATACGGCTGATAAAATACAGCGGCGTCTTGGTACGCATGGTCTCGTAAACGCCGTGATAATTGTACAGCAGGGACGCAAAAACGCAGAGGATGGATACAATCAGCAATGCCTTGACGGGATCGATCTGGTTGTAAACAATCTTTGCAAATAAATAATAAATATAAACAATAAGAAAATTCAGAAAGAAATCCAAAAGCTTATCGGCCACCACAAACAAATTGGGGCGACTCTTTGGGGTATTGGTTTTCATAGGCAATCAAGCATCTCCTTTGCGATAATAATACCTCATTTTATATTTTACCATACTTTGCAAAAAAAAGCAACCAAAATCTTATAAATTTCTCTTTCTTTGAAACAAATGCCAAAAAAGGCCGTAAAAAAAGAAAAAAAGCCCGACTTTCCTCAGGGAAAGTCGGGCAAAAAAGCGGTGATCAAATCAAATTAGTTTTCAAAATTGATCTTCATCTGTGCGGCAAGCTCTCCGCGATGCTTGTCCATCAAGGTCTGAATACGCTTTACGGGATTGAGCAGAGTGCTGATGGTCTCGTCGTTGTTCAGGGTATCGATGAGATAAGCAACGTACTTGCACATATTGACCTCAACGTACCACTCCTTGCTTGCCAGCTCGGGGCGGCGATATACCAGGTTGGTGGAAAGAACGCGATCAAACACGCCTGCCTTGTAAGCGGCATCAAACTTGTCGCAGCCCTCGGTAAACAGACCAAAGGTAGCAAAGCAGAACACGCGAGTGGCTCCCCGCTCCTTGAGCTGCTTGCAAACGTCAATCATGGATTCGCCCGAAGCGATCATGTCGTCTACCACAATGGCATCCTTGCCGTGGAGATCCTGACCCAGGTACTCGTGCGCCTCAATGGGGTTACGGCCGTTGATCACGATGGAGTAATTTCTGCGCTTGTAGAACATACCGATATCCAAGCCCAGCACCGAGCTGTAGTACATACAACGGGACATGGCACCCTCGTCGGGAGAGATGATGGCCATGTGATCCTTGTCGATCTGCACGTCGGGAACGGCGCGGACCAGTGCCTTGATCATCTGATAGGTGGGCTGAACGTTGTCAAAGCCCGAGAGCGGGATCGCGTTGCAAATACGCGAATCGTGGGCATCAAAGGTTATAATATTGGATACGCCCATGGAGACCAGCTCCTGGAGCATCAGTGCGCAGTCAAGAGACTCGCGGCTGGAACGCTTATGCTGTCTGCCTTCATAAAGCATGGGCATGATTACGGTGATACGTCTTGCTTTACCGCCGATTGCGGCAATGATTCTCTTCAGATCTGCAAAGTGATCGTCGGGACTCATGGGAACCGTCATTCCATACATGGGGTAAGTTACGCCGTAGTTAAAGGGATCGCAGATGATGTAAACGTCCTTGCCACGCATGGACTCGTGAATAATTCCCTTTCCTTCGCCGGAACCAAAGCGGGGGCACTCCGCGTCGATGATAAAGCTTTGATTGTCACTTCCGCGCTTGCGCCAGTCCTTTAAGTAGTAGTCTACTTGGGCGGTAAACTGATCGCACCCCTTCATTCCGATAACGCCAAGATCTCCGTAATGATTGTCCTTCATAATAGCCTCCAATTTTTTACTTTATTGTCCCCAATACCGGCAACCGGTTCTGCTCACCGGCCTGACAGGTGTTTTTTCGTCAGTTCAGTGCACAAAAACGTCCGTATGCCTCATCCCACACTGCACGGTCGGTGGAAGGCGCATAATGCTTCAGCTCAAAGGAAGCAGCAACGATCTGCCGCGCCTGCTTGAGATCGGCGACCTCGCCGGCGGCAATGGCCTGCATCATCAGGTTACCGATGGCGGTGGCCTCCTCGGGACCTGCCGCTACGGGGATTCCGCAAGCATCGGCGGTCATTTGACTCAGGAAATGATCCTTGGTTCCGCCACCAACCACGTGGATCACCTTGGCCTTCCGGCCCATCAGGGTCTCGATGGACTCTGCAGTCTTGCGATACTTGAGGGACAGGCTCTCATAGATGCAACGAACCACCTCGCCCACGGTTTCGGGGACGTGCTGACCGGTACGGCGACAGTACTCCCGCACCTTCTCGGGCATATTGCCGGGGGTTGCAAAGGAATCGTCGTCGGGATCAATAAAGCATTGGAAGGGCTTGCTCTCCTTTGCCCAGGCTTCCATCTGGGCAAAGCTGTACTCCTTGCCCTCGCGACGCCACTGGCGGCGGGACTCCTGGATCAGCCAAAGACCCATAATATTTTTAAGGAAGCGAATGGTTCCCATGGCACCGCCCTCATTGGTGAGGTTGAGCTCTTGGGATTGGGTGTTGATCAGAGGCTCCTTCAGCTCGGTTCCCATGAGAGACCAGGTGCCGCTACTGATGTAGATAAAATCTTCCTCCTGGGTAGGAACCGCGATCACGGCACTGGCCGTATCGTGGGAAGCAACCGTAATCACGTCGGCATCGGTCTTACCGGTCTCGCCCTGTACCTGGGGCAGGAGCTTGCCTACCTTATGTCCGGGCTGAACGATCTGACCGAACAAACGCGTGGGGATCCCCAGCTTTTCCAGAACCTCAAAATCGTAGGCACGGGCTTTAGCGTCCAGGAACGCGCCGGTGGAGAGGATCGTGTATTCGTTTGCGATATTTCCCGTCAGGAAATAGTTCAAAAGATCGGGAATGTTCAGAAAATGCTCTGCTCTTTCGAACACCTCGGGCTCGTATTTTTTGTCTGCGGCCAACTGGAAGATGGTGTTGAAGTTAATGCATTGAATACCGCCTCTGGAATACAACTCATCCAGAGGAAGGATCCCGTTCACGTACTCGGGCATTCCCTGGGTACGGGTATCACGGTAGTGCGTGGGATTTGCCAACATTCTGCCGTGCCGATCCAGAAAGGCGTAGTCTACGCCCCAAGTATCGATACCGATAGAGCGTACGTTGTCCTTTTCCAGAACCGTTTTGGTAATGGACTGCTTGATCTCATGAAAAATGCGCAAAATATCCCAGTACATTCTTCCGTTCGTGATCACAGGATCGTTGGAAAAACGATGGTTTTCGCGCAAGGTCAATTTTTCACCGTCAAATCCGCCTACGATGCCTCTGCCGCTGGACGCGCCAAGATCGATCGCAAGCATTTTTAATTCTGCCATGAGCTTTCCTCCCATATGTGTAGTCGAGCGAAAATTTCGCATTTGAAACATATTACGATTCATTATAACATAAAAGTCCAATTTATGTATGAACATTTTATGAACAAGAGAGCCTTTTCCATAAAAAAATAGAAAAAGCGAAGATTTCAACATCTTCGCTCTTTTTCTTACTGTTTTTTTGCGGAGGAATCCCCCATCAGGCGTTCAATTTCCTGGTCGCGCTTCCAAAGGAAGCTGAAATGTGCCTCGGTTCCCTTTCGAATCCGCTTTAGGTTCTCTATATGCTTCAAAAGAATAAAGAAGGTAGAAACCAACAGGATCAGCGTTCCGATCAAATTCTTACTCCGCAGGGCGTACACCACGGGAAAAATGATCGAAGCCGTAATGGGAACAACGCAGATGTAATCCACGATCAGCACCAAAATGAGCTCGGAGCTGAGCAAGGCAAGAAAGAATGCCCAATCGTAAGCCAGGATCATACCGCCAAGGCAGGCCAAGCCCTTCCCTCCGCGGAATCCAAGAAAAACGGGATACATATGTCCCAAAATGCAGGCCACACCCGCGAGAATGGTAGCATAGGCAAAGGTCGGGAACAACCAGGCAGACAGGCGGACAGTGAGGAAGGATTTGAAAATATCGAACAGAGCACTCAGCACGCCGACCTTCTTTCCCATTACGATCACGGCGTTGGATGCTCCGGCGTTTCCCGAGCCGCGCTTGCGAATATCAAAGCCCCTGCGGCGTCCGATCAGGTACGCAGGATTGATCCCACCGATCAGATATCCAAGTAAAATACATCCCAAGGCAGACATGGTTCTCCTCCTTTCCAAAACCCCGTAGGCCGGGAGCCGACCTCCGGGGAGACGGCACTTCCCACTGTTCCATATTATAATACTTCTTCCCCGATTTGTCAACGAAAAATCAAAAAACCGGTGTTTCTTTTTTTGGAAAGAGGCAAAAAGGGCGGTGTTTTTACCAAAATTACGGGGTGTTTTTATCATTTCCTATCTTCCCCTTGAAAAAAAAGGAAAACTATATTATAATAGTTACAGTATCATAAATTCAACGAAAATACAGGAGGTCTTCCATGACACAAAAGGAACTTTACAACATTGCCAAGGAACGCTACGCCGCTCTTGGCATCGACACCGAAGCCGCCATCGAGAAGCTTTCCAACATTTCCATTTCCATGCACTGCTGGCAGGCAGACGACGTAAAAGGCTTTGAAAACACCGGTGCTCTCACCGGCGGCATTCAAACCACCGGTAACTATCCCGGTGCCGCAACCACTCCCGCACAGGTAATGCAGGACTTGGATATGGCTCTTTCCCTGATTCCCGGAACCCACAAGATCAACGTTCACGCATGCTACGGCATTTACGAGGACGGCAAGGTTGCAGACCGCGACCAGATCAAGCCCGAGCACTTTAAGCCCTGGGTAGACTACGCAAAGGCACGCGGCCTTGGCCTGGACTTTAACCCCACCTACTTCTCCCATCCTCTGGCGGGTGACGGTACGCTGACCAACCCCAACGAGGAGATCCGCGCCTTCTGGATCCGTCACGGTATTGCCTGCATTCGCATTTCCGAGTACTTTGCAAGAGAGACCGGCAAGCCCTGCGTTATGAACATCTGGATCCCCGACGGCTTTAAGGACGTTCCCGCCGACCGTCTTGGCCCGAGAATGCGTTACATGGACTCCCTGGATCAGATCCTGGGCTGTGGCTATGACAAGGAGCTGGTATACGTTACCCTGGAATCCAAGGTATTTGGCATCGGTTTGGAATCCTACACCGCAGGATCGGCCGAGTTTGCCCTTTCCTACTCCACCACCCGCGGCATTCTGCCTTTGATGGACAACGGTCACTACCATCCCACCGAGGTGGTTTCGGATAAGATCTCCGCGCTCCTCTGCTTCAATCCCAAGATCGCTCTGCACATCACCCGCGGCATCCGCTGGGATTCCGACCACGTGGTTCGTTACGATGACGAAACCGTGGAAATGATGAAGGAAGTGGTTCGCAACAACGCTCTGGACCGTGTGGTTCTGGCAACCGACTATTTTGATGCCTCCATCAACCGCATTGCCGCTCTGGTAATTGGTATGCGCTCGGTACAAAAGGCTCTGCTGACCGCCCTCCTCCTTCCCAACGAAAAGCTCAAGGAGCTGCAGGACAACCAGAAGTTCACCGAGCTGATGATGCTCCAGGAGGAGTTCAAGTTTGCTCCTATGGGCGACGTTTGGAACGAGTTCTGCGCTCGCGCAGGTATTGCCGGCGACGCAACCTGGTTCCAGGCTGTAGAAGCTTACGAAAAAGACGTTCTTTCCAAGAGATAAGAACCACTGATAAAAATACCGTCCAACCTCTGATAAAGAGGTTGGACGGTATTTTGGTTCTTAAAGGAGATGAGAGGAATCGTATTCGATCTTCGCTTCCTCTTCTTTTAAGTAGAAACGATTCATAAAGAGCAGAATCACAAAATATCCCACGAGAACACTGATAAGATCCGAGGCGTAGTAGGTGATCATCCAAAGAAGGTCGGTCAACCCGTACGCGCCTCCCAAATAGATATCGTAGATCACACGGGAGAGAAGCATGAGTGCCGCGGGAATGATGGCAAGCTTCCAAACCACTCGGAGAATGGGATTGGTAGCATCAAACAGCTTTTGGATAGGCAAGCCGTCTTTGGTATTTTTTCGGCAATTTACGTAGGAATATACAATCCATACCCCGATCAACATTTGGACAAGGTCCATGCCAATGTCAATCAAGAGATATGGGAGCGCGTCCGACCAGAAAACCTCCCACTCGGGAAAGCCCACCACGCAATAGCTGGCCAGGAGATTGGCACAGTAGCGAAAGACCACGATCCCGCCATAGGTAAGGAAGAAGGCGAATTGCTTTTTTACCCCCCAGAAGGCAAACAAAAAAAGCAAATACGCAAAGGAAATCCAATAAAACAGAATATTTACAAAATTCAACAGGACGTCCCAAAGCAACGGGAACACGGTTTGCATGATCAAAATATCACTGGTAATCCAAAGATTGACCGGAGTGCAGACCGCGGCGTAAAAGACCGTGAGGATAAGGATCAAAATTCCGTAGCTCTTCAATGCCTTTTTCTTGCGCGTTGCGTCAAACAAAGATAACTCCATCATTTCCTCCCAAAAGCAAGGGTATAACGCTACCATTATAGCATATCTCCCTCAAAAAATCCCCTCTTATTTGTAAATATTTTTCATGCGGTGCATATTCTGTTATCAAAAATATCATCGGGAGGAGTTTTGAATGAAAGAACCCTTGCTTTCACCGTCCCCCATGGATCATGCCGCACTGCTTTGCGATCTGGAGGCACTTTGCGCAAAATTTCCAGGGTTGGAATTCGATTACTTGGGAGAAAGTATTCTTGGCCGTCCCATCCCCCGTATCCGCCTGGGACACGGTCCAAAAATGTTCTTTTATATCGGTGCACATCACGGTATGGAGTGGATCACCGCTTCCCTTTTGCAGCACTTTTTGCGCGACTTTTTGGAGATCGACAACCACCGTGGGCGGATCTTTGGACAGGACCTTGCGCTTTGGAAGCAACGGAATACTCTCTTTCTTATTCCCATGCTGAACCCCGATGGCGTGGAATATCAGATCCACGGAATCCACGGGGAAAATCCACTCTATGAGCGCCTGATGGAGATGAACCGACAAAGCAATGACTTTTCCACCTGGCAATCCAATGCCCGCGGCGTGGACCTGAACCACAATTACGACGCCGATTTTTGGGAATACAAAAAGCAGGAGGCCGAACTGGGAATCCAAAACGGTCCGACACGGTTTAGCGGGGAGCATCCTGAATCCGAGCCCGAGGTTCACGCCCTATGCAACTGCATTCGCTATCACTCCCCCACGGCTATTTTGACCCTCCACACCCAGGGGGAGGAGATCTTTTTCAAAAGCGGTCATCGGACGCTTCCCGGAACAACCTCCGTAGCGCGCGCGCTATCCCGTCTCACGGGCTACCGTCTGTCCGTAGCCGAGGGGCTGGCCTCCTACGGAGGCCTCACCGACTGGTGCGTGCAAAAAGAGATCTGTCCTTCCTTTACCATGGAATGCGGAAAAGGAACCAATCCCCTGCCTGCCGCCATGGAGTTCCCGATCTATGCCAAGCTGCGCCGCGCACTTTTTCTTTTCCCCACCCTCTTTTAAATTTTTTTCAAAAACGTCTTGCGGAATCCCTTCAAAAATGGTATGATAATATCAGAACCGCAGGAAAGGAAGTATGCAGATGAAAGACGTTTCCATCGTTTCGTGTCCGTCCTACAATGAAAAGGATCTGGATGCGGCTCTGTTGCAGGTATTAACGCCCATTGGTGGCTTGGATTGGGTCACCCCAGGAATGAAGATTGCGATCAAGGCCAATCTGGTATCCATGATGAAGCCCGAAAGTGCCGCCACCACCCATCCCGCACTCCTGTGCGCCTTGGTCAAGAGATTGGTGGAAAAAGGGGCGGAGGTAATCATTGGGGACAGTCCCGGAGGTCTGTACAACGCGCCGGTGGTCAATCGGATCTATTCCGTGACCGGAATGAAGGAAGCCGAGCACCTGGGCGCCCGACTCAATCAAAATTTTTCCAATAGCGAAGCAATATTTCCGGAGGCTATGGTGGCAAAGGAATTTACCTACACCGCCTATTTGGATGACGCCGACGCCATCATTAACGTATGCAAGCTTAAGACCCACGGCATGATGGGCATGAGTGCTGCCGTGAAAAATATGTTTGGAGTAATTCCCGGTACCTTTAAGCCCGAGTATCATTTTCGCTTCCCCAACCACAAGGACTTTGCAAAAATGCTGATCGATCTTAATGAGTACTTTGCGCCCAAACTCCGTCTTTGCATTGCCGACGCCGTGGTTGGCATGGAGGGCAACGGCCCCACCCAGGGAACGCCCCGCAAGATTGGTGCCCTGCTAGCCTCTCGGGATCCCTACGCCCTGGATCTGGCTTGCGCCGCCATCATTGGACTTGGAATTCAAGACGTCCCCACTCTGGAAGTAGCCGCAGAGCTTGGAAAAATTCCTGCTACGGTATCGGAATTGACGATTCACGGCGATCTTTCCCGTGTTGCGGTCTCGGATTTTGAGAACATCCACGTACATAAAAGCCTGCAGTTTGAGGGTGCCGGAAAATTTGCCGCCATGTTCGTGCGCGGTGCCCTGCGCTCTTCCCCGGTTCCCAAGAAAAAGGAATGTGTGGGCTGCAAAAAATGCGAGCAGATCTGTCCCGCCAAGGCCATTGTTATGAAGAACGGGATCCCCGTCATCAACAAAAAAAACTGCATTACCTGCTTCTGCTGCCAGGAATTCTGCCCTACGGGTGCCATGAAGGTGCATCGCCCCATCATCGCGCGGATCCTGAATAAGCGAGGATAACAAAAAGATCCCCTTTCTGTGCACCAAAGTGCAGTACAGGGGATCTTTTTTATTAATGCCTTTAGGCAGTGGAGCGCTTGACGCGAAACAGACAACCACCCGCTATGCGGGTGGGCGACAAAGGTTTTACCCTTGTTCTTGGAGCAGATGTAACATAAGCCTTCTCCTGTGGGAGAAGGGGGACCACCGTA
>JAFTNJ010000077.1 GCA_017451915.1 Clostridia bacterium
CTGTTGTTTGCACTCTCGATTATGGAGGGGGAGTTTGCTCAAAGCTTTTGCAAAGCAAAAGCCGGCAGCTTGAGCCGCTGGCCAGTCCTATTGGGCTTTTAGCCCTTGTGCATACCACCCGTTTGACGGGTGGTTGTGATTCCCGCCCCTTTGTAATTTTTTCTTTTTTGTGTGTAACCAATGATGAAAAAAAGCGATAATAAAAGTGAAGGGCAATTTGTTTTGCCGCCCGAGTTGTATTTTTGGGAAACAGAAAGGAGAAACAATATGAAACGATTTGGAATCCGGAGCCGTCTTTGCTGTCTTTTGCTGACGCTGACGCTGCTTCTGCCCCTGGGGTCTTGTGCCATGGGCGTTGCCGCGGAGGATCTGATGGAGGGGATCAACCCCAACACGGTCAAGCCCCTGGAGGATCTTTCGGCGGGCAACGTCCGGGTCACCGATTTCTCGGTGCGCCTGCTGCAGGCCTCCCTTGCCAAGGACGGGAATACCCTCCTGGCACCGCTCTCGGTCTTTTGTGCCCTGGGCATGACGGTCAACGGAGCCCGGGACGATACCCTGGCGCAAATGGAGGCCGTGCTTGGTATGGACGCGGCCTCGGTCAACGCGTATCTTCACAGCTATCTGGGCTCTCTGCCCCAAGGCGAGAAATATCGGATGCACGTGGCCAATTCCATTTGGTTCACCAACAAGGAGAGCTTTTCGGTAAATCCCGCCTTTTTGCAGATCAACGCCGATTACCACGGGGCCGATCTCTACCGCGCCGCCTTTGATAAGCAAACCCTGAAGGACATCAACCGCTGGGTCAAGGAGGAGACCGACGGCATGATTCCCGAGGCCTTGGATGAGATCCCCCCGGAGGCGGTGATGTATCTGATCAACGCCATTGCCTTTGAGGCCGAATGGACCAAAATCTATGAAAAGGATCAGGTGCGGAACGGTACCTTTACCAAGGAGGATGGCTCTCGGCAGACCGTGTCCTTTATGTATTGCGACGAGGGGAGCTACCTCGCCGACGAAAAGGCCACCGGCTTTATCAAGTATTACAGCGGACGAAAGTACGCCTTTGTGGCTCTGCTCCCTAATGAGGGGGTCAGCGTTTCCGACTACGTGGAGTCTTTGAACGGGGAAGCCCTTTGCGCGTTGCTCCAAAACCCGCAGAGCGTGGCCGTCAAGACGGCTATCCCAAAGTTTGAGACCGAGTACAGCGCGGAGATGTCCGAGATCCTGGCCGCCATGGGAATGCCCAACGCCTTTGACGAGGGGATGGCTGATTTTGGCGGCATTGGAAGCTCTGTCGAGGGGAATCTCTATATCAACCGCGTGATCCACAAGACCCGGATCCAGGTGGGGGAGAAGGGGACCAAGGCAGGAGCGGTCACGGTGATCGAGATGAACGCCGAGAGTGCCGGCCCCATGGAGGAGCCCAAGGTGGTGTATCTGGACCGTCCCTTCGTGTATATGCTCATTGATTGCGAAAATAAGATCCCCTTCTTTATTGGAACCATGATGGATCCCGAAAAATAAGCAGGAAATTTTGATTTTTTTGCGTTTGTTTATATTCCGTTTACTTTCTCGTGCTATACTGTAGTGTAGAGACAATGTAAACAGGTTCAAATTTCAAAGAAAGAGAAAGAGACGGAATTATATGGAAAACATCATTCTTGCCAGCGACAGCACCAGCGACCTGAATGAGGAGTTGATTGCGCGCTACGGCGTAAAGATCATTCCCTTAACCGTAAACCTTGGAGGAAAGCTCTATTTGGACGGCGTGGACGTGGATCCCGACGCCATTTACCGCCATTATGAGGAAAAGAAGGAGCTCCCCAAGACCTCGGCACCCAACATTGCCGATTTTGATAGCTTCTTCCGGGAGGCAACCGAGCAGGGCGCGTCGGTGGTGCTCTTTACCATCAGTGCCGAAATGTCGGCCACCTACAACAACGCCCGTCTGGCGGCACAGGAGTATTCCAACGTGTACGTGGTCAACACCAAGAACCTTTCCACCGGCGGCGGTCTTTTGGTGGCGGCCGCGGGAGAGATGATCAAGGAGGGCAAAAGCGCCGCGGAGATCGCCAAGGCCTGCCGGGAGCTGACTCCTTATGTGGACGCCTCCTTTGTGGTGGATGACCTGGAGTTTTTGCACAAGGGCGGACGTTGCTCGGCGGTAGCGGCCTTTGGAGCCAATCTGCTTCAGCTCAAGCCCTGCATTGTGGTAAAGGACGGAAAGATGGGCGTGCATAAGAAGTACCGCGGCAAGTTTGCCGCCGTGCTGGAGAAATACGTTGCCGAGCGGTTGGGCGATGCCTCGGACGTGGTTCCCGATCGGGTATTCGTTACCCATGCGGGATGCGATCCCGAGATCGTGCAGGCCTGCGTCGAGCAGGTCAAGAGCATTGCTCCTTTTGGCGAGGTGCAGATCACCCGCGCGGGCTGTACCATTTCCTCCCATTGCGGAAGAAACACCCTGGGCGTTCTGTTCATCCGCAAGAACCCGATCGTTTAAAAAGGGCATCGCTTGATCGGGTAACAACGGCTCGAAATGCTTTTTGTATAACGAAAACCACCAGCAGTGCTGGTGGTTCCCAAAAGCTTTAGCTTTGCCCAGATTATTTATCCGAGCGAAGCGAGGAGTCAAGAAGCCTTCTCCTGCGGGAGAAGGGGGACCACGAAGTGGTGGATGAGGAGTTACTTTTCGTTAAGGACACCTCATCCGTCACTTGTCGCTTGCGACATATGACACCATTCCCCCACTGGGGAA
>JAFTNJ010000011.1 GCA_017451915.1 Clostridia bacterium
ACCACCTACGGTGGTCCCCCTTCTCCCACAGGAGAAGGCTTATGTTACATCTACTCAAAAAACGAGGGTAAAACCTTTGTTGCCCACCCGCGTAGCGGATGGTTGTCTGTTTCGCGCATAGCGCTCAACTGCCTAAAGGCATTAAAACGAGCCGTCCCGCCTGCAGATTGCAGGTGGGACGGCTTTGGTTATTCGGTTTTGGTGCGGTATTGCAGAGGCATACCGTATTCCTTTTCATAGATCTCCTTCCAGATCCTGGCGTTCTCCTCCATCATATACGCCGTGTTGGCACTCACCGACAGCTCCTCCTTGGGAAAAACGGGGGGATGAATATGAATGGTGTATTCCTGAACGGGGAATCCGTCGCTCCCCATCACGTCGCTATCCCGCTGAACGATAAAGCAAGGCAGGATTGGAACGCGATTCTTGGCGGCAAAGTAGAAGCCGCCCTCCTTTAAGGGCTTGGGCTTGCGGTAGTTCCACCACATACTCTGCTCCGGATAGATCAGCACAAAGTGTCCCTCCTGCAGCAGGGTGTCGGTGGCACGAATGAATTCCTTCATGGTCTTGCGGTTGGAGGACAGCGGCAGAGTATGATAATGCCGCATCAAAAAGCCGAAGAAGCCGGGGAAGGAGGTGTAGTTCCCTTCCCGAATGATGCGGTAAAAGTGCTTCTTTCTCGCTCTCTGATTGGAATATTCATACGCCATCTGAATAGCGAAGCTATCATAAGCATTGAAGTGGTTGCAGGTGAGAATGGCTCCGGTGCGAAGCTCCTTGAAATGCTCCAGCCCTATCACGTCCTTGATGATCAACTGCTTTTTATCCATTTGATCGTACACAAAGCGACGAGCCAAGGCGTGGGCAAAGCGGAACAGGATCCGATTCTTCAGCTTTCTACCAAGGTAGTCCACCTCTCCCGGCTGAATCTGACGCGCGGGAGGATCCTCCTCCACGTCCCGATCAAAGATGCCCTGCGCCTCCAGATCCGCAATTTTTTGAAGCACCTCCAGACGTCCCGCGTCCCGCTTTTGATTGAGCCGACGGAGATAGTTATCCTCCCGATGGGTCTCGGAGATCGCCAGAGCCTTGAGACGCTCGGCAGATTCCCCATCGGCGACCCGTTGCTCGTCGGTATAATCGGCCAGCACCTGCCGGATCTCGTCGTGCACCTCGGTCATCGCGGCGTAGCGCCAGAACACGTCACCCCAGCGACAATCCTCGTAATGCCAGGGCTTGGATACCATGATATAATGGAGGACGTTGCAGGCCTCCTTGGGATCGGCAATCTCTCCAAAGATCTCGGTGTTCCAGGTCTGGGGCAGAAAACGCACGTGATCCTTACAAATCACGTTCAAATAGTCCTCGTCCTGGGTCACGCGGAAGTCGTATTCTCCCAACAGACGCACGAAGGACTCCAACACGTGCTTTTCACGGAAATACTTGCAGTTGATAAGCAGAACGCCGGCGTTGAAATAGGAGTTGCGGTCAATGCCCAGGCATTGCTCCACGTAAGTGCCGTAGGCATCCTCCTGCACCATGGCCTGCTCGTGGCAGGCACCCAGGGCCCATCCCTCGAGATCGTAGGCATAAAGCTCGGAGATATCCCCTTGCACCACTGTGTCGCTGTCAATATAAATCGCCTTCTCCAGCTCGGGAAACATTTCGGCAATGAACAGACGGTAATAGGTGGTCTTGCTGTAATAATCCCGAATGGGAAGCTTTTCGCCAACGGTTCGAAGATGGGTGGAAACCTCCTCGAAGGTAATCCGCACGCCTTCCCGCTCCAGCCGCAGGATCTGCTCACGGGTCTTTGGGGTAATCTCGGTGTGAAGAATATGAATATGATACTGCTTCTCCTCAGACGCATTGTGGATCAGCGAAGTCATGGAAACAATGGCAAACTTGGCAAAGGCCTCGTCAAAGGCGTAAAAAATGTCGATCACGCGGGGCATATTTTGCATAAAGATCTTCTCCCTTAAGGTTCCTTTTAAATAATATGTTTTTCTAAAAACGCAAAACGTGGTTATCGATACTATATTATCACATTTCTAACTCTTTGTCAAGATGTTTTTTGGAAATTATAACATCTTTTTAACAAAAAAGAGAAGCGCTCGCAAATATCGGAAGCCAAACTGCAAGCGCTTCCCATAAGATTTAGAAAAAGATCCGTTAACCGGCAAAATGAACGGCAAGGTCGGCAAAGGTATCCAAGGAGATCTGTGCCAGAGGCGAGCCGTGAGCACTGCCGATGGCCACGGGAAGCATCTTCCCTGCCACGGCGCCCTCCAAGCCTGCCTCGGCATCCTCGACCACGGCGCAGACCTCGGGAGCGAGGCCGATATACTCCGCCGCCTTGAGGAAGACCTCGGGATCGGGCTTGGAATTGGTGATGTTGTTTCCATCCGAAACCGCGTCAAAATACTCCCGCATCTCGGTGCGCTCCAGAATGAAGCCGGCGTTCTTACTGGAGGAGCCTACGGCCAGAAGATAGCCGCGCTCACGCAAAGCCTTAAGGGTAGCACGCACGTCGTCGGAGACGTCGGCAGGGGTCATGGTTTGAAGATAGGTACGGTAAAGCTCGTTTTTCTCGGCTGCGTAGGCCTCCTTCTCGGCCTCGGTCAGCTTGAGCTCCGGCTTGTTGGAGAGAATGATCTCAAAGCTTGCCATACGGCTGACGCCGCGCAGCTTTTCGTTGACGGTCTCGTCAAAGGGGATCTCCAGCTTATCGGCCAGGCTCTTCCACGCAAGATAGTGGAAATGGTCGGTGGAAAGCAGAACGCCGTCCAGATCAAAAATAATGCCCTTGATATCGTTTGTATTTTTCATTGTCGTTTATCCTTTCAGTATCATTTTATCTCGTCCAGATGAAGGGAGGGACCGTAGGAAAGCTTGGTCTCCCACTTTCCGCAGAAGGGGTCCACCGGGGAAACACCGGTAAAGGAGCTGTTACCAAGGAATTTTTGGATCAGCGCCTCCATCACGGCCTTACTGTCCCCGTAGCAGTTGATGTAGGTGCGCATATGAGGAACGTCCAGCAAATAGTAGGGATTTTCAAAGGAGACGAACACCGTGGGAATGGTGTGGTTGTAGGTGGGAATGTTTGCGCCCAGGGGATCGGCCCAGCGAATTCTGGATACCGGCTGATAGCGCACGCGCTTGGCCACCGAGTACAAAATGAGATCGTATTTTTCCTTCATTTCGTCCACCGAGGTCATGGCTCCCTCCTTGCCCTTGTTGGCCTCAAACACGCTGACCTCAAAGCCCGCGTCCTTGAGCAGGGAGAAGAACTTGAAATTGACGTTGGAGGGCGATTCAAAGGCCTCGGTCGGCTGTCCCAGATGATCCATGGGACAGAACAGGATCCGAGGGAACCGTGCGGGGGTCAGGGGGAAGATTCCCTTCTCTTCCTTGACCAAGGTGATGGCGCGATCGGCGCACTCCCGACTCCAGCTCTTAAAACGCTCTTGCCCCAACAGAGGCTTGACCTCCTCGTAGCTTGGAACCAGAGTTCCGTTGGCCTTCTTCTCGGGCAGGCCCAAGGATGCCTTGAGCGCCAGGATGCGGGTCACGGCCTCGTTCAGACGAGCCTCATCAAAGATCCCCTCCTCGTAGCCCTTGCGCATGAATTCGATGTCCTCCTCCAGGTTCTTGGTAAAGAGGAACATATCGCATCCCGCGGCAATGGTCATGGGAACGATCTTTTCCCGCGGCAGGAAGAGTGCCAGTCCTGCCATGGCAGAGGAGTCGGTAATGATCAGTCCGTTAAAGCCCAGCTTTTCCCGCAGGAGATTGGTCACCAGGGCCTTATTGACCGAGGCGGGAAGCATCTCCTCGTCCCGCAGCTCCGGGCAAAAATGCTTGGTGTACGCCGGCTGAAGGATATGCCCTACCATTACGGTCTTGGTGCCAGCCTCGATGCCGGCAGAGTAGACCTTACCGTAGGTGGCGTCCCACTCCTCGCAGGAGCAGGTATTGATGGAAATGGCAACGTGCTGGTCACGCTCGTCGCATCCGTCTCCGGGGAAATGCTTGATACAGGCCGCAACACCGTGCTTTTGAATCTCTTGCACGTAAGCGGCACCCATTTTCTCGACCAGAACGGGATCCGAGCCGAAGGTACGCACGTTGGTAATGGGATTGCGCCAGTTGCTGTCAATGTCCACGATGGGAGCAAAGGACCAGTTGGCACCCACGGCCGCGCCCTCCACGCCGCAGATCTCGCCCAGGCGGCGCGCCTGCTCCACATCGGCGGTAGCACCGATTTGCATGGGCTTGGCAAAGGCGGTGCCATTCTTGGCAAAGCCGTTGCCGCCAGCCTCCAGGTTGGCCGAAACCAACAGCGGAATCTTGGAATATTTCTGCATCCGCGCCACGGCAGAGATGCATTGCTCGGCCTTCATGGGGCGTCCCATAAAGCCTCCGGGACGGATCTCCTCCCCAAGATAGCGGCAGTATTCCTCGTTATCGTCGTAGGTCACCAGACAAAACAGATGGCGTAGCTTGTCATCCTCACTCATCCCGGCCAAGGTTTCCTCTACCCAGGCAACCTGCTCGTCGTTCAGATCAAAGGGCTTGGCTCGCAAATTCACTCGCATATGGCATCTCCTTTCAAGAGTCACGTTTTTTCATTGATATTCGTCACATTTATTATACAAAAATAAGGCGCAAAAGTCAAGAGCTTTTTGACCAATGTAAAAAAGCCACCGAAAAAAACAAAAAAATCACCGAAAGCGATTGCATTTCCCGCCCGTTTGTGATATGATATAAGCACATTGAAATTCATCGAAATAACATAGAAAAGGACGAAAACCGTGGCTGAAAAAATATTAAACGTAGCCGTCTTTTTTGGCGGATATTCCTCCGAATACAGCATCTCTCTGCAATCGGCATATGCGGTGATCTGCAATTTGGATCCCAAAAAATATCATCCCCTCCCCATTGGCATCAGCCGTGAGGGCCGTTGGTTCTTCTTTCGCGGAGATCTCAAGAAGATCCCGGAGGATACCTGGTGCAATGACGGGGATTGTGTTCCCGCCCTGCTCTCCCCCAATCGTGGGGAGAAGGCCCTCTATCTGCTGACCGACGGGGGCATTGCGTCGATTCCCGTGGACGTCGCGCTCCCCATTATGCACGGAAAATTTGGTGAGGACGGAACCCTGCAGGGCTACATTGAGCTTGCCGGAATTCCCTTGGTAGGGTGCGGCGTACTCTCCTCTGCCCTTTGCATGGATAAAGATCGGGCGCACAAGCTGGCCGAGTTGGCAGGGATCTTAGTCCCCCGCGCTCTTGCGTTGCGTCCCAAATATTCCTTGGATAATGTACTCTCCTTTGCCAAGGAGAACGGATATCCTCTGTTTGTAAAGCCCGTCAAATCCGGCTCCTCCTACGGCGTGACCCGCGTGGAATGCGAGGAGCAGCTGCTCAAGGCCGTGGACTTTGCCTTCACCTTTGATAACGAGGTTTTGATTGAGCAAGGGATTGAAGGCTTTGAGGTGGGATGTGCCGTGATGGGAAGTGACGAGCTGATTGTTGGCGAGGTGGATGAGATTGAGCTTGCGGGAGGATTTTTCGATTTCACCGAGAAATACACCCTGAAAACCTCGGCCATTCACGTTCCCGCGCGGATCTCCAAAGAGACCGCCGAGCGGATCAAGGAAACCGCCAAGATCCTTTACCGCACCCTGGCCTGCACCGGATTTGCCCGGGTGGATCTCTTTTTGACCCCCGATGAAAAAATTTATTTTAATGAGATCAACACCATTCCCGGCTTTACCGAGCATAGCCGCTATCCCGGTATGATGCGCGCCATTGGCTACTCCTTCCCCCAGGTGTTGGACAAGCTGATCGACGACACCTTGAAGAAATAATCACAACCACCCGTCAAACGGGTGGTATGCACGAGGGCTAAAAGCCCAATAGGACCGGCCAGCGGCTCAAGCCGCTGGCTTTTGCTTTGCAAAAGCTTTGAGCAAACTCACCCTCCATAATCGAGAGCGCAAACAACAGTAAGCCTTCCCCAGTGGGGGAAGGTGGCA
>JAFTNJ010000012.1 GCA_017451915.1 Clostridia bacterium
CCTCATCCACCACCTACGGTGGTCCCCCTTCTCCCACAGGAGAAGGCTTATGTTACATCTGCTCCAAGAACAAGGGTAAAACCTTTGTCGCCCACCCGCATAGCGGGTGGTTGTCTGTTTCGCGTCAAGCGCTCCACTGCCGAAAGGCATTAATATAAACAGCGACCTGCCACAGGGCAGGTGTTCAAAAACGGATTTTTTGAAACATGAATTGTGGTAGGCCATGGTTTGGCAAGGTCGGGCACAGTTCGTTCATTTCAATCTTGAAAAAACGTGTTCTTTTTGTTATTAACTACTTTCAAAACAAAAGGGGAGCCCCCGTTAAGACACCTCCCTTTGTTGTTAGCCTCCTTGCATGTTCTTTTCTCTTCTCTGCTGACAAGAGGGCAATGCCCAAAAGTGGCATTGCCCTCGAAAGTATTATGGGATAGGGGAGATCTACTTAATCAAAGATCGCCGTAGTTATAATCTTCTGATGCGTCGATGCCTGCAATAGGAATTTCTCCCGTACGGACGCCATCGAAAGCAAGTGTAGCCAAATCTGCGCAAGGAACCAACAGAATATAGCTTGTATTTTTGCTTTGGAAAGCAAATCCATCTTTGTAGGCCGTTGCAGCGGTAATGTTTTGGTGTTTCAGTTCAAAACCTTTCTGATTACTAAAAAAGATAATTCTTTCATTTGTGATTATAAATTCTCCGGGGTATTGCATGGAAACATTCCCGTAAATAGATTTACTGCTACTTCCACCGGTATGTATCGACAGTCCTTTGGCAATGCGAATTGTTCCGCCGCCATAATTTCCCGTTTTTCCGATAACACGATTTTTCGTTTCTTGGCGAGTTGCCTGTGAGTGGTATACTGCGACTTCACCATGATTTAGAAATACCGGAGTGTCAACAATGGGCAACTCGACTTTTTGTTCGAGTTTTTCAATTTGTTCTCTTGTCAAATACACACCTTTAATTCGCCTTGCTTGTTCTGCTTTTCTCATTGCACCGGACAAAGACAGAACACCAAAAACACCAATAGCGATGCCGCCAATCAACAACCCCAAAGGATTACTTTCATAATTGTAATTCATCTCCAAAACGGCAATCAAAACGAATAACACTCCAAAGAAAACAAAAAGCGTGCCAAATATTCGATGTGATAAGGGGGCTTTGTTCTTTTTTCTTTTGGTGTAAGGTGTTTCTTTTTTTATCGACTGATTATCCTTCGGTTGTTCGGTGATAGTAGGGACTTCTTGTGGGATGTTGGCAACACTCTCACCATTGCTTCTCAATGGTAGATTATCTAAAACCCTCGGAGTTACTTTTGCCATTTCCGAATCAGTTTCTTGCTTCAACCAATCATTTTCTTCTTTAATTCTTTGCAACCGTATAGCTTCTTCTTTCCTCTGTTGATTAGCAACAAACTCTGCTTCAAGTTTTCTTATTTTTGCTTCATTTCTTGCTTTAACCCATATAGGATTCTTTTTACGTTCAATTAATATTGCAGGTAGCAAGAAGAAAATAGCCATGATTGGAAAGGAGTAAACGAATTGTGAAGCATCAAATCCTGCTCCTGCTGAACCAAAGAAAACCCACAGGACAACCAGAACTCGACTTATAATTTTCGTTCCCTTTAAAAATTGCATAATCTTATCCATCGATCAGATACCTCGCTATCATTCCAATTTTTTCGGTGTGTACTTTGCTATATTTTGTTTTTTGCCATCCAGCAGGCACCTATGTCCGTCCCCGACGCTCCGCGAACAGCTGGGGGAGTTGCGCCAGAATGATGGCGAGGAAAACCAAGGCGCAGCCGAGGAATTCCCGGGAGGTGAGGGTGTTCCCAAGGATCACCCAGCCACCAAGGGCCGCAAATACGCTCTCCAGGCTCATGGAAAGGGAGGCAATGGCGGGCTCGGCGTACTTTTGGCCAACGATCTGCAGGGTATAGGCCACGCCGCTGGATAGGATGCCCACGTACAAAATATCAAAGGTGGAGAGCAGAACCTTCTCCCAAACCACGGTCTCGGTTGCCATGGAAAGCACTCCCGAAAGGAGTCCGCACACGGCAAATTGGAGCATGGAGAGAAGAATCCCGTCCACCGAGGCACCAATGTGGTCCACGGTGAGAATATGGAAGGAGAAGCTCAACGCACAGCAAAGCATCAGCAGGTCGCCAAGGTAAATGCTGTCCAGGCCGTCCGAGAGGCAGAGGAGATAAAAGCCCACGATGGAGATCAGCACCGCACCCACCACGGGGAGCTGGAGCCTCTTTCCCAAAAAGATGGCAAGCAGGGGAACGATTACCACGTAAAGGGCGGTGATAAAGCCGCCGCGTGCCTCGGTGGCGGTGCCTGCGGGGTAGCTGGCAATCCCGATCTGCTGGAAGTTGACGCTCACCGTCAGCAGTATGCCGCATAGCAGGCCGCTAAGGAGCGACCGACGGCGGGAGGGGGCTTCGGTGGGGAAGATCCTGCGCTTGGTCATTGCCTTTCGAACAAGAAGCACACCAAACAAAAAGATGGCGGCTACGAAAGAGCGCAGGCTGTTGAACAGAAAAGGCGGCACGTTTTCGGCGGCGCTGCTCTGCGCCACAAAGGCCAAGCCCCAAATCAGGGATGCGAAGCAGAGGATCAGGCTTCCCTTGAGATTGTTGCGTTGTGTGGACATAAAAAACCTCCCGTGAGCAAATACCCTATTATCATACCACGATTTGTCCTTTTTTTCAAGGTTTTGAAGCAATTTTTTTGACGGCTATTGAAAACAAGAAGCATCTGTGCTATACTGAACGCAGAAAAAGAAATGGAGGAGTTACTATGAATTCCATGCTCTTCAAAAAAGAATACCGCGTAGACCTCTGCGTGGTGGGCGGCGGCCTGGCCGGTCTTGCCACTGCCATTGCCGCGGCGCGCCACGGTGCCCGCGTGGCCCTGCTTCAGGATCGCCCCATGCTGGGAGGAAATTCCTCCTCCGAGATCCGTATGTGGGTTGGCGGTGCCAAGGGCAAGGATAACCGGGAGGGAGGACTGATCGAGGAATGGATGCTGGAGAATTATTTTTCCAATCCCGGGGCCAAATTTACCCTTTGGGACGCCACGCTGTACGATGCGGCCATTCGGGAGCCAAATCTTACGCTTCTTCTCAATTCCTCCGTGTTGGATGCCGATTGCGAGGGGGACAGAATTCGTAGTGTAACGGCCTGGCAGTCCAATGCCGAGACCTTCCATACCGTCCATGCGACCTATTTTGCCGATTGCTCGGGAGATTCGATCCTGGCACCCCTTTCGGGAGCCGAGTACCGCTACGGCCGTGAGGCGCAGAGCGAGTTTGGTGAGCGGATCCCTCCCGTAGTTGCCGACCGAAAGACCATGGGCATGAGCTGCCTGTTCCAGATCCGTGAGACCGACCACAAGGTGGAGTTTACCCCTCCCGATTGGGCCTATTCCTATCCCACCGAGGAGGATCTGCCCTATAAGGATCACGAGCTGACCAACAACTTTTGGTGGATCGAGGTGGGGGGCACCGCCGACTGTATTCACGATACCGATGCCTGCCGCGAGGAGCTGATTAAAATTGCCTACGGCGTGTGGGATCATATCAAGAACCACGGAGACCACGGAGCCGACAACTGGGAGATGGAGTGGCTCGGCTTTCTTCCCGGCAAGCGGGAGAGCCGTCGCTACGTGGGCGAGTACACCGTGACCCAGAACGACGTGGAGGCCGAGGGACGATTTTCCGACCTGGTGGCCTACGCCGGCTGGTCTATGGACGACCATTTCCCTGAGGGCTTTTACTATCGGGAGGGGCACCCTACCATCTATCATCCCGCCCCTCGTCCCTGGGGATTGCCTCTGCGGTGTATGATCTCCAAGAATATTCAAAATCTGGTCTTTGCGGGACGCAACATCAGCGTTACCCACGCCGCCCTCTCCTCCAGCCGCGTTATGGCGACCTGCGCCATCTTGGGGCAGGCACTTGGTACGGCGGTGGCGCAGAGTATTACCGACGGTGTGGATATTCGCGCCCTGGACATTCCCCGCCTCCAGCAGACCCTGATGGCCGACGATTGCTATCTGCCCTGGCAGGAGCGGAAGGTGTCGCCTCTATCGTTGCGTGCCGTATGCAACGCCGAGGTGGTGCGCAACGGGCGTGACCGCGGGGATGAGAACCTTTGGAGTGGTGCTCCGGGAACGGCGTTGGAATATTCCTTCGATGCGCCCACCTACGTGGATTCTGTCCGCATTGTGTTTGACAGTAACCTGAATCGCAAGGGGTACAATATGCCCTGCCGATACACCCTTTCGGATCCCTTAAGCCGGATCCCCGGTACTCTGGTTCGCCGTTTTGCCCTGGAATGGGAGACGGCCGACGGACGGGTGGAGCGCGTGGAGCTGGAGAATCATCAGCGACTGCGTCGGATCCCCCTGGGAAAGACGGTGCAACGCGTCCGCTTGATTCCCCAAACCACCTGGGGAACCGAGGACGCCCGCGTCTTTTCCTTTGAGGTTTTGTAATAAAAAAATACCCGCTCTTTCCCTTGGGAGAGAGCGGGTGATTTTTTGGTTCCTACCTGCCGAGACGTGGGGCGTCAAAATTCGTAGATCTCCAGCTTGGCATTTTCTTTTTGATAGTGGAGCAATTCTTCGTTGGTCATGTTGCAAAAATAGGTTCGAAGAATACGGCAAAGACCGCCGTGGGTGACCAGAAGAATACTTTTGTGGGCATAGGTTTCCTTTATCTCGTCGAGGAATCCGTAGATCCGATGGGCCACGTCAAATGCCGATTCTCCCATGGGGTGGCGGCAGGCGGGATTGCTCTTTACCTCCCAAAATGCCGCGTCGTCACGATGGATTCCTTCGTGCGTGCCGTAATTGTGTTCGACCAAACGGGCGTCGGTTTGCATGGGAATGCCACACCGCTCCGATACGATGCGCGCAGTTTCTAAGGCTCGTCCCAAAGGGGAGGAAATGATCAGATCCACCGATGTTTTCATTACCTCTTTTGCCAGGGCATCGGCTTGCGCCCGTCCTTCCTCGGTGAGCGCAACATCCGTGACACCGCAGATCCGACCTTGTACGTTCCATTCGGTTTGTCCGTGTCTCGCAACGTATAACATACTGTTTTCTCTCTTTCTTTTGGATGGATTGGATGGATAAACAAATCGCAAAACCGCGGGGGAAGAACCGATATGGGTCTTCCCCCGCGAGGTGCGGTTATTAGTACATGCCACCCATGCCGCCGGCGGGAGCCGCGGGGGCGGGAGCTTCTTCCTTCTGGTCGGCAACCACGGCCTCGGTGGTCAGAATGACCGACGCGATGGAAGCGGCGTTCTGCAGAGCAGAACGGGTCACCTTGGTGGGATCTACGATACCGGATGCCATCATATCGCAGTAGACCTCGTTGTAGGCGTCAAAGCCGTAGCCCAGCTTGCCGGAGGACATGATCTTATCCACAACCACGCCGCCGTCAAAGCCTGCGTTGGCCGCGATCTGACGAACCGGCTCCTCCAGAGCCTTTACAACGATCTTTACACCGGTCTTTTCGTCACCGTCTACGGTGTCGATCAGCTTGGCAACCTCGGGGATCACGTTGAGGTATGCGGTGCCGCCGCCGGCAACAATGCCTTCCTCAACGGCTGCCTTGGTAGCGTTGAGAGCGTCCTCAATGCGGAGCTTCTTTTCCTTCATTTCGGCCTCGGTAGCTGCGCCAACCTTGATTACGGCAACGCCGCCGGCCAGCTTTGCCAGGCGCTCCTGGAGCTTCTCACGGTCAAATTCGGAGGTGGTTTCGGCAATGGCGTTGCGGATCTGTGCTACGCGAGCCTTGATGTTGGCGCTCTCGCCGGCACCGCCAACGATAATGGTGTGCTCCTTGTTGACCTTGATCTGACGGGCACGACCCAGCATTTGAATGGAGGTATCCTTCAGCTCCAGACCGATCTCGGAGGAGATGACCTGACCGCCGGTGAGGATGGCGATATCCTGAAGCATTTCCTTGCGACGGTCGCCAAAGCCGGGAGCCTTAACTGCCACGCAGTTGAATACACCGCGGAGCTTGTTGAGCACCAGGGTAGTGAGAGCCTCGCCCTCTACGTCCTCGGCAATGATGAGCAGCTTTCTGCCGGCCTGAACGATCTGCTCCAGCAGGGGCAGGATCTCCTGAATGTTGGAGATCTTTTTATCGGTGATGAGCAGGAGCGCGTCGTCGTAAACGGTCTCCATCTTATCCATATCGGTAGCCATGTAGGGAGAGAGGTAGCCGCGGTCAAACTGCATACCTTCTACTACCTCGGAGTAGGTGTCGGCAGACTTGGACTCCTCAATGGTGATGACGCCGTCGGCAGTCACCTTTTCCATAGCGTCGGCAATCAGCTGACCGATCACCTCGTCGCCGGCGGAAATGGTACCAACGCGGGCAATGTCGGCAGAGCCGTTCACCTTCTTGGAGTTGGCGATCAGGGCGTCTACAGCGGCATCCACAGCCTTCTTCATGCCCTTACGAACTACCATGGGGTTGGCGCCTGCGGTTACGTTCTTCATGCCTTCGCGCACGAATGCCTGTGCCAGCAGCGTTGCGGTAGTGGTACCGTCACCGGCGGCATCGTTGGTCTTGGTAGCAACCTCTTTGACCAGCTGTGCGCCCATATTCTCGGCCTCATCCTCCAGCTCGATCTCCTTGGCGATGGTCACGCCGTCGTTGGTGATCAGGGGAGAGCCGTACTTTTTATCCAGAACCACGTTTCTGCCCTTGGGACCCAGGGTGATCTTGACCGTGTCTGCCAGTTTATCCACGCCGCGGGTCAGGGCGTTGCGTGCTTCAATTCCGTAAAGAATATCCTTTGCCATGTTATCTTACCTCCAAAATTACTGAACTACGGCGAGAATGTCGCTCTGCTTTACAATGGTGTATTCCACGCCGTCAAACTTTACCTCGGTGCCGGCATACTTGGATGCGATCACCTTATCTCCTACGGCAACCTCCATAGGAATCAGGTTTCCGTTATCGTCACGGGCGCCGGGGCCAATGGCAACAACCTCTGCTACCTGGGGCTTTTCCTGCGCCGAAGCGGTCAAAAGAATTCCGGTCTTGGTTTTTTCCTCGGCCTCAACAAGCTTCAAAACCACTCTGTCGGCCAACGGTTTGATATTCATATTCAAAATCCTCCTTGCAAGTGGGGGAATCCCCACGAATGTTAGCACTCAAAAGTTTGGAGTGCTAATTCATGCTCTTATTTTATACCGTTTTTTGGAAAAATCAAGTCCTTTTTCGCATTATTCACATTCTTTTAACAAATTTATTGGTTTTGGTTTGCCTCGGGTGCTAAAATTCGACGGAGAATCCGAAGAATAGAAAAAAACGAGTGCTCATAGAATCAAACAGAAGGGTTGTGGGAGGTGTTGGATATGATGAAATGGTTATTGACGGGAGGCCTGGTGCCGCTGCTTCTTTTGGGGAGCGGAGCCTTTTTTTGCGTTTATCTGCGGGGCTTGCCCCTGCGTCGACCCGGACGGATGCTGGCGTCCTTGAGAACCCCCACGGAGGGGACGGGGACCTCGCCCTTTCGCGCCGTAATGCTTGCCCTGGCAGGGACGCTGGGGGTGGGAAACATTGTGGGAGTGGCCAATGCCATTGCGGTGGGCGGTGCGGGTGCCGTCTTTTGGATGTGGATCTCGGCTCTGTTTGCTATGCTCTTGAAGTATGCCGAAATTCTTTTGGCGGTACTGCACCGACGGATCGGCCCCCACGGCTTCTTTGGCGGGGCCTACTATTATATAAAGGATTGCTTTGCCGCCCGCCGTTGGAAGAAAACCGCGGCGGTGCTGTCCTCGCTTTTTGCTCTGTTTATGATCGTGGATGCCCTGAGCATGGGATGCGTTATTCAGGTCAACGCGGTCAGCGCGGCGTTCTCCGGGGTGTTAGGCATCCCCCCCTGGGTCAGCGGTCTGCTCCTGGTGCTCCTCACGCTGCCGGTCCTGTTGCGGGGAAGTCGAGGGATCGCGGGGCTGACCGAGATCCTGGTACCCATCATGACGGGAGGCTACCTGATCCTTTCCATTGGGGTCCTTCTCCTGAAGCGTGACGCGGTTGGAGAGGCTTTGGGAATGATTTTTCGGGAGGCCTTTTCGGGAGAGGGGATCGCCGGCGGTGTGGTTGGTTTTTTGACCTCCAAGGCCTTGCGGGTGGGAACCATGCGGGGATTGCTTTCCAACGAGGGGGGCTGCGGAACCGCCCCCACAGCCCATGCGGCGGCCAACGTCCGCTCGGGGGCGACCCAGGGGATCTGGGGTATTTTTGAGGTTTTTGTGGATACCATTCTGCTCTGCACCGTTACCGCTTTGGTGATCCTGGTCAGCCTTCCGGAGGTGTCCATGCTTGGAGAAGACGGCGTAATGATGACGATTCGTGCCTATTCCTGCGTACTGGGGAAGTGGGCGGAGGGCTTTTTCTGTGTTGCCGTATTCTGCTTTGGCTACGGGACGGTGCTCTGCTGGGCCAATTACGGACGGGAGAGCCTGCGTTTTCTTACTTGCCGCCAACGTTACGGTGTTTTGTACCTTTTGTTGGTGGGGATCTGCGTGTTTTTGGGAGCTGTTGCCGCGCCGCAACGGGTGTGGACGCTTGCCGATCTTGCCCTGACGATGCTGACTACGGTCAACGTGATCACGCTGATGCTTCTTCGTCGGGAGGTTCGTCGGGAGACGTTGGAGTGGGCGATGGATAAGGGGACTTCGTGATTTGAATTCCATGGCTTCTCTCTTGACTTTTTTCGACCTTTTTGTTATAATGAGGATAACGAAAGAACGAGAAGGAGCGGCTCATGACAAAACGGCAAAAGAGAGAGCGAATGTTGCAGATCTGCGAAAAGCTGAAGGAGGTCTATCCCGAGGCGATCTGCGCCCTGGAGTGGGGCGGGGATCCTTGGAAGCTCCTGATTATGGGACGGCTCTCGGCGCAATGCACCGACGCGCGGGTGAACCAGGTCTGTCGCGCGCTTTTTGCCGCCTATCCCACCCCCGAGGCCATGGCCGACGCTCCCATTGAGGAGATCGAAAAATACGTGCATTCCTGCGGACTGTATCACGTCAAGGCGCAGAACACCAAGGATGCCTCTCGGATGCTGGTGGAGGACTTTGGCGGCGTTCTGCCCGACACCATGGAGGAGCTTTTGAAGTTCCCCGGCGTGGGGCGCAAGGTGGCCAATCTGCTCCTGGGGGACATCTTCCACAAGGGCGGCATTGTTGCCGACACCCATTGCATTCGTATCTGCGGACGCTTTGGAATGTACCCCCAGACCATGAAGGATCCCGTCAAGGTGGAGAGAATCATGGGCGAGCTGCTCCCACAGGAAGAACAGAGCGATTTTTGCCACCGCATCGTGCAATTTGGCCGTGACGTCTGCTCGGCACGCGCTCCCAAGTGCGGGGAGTGCCCACTGAGGGAGTTGTGTGAGATGGGGAAAGGGAACTTGAAATGAAATACCAAAGGAGTGTGTCAACACTATGTGTTTTATTTGCAGTAGAATTAACATGATTAAAGATGGGACGAACCCATATTTTGTTAAGGAATTGGAAACCGGCTATGTGGTTATTGGGGATAATCAACATTTCAAAGGATATACGTTATTTCTTTGCAAAGAGCACAAAACAGAATTGTTTGAATTGGACTACTCCACAAAAATGAAATTTTTGGAGGAAATGTCTATTGTAGCAGAAGCCGTTTCCAACGCATTTGGCGCGGAAAAGATGAATTATGAATTGCTGGGAAACGGTGATTCTCATGTTCATTGGCACTTATTCCCGAGAACCAGCGGGGATATCGAAAATTACGGAAATAAGGGAAAAGGCCCCGTTTGGTGGTATCCGATGGAGAAAATGTACAGCCCTGATAATCGGCCATCTGATATCGAATTAAAAGAAATGAAAGAAAAACTATTGAAAGAATTAGAAAAGCTTTTATAACGCTATAATTTCTCAACGTGTCATCCTGAGCGGAGAAAACAGCCCGGGGGGCTGTTTTCGTAGTCGAACCCGACCCGAGGGAGGGCAGCATGCGTAGCATGACGGGATCTTGTAACGAGTTTTGCTATCCCCGCTTTTCTAAGGATGTAAGTTTACGGTGGAAAGCTATTGGAATCCCTTCGTAGATCCCGCATCGTGGCAAGCCACTCGCGCTTTTGCTCATTTCTGCGCTCTGCGCATCCAATCGCAAAAGTTCGGCGCGCGCTCCGCGCTTGCTCAGGATGACACATAGAATTCACGTAAAGCTTTAGAATGAACAAGGTAGGGGCGAACTGCGTTCACCCGCGGGAGACCACAGGTCTCCCCTACGCATGAAACCAATTTTTTGATTTTAGATAAAAGAAATGCCGCGCCCCTCCGATTTTGGAGGGGCGCGGTTTATACGTTGATGTATTTTTTATTTTCCGATGGTCTCCCAGATCTTCTTGCAGTTGGCAACGATGTCGCCCTTCATCATGAAGCTTCCGCCAACGGCCGCGATCTTATCAAACGCCAGGAACTCGTTGATGTTGTTCAGATCTACGCCGCCCGTGGGCAGGAAACGAACCTGAGGGAAGGGGCCCGAAAGAGCCTTGAGGGCACCGAGGCCTCCGTATACGTTTGCGGGGAAGAACTTGACGGTGGTGATGCCAAGCTCGATGGCCTGCATGATCTCGGTGGGGGTCACGCAACCGGGAAGGTAGGGAATGCCTGCCTCCTCGCAGACCTTCGCCACGTCAACCGAAAGGCCGGGGGAAACGATGAACTTCGCGCCTGCCTTAACGGCAGCCTTTGCCTGCTCGCCGTTGATGACGGTGCCGGCACCAATGTTCATCTCGGGGAACTTCTTCACGCCCTCGCGGATGGCGTCAGCGGCGCAAGCGGTGCGGAAGGTGATCTCGGCTACGGGTACGCCACCGTCGCAGAGAGCCTGCAGGGTGGGAATGGTATCCTCGAGGTTTTGAATGACCACTACGGGTACTACGGGACATTTTTCAAAATTGGGTTGAACCATGATGAAATCTCCTTTTTGATCAAAATTGAAGCGGTGCGAACAACGCGTGGCTATCGCATCTTTTATCCTCTTCATTCTATCACACAACGGGGAAATTGTCAAGAACGATGATAAAAAAACTCTTTTTTTCGCATTCAGAAAAGATTTCTCCAAAAAAAAGAAAAAAAATAAAAAAAACTATTGCAATTTCCATTGGAATGTGGTACAATGTAGTGTATTATGAAAGCGTATGTCCGGAGGATGGAATGACTCCGACAGAAAAAGCTTTATTTTTTTCGGAGGTTATTATGGCTCAACTTCTTGCATCCGCCACCCTGGTTTGGCAGTACGTGCTTGGTTCGATTTTGATTTTGCTTGCGATTGCTCTGGTTCTTCTGGTTTTGAAGCAGTCCGGCAAGGAAAAGGGACTTTCCGGTACCATTGCCGGAGGTGCTGACACCTTCTTTAGCAAAAATCAAAGCAAAACGACCGATAAGCTGCTTTCCAAGCTGACCATCATCGGTTCCATTGTCTTCGTTGTTATCACCGTTGCTCTGGTGATCATCGTTTCGATGGGTTAATTGAAGCGCACGAGAAAAACACCGCAAGGATTTGCGGTGTTTTTTCTTTTATTCTTTTTGTTGCGCATCCTTTTTGGCATCCTCCAGCTTTTGGAGGGAGTCGGCCAGGAGCTCTCGGCGCAAAGCACGGGTCCATTCTGACCAGGCCGCGCTCTCGTTGCCGTACACCAGGTTTTCTTCGTATTCCAATGGGATCCAAGTGGAAAGCGGGGCCTCGTTGTGCGAGAGGACGGCCTCCATATTATCCAATGCTTTAAAGAGCTTGGCCTCGGGGGTGCGTAGGGCCTCCATTTCCTCAAAGAGCGGGGCGAGCTCGGCCGCCGTGGAGGCGGGTAGCATTCCCAACAGCTCGGCAATCGCATGGCGCTCCTTTTCTTCGTCGGCGTCGGTCTTGTAGAACGAGGGAACGTCCCCGGTCAAGGCCTCGCCAAAATCGTGGATCAAGCACATACGGAGCACCTTGTTGATGTCCAGCGCGGGGTATTCGTCGGCGCAGAGCAGAGCCATAAGACAAAGACGCCAGGAGTGCTCGGCCACGCTTTCGTGGCGTCCCGCAGAGGACCAGGAGTGGCGGGTACGGTTTTTCAGAGCTTCCACGGTGCTCAAAAATCGAATATAGGTGCGGGGATCCATAAGCTTCTCCTTTCTTGCAAACTTACCCACAAAAGCAATCATACAGTGGGTGAATTTAAGATTATTTTAGAATAATATTAATTCTTTTTCCAAAAATCAGACGATTTGGAAGATAAAGAATTTAAGATAATCGGTTTCCGGGACGTTCCAAAGAATGGGATGGTCGGGAGACTGCTGACGGGCCTCGATCTGGCGCAGTCCCACGCCGGCGTCCTCAGCGGCGTTGTGAAGCATCTGCTTAAAGTAGGTCTCGGTCATAAAGTGAGAGCAGGAGCAGGTGGCAAGATAACCGCCGCGCGGGAGCAGCTTCATCGCCTTGAGGTTGATCTCCTTGTAGCCGCGAATGGCGTTCTTCAGGGTGTCCCGACTTTTGGTAAAGGCGGGGGGATCGAGAATGATAAAATCGTAGTCCCTCTTTCCTTGGGCGGCCATCTCGGTGAGGAGCTCAAAAACATCGGCGCAAACAAAGTCCATGGTTCCGTCCAGAGCGTTGCGGGCGGCGTTCTTTTTGGCCATATCAATGGCGTCGGCGGAGATGTCCACCGAGGTTACGTGGGCGGCACCGCCGCGGGCTGCGTTGAGGCCAAAGGAGCCCGTGTGGGTAAAGCAATCCAGTACCCGACGTCCCTTTGCAATCTTGGCAATGGCATCGCGGTTGTATTTTTGATCCAGGAAGAAGCCCGTCTTTTGCCCATTGATATAGTCCACCTCGTAAACAATGCCGTTTTCGGTGATCTCGGTCAGGCCGTCGGTGTTGGTCAGGAGCCCATCCCCTTGCCAAAATCCTTTGTACTGCTCCATGCCCTCCAGGGCGCGAATGGCAACGTCGTTGCGCTCGTAGAGGACGTCGATCTTGGCCCCGAATTCCTCACGGAGTAAACGGAGCAGGCAGGTGTAGAGCTTGTCCTTGATGCACTCAATGCCAAGGGAAAGCACCTGGGTGACGATGACCGACCCAAAGCGATCCACGGTGAATCCCGGGAAAGCATCGGCTTCGCCGAAGATCAGGCGACAGCAGGAGAAATCGGCCTCTCCCATCACGGTGCGGCGGTAGTCGAGAGCCCAGCGGAGCTTGCGCTCCCAAAAGGCGTTGTCAAAGCGGTCGTTGGCATTTTTGGAGACCACGCGGACGCGGATCTTGGAGTGATCGTTATAGAAGCCGGTGCCCAGATATTTTCCTTTTTGCGAGCGGACGTCCACAAGGGAGCCGTTCTCGGGCGTGCCGTCAAGGGCTGTGATCTCATCGGCGTAGACCCAGACGTGGCCTCCCGTGAGCATTTTTTCGCCCTTGGACGTGATAGTAACGGTGGGATAGGTTCTTGGCATAAAGCGTTCCTTTCCGGTAAATGATTTAAAATGTGTTACCCACATTATAGCATGAAACAAGGATTTTGTAAAGAGGGAAGAGGACGAAAAAAAGGGGAGTGAGTCAAATGCCAAAATGCATTTGGTACTCACCCCCGTCGTTTTTGCTTTGCGGCAGGAAGCCGCAACACCCGCGCGTAAAAAAGCCTACCGTCGGCTTTTTTCAGGGGCTGCGTCATTGACGCAGCCCCTGAAAGAATTTATTTTAGCCCTAACGTACTGCACAAATGCTTTACACTGTTGACCTTTTCTTGGGAGATCGAGGCACTTACTTTGATTTCTTGACGTGCGCGCTTTTTGTCCTTTTTGAAAACAAAATTGACCCAACGCTTCACTTGATACAAGGGGATCAACATCTTATTCCGTTCCACCCCGGGATACAGACGCTTTAATTTTTCGTAGGGCAGGAATATCCGATGAAAAATATAGTTGGACTTTCCTTTATCATTCCCTTGGTTTAACGCAATGTTGTTCTCCATGGTTCCATAGATGCCTGCACCGATTACAAAATTCTCCATTTCAAGGGTCAAGCTCGTATGAGTACCGCTTTCCAGCCATACGCTTACCAAATTTTTTGTTTGAAAATAGAACTCCGACAAGCCCACCTGCTCGCAAAGCTTTACAACCGTCGCCTCATCGTAACCCATTTTCGTATTTATCACCCACAGGTCAATAAAGGGGCGGATCCCGCAGCCGCCGTGAACAAAGTGCTCTGCCATATGCGTAAGATGGTAAAACACAAAAAATTCGTTGTTCATCAAATATTGATGGGATTTGTTTGCGGCTAAAATGCAATGTTCCCAAACCGTTGAAAGAATTTGGGAGTACCGATCCTCCGACGTTAAATCAAAGTGAAGCTCCAGGTGTATTTTGCCTTTTGAAAACAAGGAGATATCGTGCAGCCCGCGTTCCTTAAACGTATAGCCGTATTTTTCTACAAGCAACCGTACCGCTTTATCCAAATCCTGATTTCTGACAAGGATATCGATATCACAGCTGGTCCTCAACCAGGCTTCGGGATAATAGTTGCGAAGCACAGACCCCTTTAAGGGAATAAAATCGATCCCCTCGTTTTCAAAAATCTCGATCAGAGAATTCAGCTCATATTCTGTTTGTATATGTCTGTAGATGGCTAACGTCTGCATTTTTTTAAATTTTTGCAGCATCAAGCTACCGTCGGGGCAGGTGATTTGCTCCAATCCCTTCGATATAATATGAGACACGTCATGCTTTTGAGAAATACTCCACAGGTATTTTAAATCATCTTCAGACATTTCTTCAACCGCAATTTGCTTATCACAAATGATATTCGCAATGATGTCAAATACGATTGCCGGTTTTTCCATATAGGCAGTCCTCGTTATTCTTGTAATTTTAAACTGATTTTGCCTTATTCCTACCCGGTATCACATTTCAATATTTTTTAATGAAGCTGTCAAATGCAATATTGTCCTGCGAACCTTATGGAACAGCTTACTGCTTTTTTTGTCCGCTCATGATGTCCTGTTTGATTTGGGTGGTTGAAATTTCCGGTGTTCTTGACAAATAGACCACCTCGCAGCCTTCTTCGGCTAAATAATCAAACTTTCCTTTCCAGTCATCGCCAATCACGAAGGTATCAATATGATATTCATGTATATCGGTTCGTTTTTGTTCCCAGCAGGTTTCGGGAATCACCAAATCAACGTATCGAATGGACTCCAACAAGGCCTTTCTTTTTTCGTAAGAAAAATAGCATTTCTTGTTTTTTTCATTCAAATTAAATTCATCCGTTGAAAGCACAACAATTAAGTAATCTCCCAACTCCTTGGCTCTTTTCAACAGATTTATATGGCCATAATGTAATAAATCAAAAGTACCGTAAGTAATAATGCGTTTCATTTTATTTATCTCCTGCTTTATTTTTGAATACCGTTTGAAGGATATATTTTGCTACTCTTTCCGAGGAATTTTCATCATCCACATAACCAAAGTTCTTTATCAGGCTACGCACGCCCTCTGTGTACGTTTCCTCGCGGAACCCGTCGATCTGATCGATTAAGGCTTTAAAATCGGTTGCGATTGGGAAAGGCAGCGTGGCAATGTCACAATAAAAACCGCGCTCCACATCCTTGTAGTGGTCAAGATCGGGGAAGTACAAAAAGCATGGCTTATGAGTTAGCATATAGTCGAACATGGAGGAGCTCGCATCGGTAATCAAAACGTCGGTGCAGGCCAAATATTCCGCCATATCGTCATGCAAATTGCCGTTGATGATGCGACCGTGATACTGCTTGGATAACGATTCCCAATCCACCATGCTCTCTACGTGATAATGGAATCGGCAAACCAGAACCCACTCGCCGCCAAACTTTGCGGACAACGTGCGAAACAGCTGTTCAAAATCCATTTCTTTTAATTGATTTAATCCGCTTCGGTGAATATTCTTTCCCTCCACGTCTTTGCCGTCATTTCGGAAGGTTGGTGCATACAAAATCACTTTTTTATCCACCGGCAAATCCAGTGCTTCCTTGATGGCGTTTGTGGGAACCGATTTGCTGCAAAGGAGATCGTTTCTCGGTGTTCCCAACAGCTTCATCGGAACCTTTTCAAAACAAAGCTTATGCATGATATCCAGCGTAAACTGGTTGCCTAACACCATCGTTGTATTGGGACATGAAAAATCAACAACGGTATTGCCGATTTGATCTCTTCCCATTCTCTTCAAAGGCGTTCCATGCCAGGTCGTAAAAACATACTGCCCGTGCTTCTTTTTTAAAAAGGAGACCAAAGAAAAGATCATTTTGTCAAATTTATATTTTCCGGCCTGCGAAAATTCCTTCTGGCCGTAAACATTATCGACAATCACATGGGCCATGCCTCTATAAAGCAAATTGTCAAGGCCCTTGTTTCGTTTGCATACAACATACGGTGGGGGCGCCGACATCCACTTATCGTCTAACAACCATACAATTTTGATGTCATCGCACAGCTCATGGATCTTTTGGGAGATATATTTGGGACTGTCGGAATAATGACCGTGAAAGGAAGTAAACACAAAAACGTTCTTGCGAACGGGAATCATTTTTTGCACGGTCAATGATAAAATTTGCTTTGCGTAAGACAAAAGTTTCATAATGTCCTCTCTGCGTTCAAAATAAAATGGGGAATGGCTTGGGGGCAATGATATATCCATTCATAATTGCCGTTCTTGAGCTGCTTTGCGCTCTGGTTAAACAAACATTTTTTTGTAATGAACGACCATTCCTCCGCGTACAAGTAAAAGCACAAGCTCCGTAAAGCAGCGCAGTATTGCCAAATTGATGATATTGAATTCTCCAAGGATCAGCAACAACACGATGCCCAAAACCTGCGTTATCGCAGCAATGATCGTTGACGTTGTTGTTTCCTTTACTTTACCAACCGCTCCCAGCGACGGCCAGCCCAATACCTGTGCCGGGAAGCTGAAGAAGAGGATCGGTATCATATATCGGAACAGTACAAATCCATCTACGTATTTTTCTCCGCCAATAATGCCGAGTACCAGATCCGCTTCTACATAGCAAATCAAGCAACCGACAATTACGATGGGCATGAATATAAGAAGGACTTTTTTGATAAAATTCAAGGATTTTGCTTTGATCATGTGCGGATATACGCTGTTGCAGATGGGGGCGTATAAGCCCTGGATTGCCGCAACGATATTCAAGCACAGGCTCCATAGAGCTACCTGGGTCAGATCCGTAATATAAATTCCGATCAAAACCGTGTTCAATGCGGAAAAAGCGGTGGTAGCGATGTTCGACAGGAAATAAGAAAACGAATCCTTGATCATCATCAATGCTTTTTTAATACTGAAAATTCGAATTTGGATGTCCAATTTCCGAATAATCAGGAAAGAGATAACAACCGCTACGATGGAACTGAAAATATCCAGGATCGGAATAAGGAGGATCTGCGCATCGTTCTTAACAAAAATGAACGTAAAAATGGTGGAGAGGCCCTTCATAACAACAAACGTGATGGTTATGAAATGCATTTTTTCGATACCGCGGAAAAGGAAGTCTGCTAAAAAGGAGGCAATAACTACCCCTACAAAGCTGCATACCGTATACAGAATATTCAGCTTTAATATGTCAATATAAACACACATTACAAGCAGTACAACACCCGCGGTGACGCTTAAAAACATCTTTGCCAAAAAGGTGTGGCCTACGATGCTGCCAATCTCTTTTTTGTCTTCGTTTGCTTTGACAATATCCTTTACCGATGATAAAATAAATCCAAAGTCGATGATCATTTGCATATAAGACATGCAGGATTTGACATAGGATACCACGGCGTAGGATTCTTCGGAGAGGACTCTTGTCAAATATGGCAGTGTCAGCAAGGGGAAAATTAATTTTGCAAAGGTCATCAGGTAAAGCATAACGGTATTACCGACGACTTTTGTTTTCAAAAATCCTATTTTCATTTCTTCAATCTCTTGGTAGTTTCTTGAAATACTGCCTTCATTCCTCTAAATTTTTTGATTGCAATGATTCTTGCAATCATTCCCGACAGCCTGGTCGGTAAGAATTTTTGAATTTTCTTTCTCAGGCGGAACGTATATTTGTCTTCCTCGTCATACCAGGAGGAGTCATAATGATGTATGGAATACGTGTTGTCGGTAATATTCAATGCCCCGGTGAAGAAATCCTTGGGGCAAAAATATTCGGTTGGGAAGACCGTGGTTCCCGCAACCGTTTGCAATGTTCCGTTCAGCTTTAATCCGTATTCCCGCAAGAGTTCGGTTTCTCTTGCGCACACGGTGCGGGTATTGAACGTACCGTCGTCCAAAACAAAACGGTCGGCTTGGTAGGACTCCATCATTTTTTGACAAATGAGATCGCCGATATCGGCTCCGCGAATCAAACCGCTTGCCACCAGCTTGTCGCTTTCAAAGCCAACAAAGGTGTGAGGCAGATCCGAGATGCTTCGGATCAGCTCCACGTCTGTGTCAACGTAGATGCCGCCGTTCTCGTACAATATTTGAAAGCGTGCGTAATCGGATACAAACGCCCATTTTTTATTGTTATAAGCTTCCTCAACGTATTTGCAGCAGTGAATGTCGAAATTGCTTTCGTTCCATTCAATGATCTCATAGTCGGGGCATTCTTTTTTCCAGCTGGCAATACACTTTTTTATAATGTCGGAAAGGGGATTTCCGCCAAACCAGCAATAGTGAATTTTCTTAATGGGCATTTTCAACGTTCTCCTTGTTGTAAATATATCCAACAACAATCATGACCATGTATTTTAAGAATATAACTTCCATAAAAGCTACGGAAAACAAAGAAATCAGTACAACGGCGTCTTTGTTCGTCAGATGCCGGCTTCTTTTTCGTATAATCAGGAACGAATACATCAGCGTGTATAAAATACCCTTTGTTAAAAGCATATGCAGATATGCGTTGTCAAAGGACACTGCCTCCAATTTGCTGTTACCAAACAAGGTCATTCCGTAGGAAAGAAAGGCCTTACCGTGTGCCAATCTTCCCGTAAATATATCGTCTAAATTCGTGTTGGCAAAATACAGGGGGAGGATAATGGCCAGAGCAAAAATAATGAAAAAGGTTATGGGGGCGATTTTGCCTAAAAACGTAACCTTATCTTCGAATTTGAAGATCTTAAACAATACCAGTAATACTAAAATCACGGATATAGCATAAAAGAAGGTTCTACTTTGGGTTTCTACATATACAAAATAGTTTACGCCCAAAACCAGCGCATAAACAATCAGGTTTTTTGACAGAAGAAGAATCAGCAGGGAAGTGCAGAACAAATACAGCATACATCTGTTCGCATTCACAAAGCCAAGACCCTTTTGCAGAATAAAACACATATTTACTCTGTCCCAACTGGTCAGGTCATAGGATTGATTGTAACCAAAAAGATAATACGCCATTACGACAACGGCAAAAAAGAGCCCCATAATAAAGGTGACTACCTTGATTGATTTTTTGGAATACAGTTCCTTTGTTTCTAAAAACAGAAAAAACACAAAAATGGAGATTCGATCAACCGTAAACGTTCCCGCCATCTGCAGAATAACAAACAGAACCAATACCACGTCCATGATCTGAATGCGATTGGTTTTGTTAAGAAACCAATAGACGCACAAAATACCTGATGTCAATAAATTAAACAGCAGGTATTGATTCGGAAATATTTCCAAAAGGCAAGTGAATACGATTAAAAGGCTTAACAGCGCAGTTCGCCCTTTGTTTTTTGTTTTTGTTTTTACCGTTATATGTCCCACTATTTTAAATCACCCGTTTCCTCAAAAGGCTTGTTTGTTATGCTTTGCTCTAATATCTTGGCGTCCACCAAGGTCCGATACCACCGATGGTACATGTAGTGGTATACAAAGCCCTCTTTTCCATCCAAAAAGCCCAATTTGAATATGTAATTATAAATAAATAACAGCCAGCATCTGAAAAACAAAGGGAACTTATAGTAAAACCCAAATTTCTTTTTGCGCGTGCTGAGAGTGACCGAATCATTTCCTTCGATTTCGTAGGAGCTTCCATTTTTAAAATCGTAGTAATCCTGCATTTCGCGGGTTGCATACCAGTTCATTTTATTGATCCAATGGTTCAGATCCTTAAAATCGTAGTGAATGAAACGCTCTTTGCAATAGATGCTTTTTCCTTCGGAAAGGACCGTATGCTCGTCCATTTTCCGGTTCTCTATTCTTGCCTTTCCGGTTTTAAACAACATGATCTTTCGTTTGTTGTGACAACCGTGCTTTATCTTTCTGCCCATAAAGTAGAGCCAGGCTTCCATGGATACACCGTTTACGTCGTCCTGATCGTGCTCTTGAATGATTTTTCTCAATTCGTCGCACAATGCCGGGGTGAGACGCTCGTCTGCGTCCAGACGGAAGGACCACTTGGTATCTATGTTGGTATGATCAATTCCCCAATTGAATTGCGTTGCGTAATTTACAAAAGGATTCACATATACGTCGGCGCCCATTTCCCGCGCAATGCTGCAAGTGTTGTCGGTGCTTCCGCTGTCCACAACAACCACTCTTTTTGCAAAGCCCCGAATGGAATTCAAGCAATCCACAATATTTATCTCTTCATTTTTCGTCAAAATAATGAAAGTGACGTCAACGACGCCGGAATTCACTTCTGCTTCATTCGTCTTTTTTTCAACCGCTAAAGGTGACATATTCTCCTCCTGCTTGAGGGTACAAGCCCCCGTTTTATTGGCTTTTCAACGACTTGTACGGATTATTTTTTGCTTCCCTTATCGTATTGATTGCCTTTGCACTTCAGTACGACCATAACGGTTTGGAACATCAGCTTCAAGTCGAGCCAAACGGACGCCTTTTTTACATACTCGGCATCCAGAATTGCTTTGTTTTTGTAATAGACATCATCTCTGCCAAGCACTTGCGCGTATCCGGAAATGCCGGGTCTGACCGAGAATACATTGAGTCTGCGGCGCATTTCGTGGCATTTTTCCTCGGTCAATACCAAGGGTCTGTAACCGATGATCGACATGGTGCCGATGAAAACACACCACAACTGAGGCAGCTCGTCCAGGGAGGTCTTGCGCAAAAAGCGTCCAATGCGAGTTTGATATTGCTCCGGATTTTGCAAACGGGAGGTCGCGCAATCTCGCGGCGCATCGGTTCTCATAGATCGGAATTTGTAACAATAAAAGGGTTTTCCGTTTTTGCCCATACGCTTCTGCTTGAAAATCGGGTTGCCCTTTGAGTCGCATCGAATGGCAATGGCAATGATCAGCATGATCGGACACAACACGATAAGCATAAGAAGTGAGACAACAATATCAAAGCTTCTCTTCACAAACCGATAGAACAACCGCTTCTTTTGGTTGGGAACAAAGCTTTCGATGTACTGCTCATAGTAAGCATCGGAATGCTCTACCGTATAGTCAAATGTCTCTCCCGCAATATACTGTTCTTCTAAAAGGTCCTCATTTACATTTTCGAGCTCTTCTGTTAAAACACTCATTTTCGTCATCCTTTTTCGTTCCTGAATTTCTTCCATGGGACATTCTGATTCGGTTACCACCCGTTTTGGAGTATTACACGGGGGAATGAATCACGGCCTTTTTCCGGTTCGTAATACCTTGGATGGCCCAATGCCCTCTCTTTTGTATCGAAGTCCAAAGCATAAATAGCCACAATCTATGATATTATATCATATTATGTAGAAAATTACAAGTCCTTTTTGAGAATTTTAAAAATAATAATAAAGGCAAATTTGGTTCATACCCCCAATTATCTATACCGTGATGCCTTTTTCTGACAAAAAGGCATTAATTGGCGGATTTTTTTTGATGTTTAGAAATCAACAACGAAGGGAGGATGCACAATACCGGGGAGGGGGATATCAAGGCAGGTTGGTTTTTTTGTGGATCATTTTCAAAGGATTGGACCTCGCTTCTTTTAAAATCACAAGTGGAGGCGGATTTCTTGCCGGTTTTGTTCACAGAAAGTTAACAACGAAAATGCGACAGAATCCTTGCAATTTAGTGGAAAAAGGGATAAAATAAATAGGATTGACAAATATAAAACAAAACAGGATTGATAAAGCTATGTTAGAACTCAAAAACCTATCTTATCAAACGTCGGAGGGCAAGGAGATCCTTCGCAACGTCAGCCTGAAAATCGATGATCGCTTTGTGGCCATCACCGGCCCCAACGGCAGTGGTAAATCCACCCTTGCCAAGCTGATCGCAGGCATCTATACTCCTACCTCGGGCCAAATTCTGCTCGACGGTGAGGATATTACCGATCTTTCCATCACCGAGCGTGCCAACCATGGCATCAGCTTCGCTTTTCAACAGCCCGTGCGCTTTAAGGGCATTACGGTCAAGGATCTGATCTCCATTGCCTCCGGCAAGAAGATCTCGATTTCCGAGGCCTGCCAGTACCTCTCCGAGGTGGGGCTTTGCGCCAAGGACTATATCAACCGCGAGGTGGACGCCTCTCTTTCGGGAGGCGAGCTGAAGCGCATTGAGATCGCTATGATCAACGCCCGCGGCACCAAGATCTCGGTGTTTGACGAGCCCGAGGCGGGAATTGACCTGTGGAGCTTCAACAACCTGATCCAGGTTTTCAAAAGCATGTACGAGCGCACACGCGGAACCATTCTCATCATCTCCCACCAGGAGCGTATTTTGGACATTGCCGACAAGATCGTGGTGATTGCCGGTGGGGAAGTGGCCGCCTACGGTGCCAAAAACGAGATCCTTCCCGAGCTTCTCGGAGCCCAGGCGGGATGCAGATTTACGGCAAAGGAGGCGCGTGCGTAATGGATAAGATTCAAAAGCATCTTCTGGAGGAGATTGCCGATCTCCACGAGGTTCCCCAGGGGGCCTATTCTCTGCGCATTAACGGTAGCCTCTACGGTAAAAACGATTCCGAGAACATTTCCATTGTTAAAAAAGAGGACAAGCCCGGCATTGACATTTACATTCGTCCCGGCACCAAGAACGAGAGTGTGCATATCCCCGTGCTTCTTTCTCAAACCGGTCTTAAGGAGCTGGTTTACAACGATTTCCACGTGGGCGAGGATTGCGACGTGACCATTGTTGCTGGCTGCGGCATTCACAACAGCGGCTCCGCCGAGAGTGAGCACAGCGGTATTCATGCCTTCTATCTTGCCAAGGGGGCCAAGCTCAAGTATGTAGAAAAGCATTACGGCGAGGGCGACGGCTCGGGCAAGAACCTGATGAATCCCACCACCATCGTTGTGATGGAGGAGAACAGCTATATGGAAATGGAGACCGCCCAGATCAAGGGTGTGGATTCCACCAAGAGAGCTACCACCGCCACTCTTGCCGACGGTGCGACGCTGATCGTCCGTGAGAAGATCATGACCCACGGTGAGCAGTTTGCCGAGACCGACTTTACCGTCGATCTCAATGGGGAGAACTGCGGAGCCCACGTGGTGTCCCGCTCGGTGGCAAAGGACAACAGCCGCCAGACCTTCCTTTCCCGCGTGCGCGGTAACAACAAGTGCTCGGGCCACACCGAGTGCGATGCCATCATTATGGATGACGCCCAGGTCACTGCGCTGCCCCAGATCGAGGCCAACCACGTGGATGCTTCTTTGATTCACGAGGCTGCCATTGGAAAGATTGCGGGGGAACAGCTCATCAAGCTTATGACCCTGGGGCTGACCGAAAAGGAAGCCGAGGAGCAGATTGTCAACGGATTCTTAAAGTAATTTTCGCCTTGGCAGGCAGCGGAACGTGCCGGATTACGCGCGTTCTGCCGCCTGTTTTTTTGTTTGTTTTTTTACCCAATTTTTGGAAAATGTGGCGAAAAAATGCAAAACAAGAGAAAAAAGGATGGAAAATTCCGGCTTTTGTGCAAAATGCGCAGATGTAGAAAAAAGAAGCCCGAAAATGTGCAACCTGCACAAAGCAGTCGCGTGATTTTTGCATAATTTCACGCCGGAACCCTTTTGGAAACTGGTAAATAATATTTACCATTTAAGAATCATGCAAAAAAACGAAGAAAAAAGGTCGAAAAAAATAAACAAAAATCGAGGGCTTGGCGGGCCCTATTGACAAAAACGCCGTAAACTATATTTACCTACCCGGTTTTTGCAAAAAAAGAAGGGAAGAGGTCAAGCGATTGAATGTAAACTTTTTGAAACATCGCTTTTGCAAAATCGTGAATTCTTGAACTTTTTGCGATTTTTGGGTGATGCTTTTGCGGATGGTTTCATCTTGACAAAACAGGCGTTTTGTGGTATGATTACTATATCTAAATGGGGATATTCTGCCTGCGGGAGCCGTTCCAAGGGTGGAAGGCCCGATTTTATCGGAAGCAGAAGATGGGTTTTCGGCTCTGTGCCATGTTGGCAGACACGGATACAGGGTCGGCAATGTATTTTATGCAACCGAACCGCGCAAAGGGCGGGGCGCTCCGGGCCATTGGGAGCGTTGCGTACCGGCGCACAAAAAAGCGAGCGGGGTGACCCGCTTGGAATATTTGCAGGAGGAAACGCAAATGAGAAAAACGAAATTCACAAGATTGCTTTGCTTAACCCTGGCAATGCTTCTTCTTGTGAGCAGCGCTGTTTTGTCCGTTAGTGCAGACGAACGAAACAACACCACGGACAAGTCGATTACCGACTATGTCGACGAACTCAATACCATCTCCTACGAAGAGTACATGGCTATGTATTCGGACTACTTCAGCGGAAGCATGGCGCCTGCGAAGGTGACCGTTGAGTTTGATGCTACAAAGGATTGGTCGTTCCGCGACGAAAAGGGAAATACCATTACCATCGCCGATGGCAAGTGGACCATGACCCTGAAGGCGGACGGAACCACCTACAACACCCTTGACGAGGCGGTCGTTGCCGGCTATAAGAAGAGCGAGTTGGTTTACGTGACCGACGAGTTCGAAGGCAAGTCGGCGATCTACACGCCCAGTATGGGAGCCACCACCTGGACGTTGGATCTCGGTGCATACGGCATTACCAATACGGCCTTGTACAACATTAGTCTGGTGTACTACCCCGTATCCGGTAAGTCGGTTGCCATCGAGCGTGAGTTCTACATCAACTCCGAGGCCCCCTTTGCCGAGGCGCGTTCTTTGTCTCTGGCAAAGATCTGGGCACTCCGCGCAACCGATGGCTCCTCGGCCCTGACCGGAACCTACGTTCTGAAGGACAGTGACGATATCAACACCGTGATCGCGGATGCAAACGCCGCCGGCGTAACCTACAAGGTTGCCGAGGATGGCTCTTCGATTACTGTGGAGCAACCCAGGGTGATCAACTCTGCCATTAACGCATTCGTAAATAAGTACAGTCTGCGTTTCTTTACCACCGATATGGGCAACAACGAGATGCGTCCTTCCATGCAGCAGGCTCCCGAGTGGACCAGCTACACCATGCATGACAGTGACGGCTTCTACGGTGACGACTTTGGATTCGCTCTGAAGCCCGACGCCAACGGTGAGTTGAATCTGACTCTGGAGGGCGTAAACGAGCCCATGGCCATTGCGCAGATCATTCTTACTCCTTATACCACCTCCATTACCTACGAGGAGTATTTGAAGAGAGTATCTGCTCAGGTCAGCACCGAGGAGGGAACCGACGTGGTGAAGATTGAGGCGGAGTACCCCACCAACACCTCCACCAACGTAGTATTCCCCGTAGAGGACAGAACCTCGGCGCTTACCTCTCCTGCCGATACCCACAGAACGCTTCTCAATACCATCGGTACCGAGAAGTGGGCAACCGCAGGACAGTGGATTCAGTATCAGTTCAGCGTAAACGATTCGGGTATGTACGATATCTACTCCCGTTTCCAGCAGAGCTACCTGGACGGTATGTACGTCAGCCGTATTCTGAAGCTCTACACCGATTGCGAGAGCGTACAGGCCTACACCGCAAAGTACGGTAACAATGCCGGCTACTACAACGGCGTACCCTTTGCAGAGGCTTCGGCACTCCGTTACAACTATTCCTCCGGCTGGCAGGTAACCAACCTGACCAACGACAGTGTTTCTTCCTATAAATTGTATCTGGAGGCAGGCGTTGTTTACACCCTGCACCTGGAGGTAACGCTGGGAACCATGAGCAGCCTGGTACAAGAGGTTGAGGATATTCTTACCATCCTGAACAACGACTACCTGAGCATCATTAAGCTCACCGGTTCTTCTCCCGACGATTACCGTGACTACAACTTCAACCGTCTGCTGCCCGATACTCTGATGAGTATGTACGATCAGTCCAAGCGGTTGGCTGTGGTTTCTCAGTTCCTGAAGGACACCTCCGGTGACGCATCTACCTACACCGGTATCTGCGATAAGCTGGTTGACCTGTTGAAGAAGATGGTTGCCGATGAGGATGCCATCGCAAAGAACCTGGATAACTTCAAGAGCTACGTTGGTTCTTTGGGTACCTTCCTTACCGACGCCAAGACCCAGCCTCTGGAGCTGGACTACATCACCATTCAGCCCTCTACCGTGGAGCCTCCCAAGGGCGATGCAGGCTTCTTCAAGTCTCTGATCCACGAGCTGAGCAGCTTTATCCAGTCCTTCTTCCGTGACTACAACCACATGGGCGCAATGGAGACCTCCGACGCTGTTGAGACCATCAGCGTGTGGGTTCCTTACGGCCGTGACCAGGCAAACGTTATTCGTAACCTGTCCACCAACCAGTTCACCCAGGATACCAAGATCTCGGTAGACCTGAAGCTGGTCGTTGGTAGCACCCTGCTTCCCTCGATTCTGGCAGGCATGGGCCCCGACGTTTACCTTGGATTGGGCCAGGCGAGCGTAATTAACTACGCGATCCGTGGCGCATTGATCAATATTGAAGATATGGAAGGCTTCGACGAAGCCACCGCGAACTTTAATGACGCGGCTATGCTGGTTCTTGGAACCTATGACGCAGACGGTGAGTTGCACTACTACGGTCTGCCCGAGAACCAGGAATTTGCGATGATGTTCGTTCGTGTTGACATCCTCGCAGAGTTGGGTATCGAGATCCCCACCACTTGGGAAGAGATCTACGTAGCACAGTCCAAGCTGGAATCCAATAACATGGAGATCGGTGTTACCACCAGCTACAAGATCCACCTCTACCAGATGGAAGGTGAGCTCTTCGCAGACAACGGTATGAGAATCAACCTGGATTCCATCGTCGGTTTGAACGCCTTCGAAACCATGTGCGATATGTTCACTCAGTTCTCCTTCCCCTACAAGTACGATGCGGCCAACCGTTTCAGAACCGGTGAAATGCCCATCATCATTTCCAACTATACCTCCCTTTATAATAAATTGAAGGTTTACGCAACCGAAATTGAAGGCTGTTGGACGTTCGTTCCCGTTCCCGGTTATGAGCATACCGACGAGAACGGCAACACCTACCTCAACAACGAGTCGGTTGCAAACGTGGACGCAACGGTTATGATCTCCGGTGTAAAGAACAAGCCCGCCGCTTGGGAGTACATCAAGTGGTACACCGGTGCCGCGTGTCAGGTTGCATACGCCAACGAGATGGTTGCTATCATCGGTGACTCCGCAAAGCATCCTACCGCAAACCGCGTAGCGCTTGAGAGTATGCCTTGGACCCGTGAGGAGTACGAGGAGGTTTCCAAGCAGTACGAGAACCTTGCATCGGTTCCCAACTACCCCGGTTACTACATCATCGACCGTTACACCGACTTCGCGTTCCTTTCCGCTTACAACGATGACGCCGATCCCAGTACCGAGATCCTGAGCTACATCAACACCATCAACAAGGAAATCACCCGTAAGCGCGAAGAATTCAAGCTGGAAACTCTCGAGATCGGCCAGACCCTGGCAGACAAGAGAAAGGATCAGGCTCTGGAGGCAATGAAGGTATTGGAAGAGATCAATGCTTCCAAGTACTCCGCTATTATGAATAGCGCTAAGTACGCCATTGCAAACGAGAAGATCAATCAGCTTAAGGAAGTTGCCGATAACTTCTCCGCTCTCCTCTCCTACGACTACCTGAAGGATATTCGTGCCATCGAGGCAAACAAGGCCTTGATCGAGGCAGAGATCACCACGGCAAAACAAACGGTTTCCAACAAGGTAAAGACCCAGACCTACTACATGAACGTTACCAAGCAGACGGCCGAGCCTAAGAACGGCGGTTACAGCATTGATAGCCTGAATGAGGAGCAGCTGGTATACTTTATCTCGGTATGTCTTGACGACATGGCCACGGCAATCGCTTCCTACCAGTAAACCCTTTGAATTATTAAAGAAGGAGAAAGAGAAATGGCAAAAACATCGGCAGAATATCAAGCTGTTGCCAGAAAAGACATGACCTATCGCCAATGGATCTGGAAAGAGATGAAGCGCAACTGGTTCGCGTACGTTATGATCGCGCCCTACATGCTCATCTTCTCCATGTTTACCATCGTGCCTGTGGCCCTGTCCATGGTAATCAGCTTTACAGACTTTAACATGCTCCAGATGCCGAATATCGTATGGTTTGAGAACTACATCAACCTGTTCTTTGCAGACGATATCTTCTTGATCGCATGTAAAAACACTCTTATTTTCTCGGCTGTTGTAGGACCTGCTTCCTACTTGATGGCATTCCTGATCGCTTGGTTTATCAATGAGCTGGGTCCCCGGATCCGTTCCGTTGTTACCTTGATCTTCTACGCTCCCTCCATTTCGGGTCAGGTTTACCTGATTTGGGCAACGCTGTTTGACGCCGACGCCTACGGTTGGGTCAACGCAACGCTGTTGGAGATCGGATTTATTGACGAGCCCATTGCTTGGTTCCAGGATGCGGACTACGTTATGCCCTTGTGTATCGTGGTTGCGCTGTGGACCTCGCTGGGTACCACGTTCCTGGCGTTCATCGCGGGCTTGCAGGGTATTGACCGTGCACAGTACGAGGCAGGCGCCGTGGACGGCGTTAAGAACCGTTGGCAGGAGCTTTGGTACATTACCTTGCCCAACATGAAGCCTCAGCTGATGTTCGGTGCAATTATGGCAATTACCAACGCCTTCGGCTTTGGCGGCGTTGTTACCGCCCTGGCCGGATTCCCCTCGGTTGACTATGCGGCGCATACCATCATGCACCACTTGGATGACTACGGCGGACAACGTTACGAGATCGGTTATTCCTCTGCTATTGCAGTAATCCTCTTCCTGATCATGATCGGTGCAAACGGTCTGGTTAGAAAGATGCTCTCAAAGGTAGGTACGTAATATGGCAAAATTAAGAACAAGAAAGCATAAGGTTGTCCTCTCCCGCTCTGCGGGAGGCGACGCCGGTATCGTCGTATTGCTGGTACTGCTGGGCGCATTCATGGTGCTTCCCATGGTTTACGTTATCATGCAGTCTCTCAAGCCTTTGGATGAGTTGTGGAACTATCCTCCCCGTTTCTACGTTGTAAATCCCACCCTGAAGAACTTCCGCGATTTGTTCATTCTGATGAACGACTCCTGGGTTCCGTTCTCCCGTTACATCTTTAATACCGTCTTTACTTCGGTAGGCGGTACCTTCGGTCACTTGTTCCTGGCGTCTATGTGCGCTTACGCCCTGGCAAAGATCAAATTCCCGGGCGCCAAGGGAACCTTTAAGCTGATCCGTACCTCGCTGATGTTCCACGCTACCGTTACCGCGGTTGCAAGCTTCATTCTGATGAGTACCTTCAAAATGGTAGATACCTACTGGGCAATCATCATTCCCGCATGGGGTGATACTTTGGGTCTGTACCTGATGAAGCAGTTTATGGACAGTAACGTTCCCGACACCGTGCTGGAAAGTGCGCGTTTGGACGGTGCCAGCGAGCTCCGCACCTACTGGATCATCGCAATGCCCATGGTTAAGCCCGCATGGCTGACCCTGATCATTGAGTGCTTCCGTAAGCTGTGGAACGCAGGTTCTTCCATTTACATTTACTCCGAGCAGTTGAAATCCTTCAACTACGCCATCGGACAGATCACCGCCGGCGGTATTAAGCGTGCCGGTGCATCCGCTGCAGCAACCGTGTTGATGATGATGGTACCGATCCTGGTATTCGTTATTTCCCAGTCCAACATCATCGAAACCATGGGCTCCAGTGGTATGAAGGACTAAGGAGGGCAATATGAAAAGAATTACATCTGTTTTGCTGATTGTATTGTCTCTCGTGATGATGGCATCAGCATTCACCCTGGGCGCCGGAGCTTCTTCGGCATACCAGACCTACACCTATTCCATCAACGGTGAGGCTCTGTATTCGCCTGACGCGTACAGCGCGACCGGAACCTACGACTACCTGCAGATGGGATTGGATCTGAATCTGAACGGCCCCGGTGACATGGTTACCGACGCCAATCAGAAGGTCTACATCGCCGATACCGGTAATAACCGTATCCTGGTGCTGGACCGCTACTATAAGTTTGAGTTCCAGATCGACGAGTTTATCAACGAGCAGGGTAACAACGACGCCCTTGCCGGCCCTCAGGGTGTCTTCGTAACCGAGGATTCCATCTGGGTCTGCGATACCGATAAGAACCGTCTGGTGCAGTTTGACCTGGCCGGTAACTTCGTTCGCATTCTGGATGCTCCCGAGAGCCAGCTGTTTGATGACGACGCGGTTTACAAGCCCGTGGCTATGGCCATCGACCAGTACGGCCGAATCTACGTCGTATCCTCCACCACCTATCAGGGTATCATCGTGATGGACTCCGAGGGCGGATTTGTTGGATTCATCGGTGCGCAGGCCGTTACCATCAGCGCGTGGGAGATCATCTGGAGAAGATTCCAGACCGACGAGCAGCAGAAGCTGACCTCCTCCTACGTATCCACCGAGTTTAACAACATCACCATTACCGCCGACGGCTTTGTTTACGTTACCACCTCCTCCATTAAGGAGAGCTCGGTTCGTAGCGCCATCAACAGCAAGACCAAGTCGGGTACCTACATGCCCGTTAAGCTCTTGAACCCCGCCGGTGACGAGATCATGAGAAGAAACGGCTTCTGGCCTCCCGCAGGTGAGATCGACTTCTCCACCATCAGTACCGCGGAGTATTCCGGTGTTTCCACCGTTACCGACGTAGCGGTTGGCCCCGAAAAGACCTGGACTATCATCGACTCCAAGAGAAACAAGCTTTACACCTACGACTACAACGGCAACCTGCTCTTTGCCTTTGGTGATAAGGGCGCAATGCTGGGTAGTATCTCCAACATTGAGGCGGTTTGCTACCAGGGTACCACCATGCTGGTATTGGATAAGGGTAGTAACTGTATCGTCGTTTACGAGCGCACCGAGTACGGTGATATGCTCCTGGAGGCGATTGCCGCCGAGAACTCTCTGGACTACAACTACGCAATCGATTGCTGGGAAGCCGTTCTCCAGAGAAACTCCAACTTTGACGCTGCTTACGTTGGTATTGGTAACGCTTACTACCGTAGCGGTGAATACAAGCAGGCTCTGGAATACTTTGAAATTGCTTACGACACCGAGGGGTGGTCCAACTCTTACAAGGAAGTTCGTAAGGAATGGATGTCCGATTGGTTCCTGCTGATGATCCTGATCATTGTAGCCGTAATCATTGCCATTGCCAAGTTCTTCGGCTACGCCGCCAAGGTCAACAAGCGTGTTGCTACCGACGGTAAGGCAAGAAAGACCTTTGTTCAGGAGCTGCTGTACGGCTTCTACGTAATCTTCCATCCCTTTGACGGTTTCTATGACCTGAAGCACGAGCACCGCGGTTCGGTAAGAGCCTCTCTGGTGTTCCTCGGCCTCACCATTGTTACCTTCTTCTACCAGGGCATTGGTCAGGGTTACGTTCTCAATCCTACCGGCAAGACCACTACCATTTTCTCGCAGGCCATTTCTGTTCTGGTTCCTTTGTTCCTGTTCGTACTGGGTAACTGGTGCCTGACCACTCTGTTTGAGGGTGAAGGTAGCTTTAAGGATATCTTTATTGCATCCTGCTACTCCTTGTTGCCCTTGATCATGATCAATATCCCCGCAACCGTTCTTTCCAACTGGGTTACCAAAACCGAGGCAAGCCTGGTTACCTTTGTAGGTACGCTGGCGTTCATTTGGGTATTCATCCTCTTGTTCTTCGGCACCATGGTAACGCACGACTACTCCATGGTGAAGAACTTTATCACCATTCTGGGTACGGTGGTTGCAATGGCTTGTATCGTATTTATCGTACTGCTGTTTAGTATGTTGCTGTCCAAACTGGTAAGCTTGGTTTCCAATATCGTAACAGAGATCCAGTATCGAATGTAAGACAGATAGGAGGTTATGAAATGAAATTCTGCAAAAAAATATTTTCGACACTCTTAGCTGTCATGATGCTTCTCAGCGTTGTTTCCACCTTTGGAATCAGCGCGAGTGCTGCCGAGGAAGAATTGACTGCGGATCAGATCATCCAAAATCAGTACCTCGGTGTGATCTACAATACCCCTGAGGAAAAGCTGGCTACCATGACGATGATGCTGGAGCGCGACGGCTTTCAGCTTTGGGTAGACGCAACCAGCGGCGAGGTCGCAACGGTGGAGATCGCCAGTGGAAACATTGCCTTCTCCAACCCCTACGACGTAGCGGGTCCCTTGCTGGATCCCAAGCTCAACGGTTCGGATTCTACCAAGAAGCAGATCCTGTCCCAGCTGATCGTTCAGTATATTGATAACGGTACCACGAAGTATCTGTACAGCTTTGAAGAGGCTGCAATGCGTGAGCAGATCAACGTGCTCTCCATTAAAAACGGTGTGCGTATTGAGTACACCATTGGTCGTGAAGAGACCAGAAAGCTGGTTCCTAGAACCCTTTCGGTAGAGAGCTATGAGACGTTGTTGAAAGCTCCTCTGCAGACCGCGGTAGACAACGGGGAAATCTCCAAGTTCTACTTTGATAAGTTCAACGCGTTCTATGATTTTACGTCTCTGGATGAACAGAGATCGCAAAAGGCAAAGGACAATCTGCTCATCACCTATCCCATTTGCGCCGAGATGGATATTTACGTATTCGCAACCGACGCATCTGCGGTAGAGCTGAACTGGGTAGAGGCTCTCGTTAAGGCATACTGCGAGGATTACACCTTTGAGCAGATGGATGCCGACCACGAGGAGACCGGCTACGTTGCCACCGATGAGAAGTACCCCGTGTTCAAGATGGCTCTGGAGTACTCTCTGGACAAGAACGGCATGAACGTTCGTATGCCCTGTAACGGTCTTCGTTATGACATGGGCACCTACACCCTGGAGAACCTCACCATCCTGCCTTACTTTGGCGCAGGTAACAGTGAGAACCCCGGCTACAACTTCTATCCCGACGGTTCCGGTTCTCTGTTTGATTTTGAGCAGCTGAATACCAAGTCCACCACCACCATCCGCGGTAAGGTGTACGGTATCGACTACGCATATCATACCATTAACGGTACTTACCAAAAGGCGATCCGTTACCCCGTTTACGGTACGGTTGCCACCGAGACCATTTACTCCTTTACTTGCGCTAACGCCGCAGGTGAGACCGAAAACGTTCGCGTTTCCAATTCCATTATGGACCTGGAGGAGATCCAGACCTGGCTTGAGACCAACGGTTTGACCATGACCTCCGAGATCTCTGAGGAGACCTACAAGCGCGGATACGTTGCAATGATTGAGTCGGGCGAATCCCTGGCCGAGATCGCAACCTATCACGCAGGCTCCTTGAGCTCTTACAACACCATGATGAACTACTTTAACCCGAAGCCGAAGGATAGCTACGATATTTCCGATGCCATTTCGGTAAGTAACGCGGGTTCGATCTGGACGGTTGTTTCCGAACGTAAGTACACCGGCAACATCAAGATCCATTACTCTCTCCTGAGTGACAAGGCCATTGGCGAAGCCACCAGAGCAGAGAACGCAAACTACAAGTACTACGAGGCATCCTGGTTGGGTATGGCCGAGGCTTACCGTGATTATCTGGTAGATAACGGCACGCTGACCAAGCTGACCGAGGACGAGGTTCAGGAGGGTATTCCGCTCTACATTGAAACCTTTGGCGCACTGCTGACGCAGCAGACCATTGCTACCATCCCCGTAGACGTAATGACTCCTCTGACCACCTTTGACGACGTTCTTACCATGTACACGGCACTGTCGGATAAGGGTGTAAAGAACATCAACTTTAAGCTCACCGGTTATGCAAACGGCGGTATGTACTATACCGTTCCTTCCTCCCTCAAGTGGGAGAAGGCCGTTGGCGGCAAGGATGGCTTCCGTGAGTTGATCTCCGAGTCCCAGGCCATCAATAACCTCGGTGACGGAAGTCACCTGGGTCTGTTCCCGGATTTTGACTTCGCTTACATTCAGGGCAACACTCTGTTTGACAGCCTGAACCTGCAGGACGACGCGGTTAAGACCATCGATAACCGTTACACCTCCTACAGACAGTACAGTGCTACCCAGCAGACCTACGTAAGCTTCTATCAGCTGGCCGTATCGCCTGCCCGTTACAGCAAGTTCTACACCAAGCTGATCGATAAGTATTCCGCATACGGCTTGAACACCATGTCGGTTGCTTCTCTCGGTACCGCGCTCAACTCCGACTTTGACGAGGATGAGCCCTACAACCGTGAGGACAACAAGGAGTTCACCGTTCAGGCATTCTCCGATCTGAAGAACGCCGGCTACAGCCTCATGACCGACGGCGGTAACGCTTACACCTGGGGCTACGTAGACCACATCATCAACGTAGATCTCGACTCCAGCCGTTACATCAAGTCCAGCGCATCCGTGCCTTTCATCGGTGCTGTACTCCACGGCTACATCGAGTTCGCAGGTACTCCCTTCAACGAGGAGGGTGATACCGACTACGCAATCCTCCGCGCCATCGAGAACGGTGCCGGAATGTACTTTGTTCTGTCTTACCAGAACACCAACGAGCTGAAGGAGGACTTCTTCCTCAGCCAGTACTACTCGGTTCGTTACGACATTTGGGAGGACGACGTTGTTAACTACTACAACATGCTCAACGAGGCATTGAAGGACGTTCAGACCAAGGTGATTATCGATCACGGATTCCTGACCGGTAAGCGCGTATTGGATAAGGACGAACTCCTGGCCGAGATCGAGCAGAGCCTGAAGGATGCTGCCGAAGCCGAGCAGCAGAAGCAGGAGGATCTGAAGAACGCACAGATCGTTCAGGTTGCCGATGCTTGGAACAGCGCAGAAAACGCAAGAACCAACATCCTGGCCCTGATCCAGGCAATGAATGATAAGAACGACGAGCTGCTGAAGAACTACAACCTGGTAGTAAGCTTTGCATCCAACGGTGTAAAAGACGCTCTGGTTACCCAGATGCTGAAGATGGGAGACGATGAGGAGGCCAACGCAAAGGCAATTGCCAATATGCAGGCTTACATTGACTCCATCAAGACCACCGCTGCTAACGTGCTGAAGTGCTACGAAGAGCAGAAGCTCCTGCTGCAGGAGGTTTACCAGGTGATCGCTGACGTAGAAGCTGCGTCCGATATCATCATGAATTCCGATCTGAGTGACGAGGTTAAGACCAACCTGGTTGACTACATTGCTCAGTGCCTGACAGATGCTCAGACCCTGATCGGTGATGCCGAGGCTTTGGTAGACGTTCACCTGGATCTGGTGAAGGACGATACCAGTGACAAGGCTGTTACCAGAATTGCAACCACCTGCCGCGAGACCGTAGAAGGCTACCGCACCGTTATGGAAGAGTACATCGCTCACGTGGATACTCTGAAGGCTGCTTGCGAGAGCCACTACTTTACCGTGGAGGATGTTCGTGCCGCTGTTAAGCTGGATGACGGCAATGCAGGCATCGACAAGGACGATACCACCGACGGCTTTGACAAGTACTTTGTGGACAACAAGAAGATCGTTGTTGTAACCTACGGTGACCGCAACGATACCACCGGTGTTAAGACCGCGTACAAGAGCTTTATCCTGAACTACAACACCTATGCGGTTGTGGTTGAGTATGAAGACGTTACCTACACCATTCCGAGCGGCGGATACGTCGTTCTTTACGAAAACTAAAGGGGGGAATTACAGATGACAAAAGATGTAAAGCTGGGTGCTGATATCGCGGCGCCTAAGAGAAGAAAAATCGCCTCCCTGGACCGTAAAAAGGCCCGTGCAGGATGGTTGTTCGTTCTTCCGTTTATCCTGGGATTCATCATTATTTATCTTCCCATGGTTTACGAGTCGCTTCTCCTGAGCTTCCACAAGGTAAGCATTGTGGGCGGCGACGCCGGTGGCTACACCACCACCTTCGTTGGCTGGGAAAACTACATGAACGCACTGTTCGTTGACCCTGATTTTGTCCAGACCCTGGTTTCGGGTCTGGGCCAGATGGCCTTCGATATTCCCGCAATCCTGATCTTCTCTCTGTTCATGGCAGTTATGCTGAACCAGAAGATGGCAGGTAGAGCTGCATTCCGTGCAATCTTCTTCCTTCCCGTTATTCTTTCCACGGGTATTATGGAGAGCATTGCCGCCCAGGATATTTTGGGTGAGGAAATTGAGGAAGGCGGCGGTATTGATACCGGTACCGAGGAAAATGCCTCCGAGCAGCTGGTTTCCAGTATGGACCTGGAGCGCTTGTTTGCCAACATGAAGGTTGGTACCGAGCTGGTTACCTACGTAACCACCGCAATTAACAACATTTACGACATTGTAAACCGTGCCGGCGTACAGCTGCTGATCTTCTTGGCAGCTCTGCAATCGATTTCTCCCGCCATTTATGAGGCCTGCAGAATCGACGGCGCAACCTCCTGGGAAACCTTCTGGAAGGTTACGTTCCCCATGATCAGCCCCATGATCCTGGTAAACGGTGTGTACACCATCATCGACTCCTTTACCACCGAGAGTAATGAAGTCATGGTTTACATTTCCAACGTTTACTCCGAGGCTGACGGTGACGTTTTGAGCTCGGCAATGGCGTGGATCTACTTCTTGATCGTAATTGCGATCGTTGCCATTATCGCTTCGGTAATGTCCGCGTTCGTCTTCTACTCAAGAAAGAATGACTAAGGAAGGAGGAGAAATACATGAATTCGCAAAACATTGATAACAAGCCGGCGGTAAAGCGCGAGACCAAAAACCGCATCCGTGTGGATTTTGACCGTACCCCGCTGAAAGAACGTCTTAAGGCAAAGTTCCTGTCCTTCTACTTCCTTACCAAGCTGGTTTACTGGATCTTCCGCTTGGTACTGATGGTAGGTATTTCCTACATCGTTATCTTCCCGTTTATCACCAAGATCGCAGGTTCCTTCATGGCTCCTGAGGATTTTGTTGACGTAACGGTACAGTTGATTCCCAAAAACTTCTCTCTGGATATTTACCGGGCCGTTTTGACCGAGTTGAATTACTGGAGCGCGTTTGCTACTACCTTTACACTTTCGCTTTCCACCGCGCTGGTGCAAACCTTTATTTGCTGCTTGATCGCGTACGGATTTGCAAAGTTTAAGTTCAAGGGCAGAAACCTCCTCTTCCTCTTGGTTATTCTTACCATGGTAATTCCTCACCAAACCCTGCAGCTTTCCATGTTCATGGAGTTCCGTTACTTTGATCTTTTCGGAATCATCAAGCTGTTGAAGGGCGGCGGAATTGAGGTCTTTGGACACAACATTAAGAATCTGGGTGAGGGTGTTGCGGCATTCTTTGAAAAGCTGGACATCCTGCCGGATGAGATCAAGTGGGGCGCTTATAAGACCGCCCGCGGTATGACCAAGTATAAGGTACAAATGGATATTACCCAAGCGGGTATTAACCTGTGTAACACCTACTTCCCGTTGATCCTGTTGTCGCTGGGTGGCTTGGCGTTCAAGAACGGTTTGTACATTTTCATGCTTCGTCAGTTCTTCCGCGGCGTGCCGGACGAGTTGGAGGAATCCGCATACATGGACGGCTCCGGTGTTTTCCGCACCTTCGTTCAGATTATTCTTCCTCTGTCCATCCCCATGATGATCACCGTGTTCCTGTTCGCATTCTGCTGGCAGTGGACCGATGACTTCTACACCAACATGTTCTTCAGCTCTACTGAAGTAAACCTGTTGACCAAGATCGTTGATATTCCCAACTCTTTGAAGACGGAATACGCAGGTCAGGCGCTGTACTACACGGCGATCCGTAACACCTGTGGTTTGATGATCATTCTTCCCCTGGTGATTCTGTATATCTTCTGCCAGAACTTCCTGGTACAGGGTATCGAGCACTCGGGTATCGCAAACTAATTGATTTGCGGCAAATAAAAAGGCCGGGCATCTTTCAAAGATGCCCGGTTTTTTTGATTCACAGAAAAAACGCCCCCATCCCGCCATTCCGGCGGGGTGGGGGAGGGGTTGGCTTATTGCGCTACGGTATAGAGGGAATAGAAGTATCCTTTTTTCTCGATCAACTCGTCAAAGCGTCCCGTTTCTACAATAGAGCCGTTCTTAAGGGTCAGGATCCCATCGTATTGCTTCAAAAGACCGGCGTCCAGAGAATGGGTTACCACAATGGCGGTAATGCCATCCAGATGGAGAATAGCGTCGGTGACCTGGTAGGCGGTTTGTGCATCCAGGGCAGCGGTGGCTTCGTCTACCAGGAGGACCCGGGAGCGTTTGAGCAGGCTGCGGGCAATGGAGATGCGTTGCTTTTCTCCTCCGGACAGGCCGTTCCCGTTCTCACCGCACAGATAATTTTCGCCCTTTTCCTCAATCAGCTGTGACAGTCCCGAGAGACGAATGGCTTCATCGATCTGTTCCCGGGGGAATTCCCGGAACATGGTGATGTTTTCCTTGATGGTGGCGTTGAAAACGAAGACGTTTTGCTGAATGATGCTTTCAATTTCGTAAAGATTACTGCTGTTTATGCTTCGCAGCTCGGTATCATCGTAACAAATGGTTCCGTCATAATCAGGATAGGATGCCATTAATAGGTTCAGCATGGTGGATTTTCCACTGCCGGAAGCACCAACAATGGCATATTTTTTACCAAGAGCAAATGTGCAGTTGATGTTTTTAAGAACTTGCTTTTCGGTCTCATAGCCAAAAGACAGATCCTTTATCACAATACCGCGCTCAATCCCGTGGACTTCGGTTTTGCTTTCTTCTCGGATATTGGTATTGAGGGCTTTTGCTATTTTTTCAATCAACGCCTTTGCCGCTTTTCGCTCCGCAATGCAAGTGGGGATCGTGCCAATCGGGCTGAGTACGTAATTCATTAACTGTACAAAAATCATTGTGATACCCGCGGTTATTCCATTTCCGGACATTACAAGATACGCACCAAAGAGGAACACACCCAGCTGCGCCGTAATTCCCGCGACCAAACCAAACATCTGAACAAGAATATGCATTTTTTGCTTTCTGCATTGCGCTTTTGCAAGCTCTTGTACGTTTTCTTTGAAAATACGAATCATCTGCGCCTCGGCCTGAAAGGATTTGATTACAGAAAAGCCTCCCAAGCTGTCTCTCAACGTGGAGGTGTATGCTTCGTTTCTGTCCGAGACCTTCTTTTCTTCTGCCGCAACCCTGTTGCCCGTCAGAATGGAGGCGATCAGAGGAAGCAAGGAAAGACCGATTGCGATCAACGTAAGCAGGGGACTGTACCATATCATCAGAATTACGGCACCGAGGAAGGTAAGCAAGCTCTCAAGCATGGAGAAGGTGTTCCGCAAATACCCCTGCTCAATGGCCTGAATATCATTTGTAAGTGCAGAGATGTAGGTTGAGGAATTTTCACCGGAAAAGGCGGATATGTTTTTCTTTGTGAGTTCACCAAAAATGAATTCCTTATATTGCGATATTCCTCGGGTAATGAATGTTGGCTTGGAGTGGTAAGAGATCAAATTGGCAACGACGGCTCCCCCAATTAACCCCAAAGTAATAACGGTGAGTTGAAGCAGGGTGAACCCGGTATCATATCCGCCAATCAGATCCACCAACTGTTGTATTAACCAAGAAACGAGCAGCGCGCTGATTGCGCTGAGCAGCGTTTCACACAACGCAAAAATAAAATTTGCGATATTTCCTTTGTAAAACTGCCTTGTGTATGGACGAATATCGATTTCTTTGTGTTTCATTTTGCACCTCCGCAGGATTCTTCTTGGGCGATCGTTTCCCAAATACGCAATAGTTGCTCATTCCAATGTTCCTGTGTAAGCTGTTTGATTATCGCCGCGCTTGCAGATTCCCCGAGTTCATCGTACGTGGTGGCATTTTGATAATCACCAATGCAGAATTTTATATTTTCCATTTTAAAGGTGGGGGCAGAATCAAAAAGCATTGCCGCTTTGTAGGCACGTCTCATATATGGCTCCACCTTGTCGGTCTCCCCGAGAAGCAGGGAGAAATTTGCACAATCGCAATAACAGGGGGCAATCATTTTATCGACGATGCAAGACGCGCTTGGATCTATTTTCATACGTTCAAGCAGATCTATCATCCAAAGAAGGGTCTCACGGGCGGAAAAATAATCCTTTTTCCTGCAAAAATAATTTACGTACGCGATCATGGTACGGAGAGAATCCGTTAGAATGGAGGAAAACGCATCTACCATAAACGGTACGGCATCTTCCAAATCAAACCCCGTAACGTCTTTGTCCGTTAATGCATTGGCAATCAAAGCGTTGTGCACGCCGCTGACGTTATATTTTTTGAGAAGCTCAATTGCTTTTTGTGTTTTGCCGAGGGTAATATAGCATTGGGCAATTGTGTTTTGAATGGACACTTCGCTGATTTTGGGATCGGAGTTTTGTGATAAAAGCAAAACAGACCGTTCCAAAAGATCAATACAGCGGTATAAATATTTCTCGTTTTTTAATTCGATGCCTGCAAGACCGTAAAGCACCCCCGAACGATATACAATTTTGAAATCATTGGGATAACGTAGCAATGCTTTTTCTGCTTCCATGGTAGCTTCATCGTATTTTTTTTGCTGTTGCAAATCGAAGATTCTTTTTTCAAGAGCAGCCGCGCCACCGTTCAGCACTTCAAATCCCACGAGCGCGTCCAGGGAAACGCCAAACAAATCTGCCATTTGCGCGATCAGGGTTAGCTCCGGTGTGGCTACACCGCGCTCCCATTTTGAAACGGAAGCGAAGGTAACGCCCAGGGCTTCCGCTAACTGCTCCTGTGTCATGGAGCGTTCTTTTCGTAATTTACTTATATTTGAGGGAAGCGATAAATTCATGTTTGCACCTCCGTTTTTCTTTGCATTTATAATTATATCATAAGGTTATGAATAAAGTAAGGCATTATAGGTACAAATGGTTTAGAAATATTTATACTACCGGTTTAGTTTGCCAGGGCATAAAAAAAGAAGCCGTCGTGGTTTTTCAACAACGGCTTCTTGTGCGGGGGCAAAGGTTTTTGCGGTTGAGAGTTGGAGCCGCACTTGACCGCGATCTACGGGGGACAATGCCATGCTTTTAAATAAAGCTGTGTTTTTAAACGGATTTTATCAACCAATCGTTTATATCTATTGACATAAAAACTGTTATATAGTATAATTGAGATGTCAAAACTTTGGAAAAGGAGGTGGACAAAATGCAAAAGTATATTTCGATGAAATCGCATAATATTTGTCCGCTTTCGATTCCACTCCAATTAGGATAAAATATTGACGCCGATTTCGTCGGCGCCATTTTTATTTTATTGAGGAGAATTTTTATGAAATCAACAGTACGTAACTATTCGAATGAAATGGAAGCCTTTTCAATCAACGCTCTTTATGAACGAACCGGTGTAAGCATACCTTCCCGCGAAACTGTGATAACACAATCCAAAGGAACCGAGATTATCCGCATCATTCACAACGCGGGCAGAACATTTGTATCTACACAACAAAAGTACATTCCAATAATTCAAGAATATCTTCATACAAACGATATGATAGAAAAACTCTGTTCACCATCATTTTACCGTGAGATACTGGACTTGTTGGGTTACGATCCTTGTGAGTTTTTATTAGAACCAAGTGAAGAATTTTTGCAGGAGATTCGCTATCACTGTGTTCACATGTTAGACTACGTTTGTACCAAAAATACTTTTGTTCCGCAACGTTCCGATCAAATTGAATTGATCCGCCGCGGAGATGAGCGATTTCTTTTAGAGGACAGTTTTGACAGCACGATGTATTGTATAACCGATAACAACCGCATGGCGGGGTGCAGCTATTACAAACCCAATAAAGGTACGTTTGCAAACACCTGCTCTATGCAAGTGTTTACACGCCCCGAATATAGAGAGAATGGGTACGGAAAAACAACCGCTTCTGCCGCTACACAAGCGGTTGTTAAAGAGAATCGGCTTGCTCTTTGGGCATGTCAAGTTGAGAATATTCCTTCTCGAAAGATCGCAGAGTCTTTGGGATATATATTGCTCGGCGGGGAGCTGCGTATAGTACAATAAGCGTGCCTTTATAACACACCGTATGCGGTAGTTCGAATCGATACACAATGCCTTTGCATCTATGTCTCAGCAAATAAATCTTGCCGGTAGGGGCGACCTGCGGTCGCCACTACGGTGTAGCGGTTCGAATTTATTCACAGACCCGAAATGCATCTGCAAAATTCTGAAAACCTTTAGAGTTAAAGAAATGCACGAACGGTTTCGCTCCGTTTGCGCGAAGCGCAACTTCATTGGGTGCAGCCCACATCATTGCGAAGCACATCATTTGCAACTTGTTGCAACATCGTTCATTTGTGCCGCGGGGCGGCAATGATGTTGACCTGACGGTCAAATGATGTTGCGTGTGCCACGCAAATGATGTTAGTGCCTACAAGTTCGCAAAGCGAACTTGGGCACAAATGAAAAAATCCAAGTCTTTCGACTTGGATTTTTTGTGATGTGTGTCCGATTTAGATGCAAAACCGTGTGTGTCCGATTTAGATGCACACCGATTTTGAAGAGGGTAGACTAACCCCTTGGCGATGATGAGAGTTGCACTCTGCCGCTATCTTCCGGGGCGCAACGCCATGCTTGCAACGAGACCTATGTAACAAGAGATAAATTACAATCGTTCTTTCATAAATATCCATTGGCTGATATGATCATCTATTGCGCTTTCGTAGCAATTAAGATCAAGGTAATTGATAACATAAATTTGGCAGTGCTCCTTTCCAGTGTGGAGCGTTATAATATTACGTTTATTATAATTACCCCTATCGTATGGAAGCCATTTCGTGTCGCTGCCTGTGGGGTTTTTTACATTGATTCTCAGAATACCGCTATTATTTTCAATTCCTAAAAATTCAATAAAGGAATTATCGCCGTTTATCTCAAGACGCGCCGTTTCACCTTCTTTTTCGGTAACTCTAATATCACATTCGTTACCCACAATAAACTCAACACGATGAAGCGGTTCAAAAACAAACTTCTTTTCATTGCCGTGATCCATACGCTCATTCTCCCCTTTGCTTTGTCCGAAAAGAACACCAATGTCAACACCGAAAAGCTCGGCAATTAGAGGAAACAAGGTGACGTCAGGGTATCCTATGCCACATTCCCACTTGGAAATGGATTGTGGGGCTATGCCCAGCTTTTCAGCCAACATGGTCTGTGTCCAACCGCGTTCTTTTCTCAATTCAAAGATAATATTGCAAAATTGATTGAGGTGGTACATCAGTTCACTTCCTTTCTGTGGTTATATTATATCACAGACGTTTTTCATTTTCAATAACCGCAAAGTTGTAAATATTACAACAGTTTGGCAAGCGATTCTCAAAAGGCTCCCTCCGGGAGGGAGCTGTCGCGAAGCGACTGAGGGAGAGCGCGTTGCCGTAAAGTTTATTCGAATTTCAAAGTCGCGCGGGCTCCTTTCGTCACGCTTCGCGTGCCACCTTCCTCCCGGAGGAAGGCTTTCGTTAGTCCAAATCTGTCTAAAATGCCACCCGATCTACGGTTTTGCAAATAAATTTTGCCGGTAGGGGCGACCATTGGTCGTCCGCGGGCGTTCGCAGAACGCCCCTACGTGTGGCGGTTCGAAACTTTACAGGGTTTTTGTGGTGTGGGGAAGAAAAAGTGAAATATTCGGCTTGCGCCGAATGTGAAATAATTTCCTTGCGGAAATTGTGAAATATTGCTCCTGCGTCGCAATGTGAAATGAAATTTGCCCACATTCGCGTCAGCGAATATTTCACATTTGCAGAGCAAATATTTCACAGCGAAGCTATTTCACTTGCCCGAAGGGCAAATTTCGTTGAAAAAAGCCATTTGCTTTCGCAAATGGCTTTTTTCTGGCTGGGGTAGCAGGATTCGGACCTACGAATGCCAGAGTCAAAGTCTGGTGCCTTACCGCTTGGCTATACCCCAATAAGAATAGTATATCGTGTTTCTGTGTCAACATTCCTATTATATCATAATCTTCCCCTATTGTCAAGAACTTTTTTGGAAAAATCATTGAATTTGAAAGGGTATCAGTCAAGATGAATTGACAAATAACTATTTTTGTGATACAATAAAGTGATACGTAAAAGATTAAGATTTTAGAAGAAAGAGGCTTTTTCATTATGAGTATAACCCAATTGATTCAAAACGTTGCCGTTCTTTTTATTATGATGCTTCCGGGCCTGATTCTCAAAAAAGGGAAGATGGTTGGCGATGCCTTTGGCAAGGGAATTTCCAATCTGGTGCTCTACATTGCCCAGCCCTCCCTGATCGTTTGTGCCTACCTGGATTGCACCCTTTTGTTTGCCGACATTTGGAAGAATATTCTTTGGGTCTTTCTGTTCTCTCTGCTTGCTCACGTGATCTTCTCGGTGGTGGCTTTTCTCTTTTTCAAAAAGGAACCCGAGCAAAAGCAAAAAATGCTTCGTTTTGCCACCATCTTTTCCAACGCCGCCTTTATGGGGATCCCTCTGATCCAGGCGGTCTGCGGCTCCGAGGCGGCCATTTATGCCTCGATCTACAACATTACCTTTAACCTCTTCCTTTGGACCCTTGGAGTCTATCTTTGCACCCGTGTCAAGGGCATTGACCACGACGGCGACGGGGACGTGGATCACGTGGACGAGTTGATCGGTCTGCATAAGACCAGCAAGAGCGAGATTTCTTTGGCCAAAGTGTTGCTGCACCCCGTAACGCTGGCCTCGGTCATCGGCGTGCTCTGCCTGGTGTTCCGCGTCAACCGTTTTACGGTGGAGTTGGGTCTGGTATGGGATTGCCTGAGTATGCTCAAGGGACTTGTGGCACCTCTTTCCATGGTGGTGATCGGTCTGCGCTTGGCCGACATTCAATGGAAGGGGATCCTGGGGGATCGAGCCATGGATTGGTTCCTGCTTTTGCGACATCTGCTTTTACCCCTGGCGGTGTTGGCGATCATGAAGGCGGTCCATTTTGCGGGAGCGTCGATTCCCACCGTTGCCCAGGACGTGATCATTATTATGGCGGCCACCCCTGCGGCCTCCAGCGCAACCATGTTTGCCGAAAAATACCATTGCGACGCGGCGTACGTCAGTCGCCTGGTGGTGGTTTCCACCGTGTTGTGCATTGCGACTATGCCTGCCATCATTGGGCTTTCCCACATGATCGGCTAACTTATAAGAACAAAGGAGAAAGCTTATGGATACCGTACGCCTGGGACGAACCAACCTGGTGGTTAGCAAAAACGGATTTGGAGCGTTGCCCGTGCAGCGCGTTACCATGGAGGAGGCCTGTCGGATTCTGCGGCGCGCCTTTGAGGGCGGCATCAACTATTTTGATACCGCGCGGATGTATACCGACAGCGAGGAAAAGCTGGGGCAGGCTCTCGGTGACGTGCGTGAGCAGATCGTGATCTCCACCAAGACCATGTCCACCACCGTGGAGGGCTTTTGGGAGGATCTGCACACCAGCTTGCGGCTACTGAAGACCGACTACGTGGATATTTATCAGTTCCACAACCCCGATTTTTGTCCCAAGCCCGGGGATGGCTCGGGTCTGTACGAGGCCATGCTGGAGGCGCGGGAGCAGGGAAAGATCCGCTTTATCGGCTTTACCAATCACCGTCTTGCTCTGGCAGAGGAGGCGGTGCGCTCGGGGCTTTACGATACTTTGCAGTTCCCATTCTCCTACCTTGCCAGCGAGCGGGAAGAGGCTTTGGTTCGTTTGTGCGAAGCACAGGACGTGGGCTTTATTTGCATGAAGGCTCTGGCGGGGGGCTTGATTACCCGTTCCGACGTGGCCTATGCCTACCTTGCGAATTTCCCGGTGGCACCCATTTGGGGGATCCAGCGCATGAGCGAGCTGGAGGAGTTCTTATCCTACAATGAGGCACCGCCGAAGCTGGACGAGGCGCGGCGCGCCTACATCACCCGGGAGCGGCAGGAGCTGGCCGGGGAATTCTGCCGAGGCTGTGGCTATTGTATGCCCTGTCCCGTGGGGATCGAGATCAACAACTGCGCGCGGATGTCATTGCTGTTGCGGCGGTCTCCCGCGGCGGGACACTTGAGCGAGGCCGGGCAGGCCAAGATGAAGAAGATCGAGGCCTGCATCGAATGCGGCCAATGCAAGGCCAAATGTCCCTACGGTTTGGACACGCCCGCCCTCCTGAAAAAGAATTACGCCGATTATCAGACCTTTTTGCAATAACAACAAATTCAACCCACGTTAGAAAAATTCTCTCCAAACAGGTTATTGTTTTTTCCCTCCAATGTGCTATAATGATATCAGGAAAAGCGCTGATCCAATCATTTTTTTGGAGGTACTGTCATGATCAAACTTGGAGAGAAGATCAAATCTTTAAGAAAACAAAAAAATATATCCCAAGAGGTATTTGCCAATTATCTTGGGGTATCCTTTCAGGCCGTGTCAAAGTGGGAGAACGGAAATACGATGCCCGACGTGACCATGATTCCCGCCATTGCTTCCTTTTTTGGCGTCTCCACCGACGAGCTTTTTGATTTTAATCGGTTTGAAACCGAGAAGCAGGTAGATGCGATTTGTAATGAAGCGTATCGGTATCGTTTTACTGACACGGAGAAATCGGAACGCATTTTGCGAGAAGGCTTGCAAAGATTTCCGGGGAATGATATTATATTAAACAATCTTCTTTATACGTTGGATTATCAAACCAGAGCCGACGAGGTGGTAAATCTTTGCAAAACATTGATTGAGTCTACCGAAGATGATTCGGTCAAATACGATGCCTGCCGAATCCTTGCCACGTGTTATCGGGAGAACGGTCAACAGGCGTTGGTCCAACCCACGCTTGAGATCATTCCTGAGATCTATTTTACAAAATTGGAGTTGATGGCCACCCTTTTGGAAGGGGAGGAGAGCTATGAAGCCGCGCAAAAGCAAAAGAATATTTCTGCGGAAGATTTAATTGATATGCTGATCATCATAGGGAAGCACTTAAAGGAAAACGGGGAGCCCGAAAAAGCCGCATCGCAATTCCGAATCGCCCAAAAGGTGATCGACGCTTTCGCCGAAGATTTTGTAGAGACGAAATGGTTCAAAGCCACCGTTTACGAGTACACCGGGGAACAACGGAAGGAAATTGCACAGCTGTTAATGGAATAACCAAATGTTCACTTGTGTGGGCGTGCTTTCAATCAAAACCACCGGTTCAACCGGTGGTTTGCACAGCCCCTGTAAGGGGCTATTACCGGCTTAACCCCTAAAAGGGGCACCGAATTATATCATCGCATCACACGCACTGCACCCCGTAAACGGGGTTTATCAGAAAGGCTC